>DASSNH010000231.1:0-6440 GCA_035701405.1 Rhodanobacteraceae bacterium
CATGCTGATTGCCGCGCTCGCGCTCGCCTTCGCCATTGCGGTCGCATGGCTGTTCAACCGGCTGGTGCGCCTGCGCAACCAGGTGCGGGTCGCGTGGAGCGACGTGGACGTGCAACTGCAGCGCCGCCACGACCTGGTGCCGCCGCTGGTCCAGACGGTGAAGGCGTATGCCGCGCATGAGAGCGGACTGCTCGAGCGCGTGGCCGTCGAGCGCCACGCGGCGCTGAGCGCAACCTCCACGCCCGATCGCGAAACCTCGGAAGCCGCGCTCGGCCGGAGCCTGACGCGCCTGATCGCCGTGGCCGAGGCCTATCCCGACCTCAAGGCCAACGGCAATTTCATGCAATTGTCGCGGCAACTGGTCGACACCGAAAACCTGATCCAGCACGCCCGCCGCTTCTACAACGGCTCGGTTCGCCAATACAACACCGCGATCGAGCGGTTTCCGGCCGTGCTGGCCGCGCGCCCGCTCGGGTTCAAGCCGGCCGCATTCTTCGCGGCCGACGATGATGCGCGCGGGAACGTGCAGGTGGGCCTCGGATGAGGAAGCGCATGCGCCACCACGTATTGCTGATGGCGTTCTGCCTGTTCGGCCTTGGCGTCGGCGTCGTCGATGCCGGCGCTGCCGAACGCATCCTCGACTACCACTCGGACATCACCCTCGCCGTCGACGGCGGCATGCAGGTAACCGAGACGATCCGGGTGCAGGCGGAAGGCGCCCGGATCCGCCATGGAATCTATCGCGACTTTCCGACCGACTACCGCGACCGCCAGCACCACCGTTACCACGTCGGGTTCGCGGTGACCCGCGCCACCCGCGACGGTGCGCCCGAATCGTGGCGCACGGAGCGGCAGTCCAACGGCGTGCGTGTCTATCTCGGTGATGAAGCCACGCTGGTCACGCCCGGCGTGCACACCTGGACGATCCGCTATCGGACCAATCGCCAGATCGGTTTCTTCCCCGACCACGACGAGCTGTTCTGGAACGTCAATGGCACCGGCTGGATCTTCCCGATCGACCGCGCGAGCGCCAGCGTGCACCTCCCGCTCGCGGTTCCGGCTGCGAAACTCGAGGCCTACGGCTACACCGGCAGCCAGGATTCGCGCGAGGAGGCGCTGGCGGCGAGCGTGCATGACGGCGGCGCGGACTACATCACGACGCGCCCGCTCGGGTCCAATGAGGGCCTCAGCATCGTGCTCGAGTTCCCGAAGGGCGTGATCATCGCGCCTTCGACCGCGCAGCGGTGGCGCTGGTGGCTCGCCGACAACTCCAACATCCTGCTGGCCGTGATCGCGCTGGTCGGCTTGTGGATCTACTACGTGCAGGTTTGGCGCCGCAAGGGCCGGGACCCCGCAGCGGGGCCGTTGGTCGCCGAATACGAGCCGCCGGATGGCGACTCCGCGGCCGCGCTCCGTTACGTCGAACGGATGGGCTACGACGATACCTGTTTCACCGCCGGCATCCTCGGCGTTGCCGCCAAGGGCGGGCTCGACATCCGCGAGGACGACGCCAAGACCTACGTCGCCACCCGGCGCGATGGCGGCAAGGCAGTCTTTTCCGCCGACGAGAAGGCGCTGCGGGACGCCCTGTTCGCCGGCGGCGCCGACATCGAATTCAAGCAGGGCGAACACAGCCGCGTACAGGCCGCGCGCAGCGCCCACCAGAAGGCACTGAAGGCGGCGTTCTACAGCAAGTATTTCCTCACCAACAGCTTGTGGCTGCTGCCGGGAGTCGCGATCACGGTCGTGAGCGCATGGCTGGCGAGCCTCGGCGGCGCCGAAGGCACCGGCTTCCTGCTCGCGTGGATCGGGTTCTGGACCGTGGGTGTGGTCCTGCTGTTCAACAGGGCTGCGCACGGCGGCCGCGCCGCGGTCGGCGGCTGGATCATGTTCGTCTTCTTTGCGGCGGCCGAGCTCATCGCGATCGCGGCGCTGGGAACGCTGGCCGGCTACGCGCTGATTCCGCTGTGCATCGCCCTGGTCGTGACCAACCTGATGTTCTACCAGTGGCTGAAGGCACCGACGCAACTGGGTGCGAAATTGCTCGACCGCATCCGGGGTTTCCGCTGGTACCTCGGCGTTGCCGAGAAACAGGAACTCGACGCCCGCTACAAGCCGGAATCACGACCGGACCTGTTCGCCGCCTACCTTCCGTATGCCCTCGCGCTGGGCGTCGGCAACGCCTGGGCCGAACGCTTTTCCAGTGCGCTGTCGCCCGTGCAGATGGAGCAGGCGCGACCCTCGTGGTATTCGGGCACGGGCGCCAGCGGCTTCAACGGCGCAAGCTTCACGACCTTCGCCAGCAGCATGACCTCGGGGTTCGGCGGCGCAATCGCCTCGGCGTCGATGGCACCGGGCTCCAGTTCCGGCTCGGGCGGGAGTTCGGGCGGCGGCGGCGGAGGCGGCGGCGGAGGCGGCTGGTGAGAGATCGGTGCGGAGCCTGGTCTGTGCAAGCGCCAGGCTTTCCGTCACCTGCACCGTCCCTTCGATCCGTTCACCCTCGTCGGAATTCACCAGCGCGCGGCGACGATGACGGCGATCCGGTCGGCACTGGCACCGGGCATCATCGTTTCGGGCATGGCTTTGCCGAATTCTTCCGCAAGGAGCAAAGGACCCGGGGCGGTGTCTTCGTCTTGCTCGCCGTACCTTTTGCCTGGGTCCGGCCACAGCCGACGCCAAGCGCGCAGAGGAAAGAGTCAACCGCGTCCGTCAGTTGGTTCGACAGGCCGAGGGTGGTGTCGATGGATCCATGATCCAGGCCGGTTTGATACTCCACCGCCTTGCCATAGGCCGCATCGACGAACTCCTCCGTCTGCCGGCACGATCCCGGGTGTGCGATCGAGCACACCATCAGCATCGGCGGGGGCGCGGCGGTAATGCGCAACGTCGGCGAGGCTTCCGCCCACAGATTGGGGTCCGCGCCGAAAATGGGGTCGTAGAGCGAATGCGGGTGCGGGGCTTTCATGATCTGCACCACGTTGAGCGCCGCACTGTCGAGTTCGATGTTCCCGAGCCACGGTTTCGCGCCCTTGTGGATGTCGGCCGCGGTTGTCATCAGGCTTGTCAGGTGCGCGCCGGCGGAATGCCCCATGACGACCACGCGATTCGGGTCGCCTCCCCATTGTGTCGCGTGCGCCTGCACGTAGATCAATGCTCGCGCCACGTCCTTCGCCTGGTCCAGCACGCCGACTTGTGGGGAAAGCCGGTAGTTGACGGAAACGAAGATGATCCCCTTGGGCAGGAAGTGGTTGATCTTGTTCTGCACGACACCGGGGAACGCCTTGTCTCCGCGCCACCAGCCGCCGCCATGCACCATGAAGACGATCGGCGCCCCGTGTACCCCCTTTGGGGCGTACACGTCCAGCTTCTGCAACGGGTCGCTCCCGTAGGCCACGTTGGACGTCAGGACGGCATTGGTCGGAAGGATGACCACGGCCAAGAGGGGACTCGAGAACAACAATGCGCCGATGCACAACAACGCTGCGAAGGTGCGCGTCTTGCGGGCGTTGCGGGGGAAAGTAACCTGGGTCATTTCACTCTTCACTGGAAGGATGGTTCGGTCGGGACAACAGGAATGCTGTCGCGAACCGAGTATCCCCGCGGGGGAAGCTGGTGAAAGTGACGGTTGCCTCAATATCGTTCCGATCGCGCAATTCGCTCGGCGCATCGAACTCCGTACATCTGCCGTGATGTGGTTGAACTTGCCCGCAGCTCACGGCAGCGCCGGAACGGTTCTGGTAGGCACTGTCCGCGCAGATGGAGAAGGCACAACTCCGGTGGCATTCCTCGACGGGCAGCGGCGGTTTCACCGCGAGGTTTGCCAGCAGCATGTCATCGGGCGCCATCGCATCCGCGTCGTAGCGCCGGGGCCCGGTTCCGGGTCGGGCAACGCATCGGACGGCGGCCGTGGCGGCTGGTGAACGGTTGGACGCCCAGCGAGGTGCCATGCCTTTCGTCACGTGCGCCGTCGCGCCGATCCGTTCAACATGGCCGGAATTCCACACGAGGCAGCGACGATGAAGGCGATCTGGCCGGCACTGGCATTGGGCGTCATCGTTTCGGGCACGGCATTGGCCAATCCTTCCCCAAAGAACCACGAACCGGCGTCGACGGCATCATCCGGCGACCCGTATCTCTGGCTCGAGCCCAGCCACAGCCAACGTGCGATGGAGTGGGTGCACGCACAGAACGCGATCACCCAGAAAGCTTTCATGGAATCGCCGGAGTTCGACAAGACCCGCGGCAAGATCCTCGAAGTGCTCGACTCGGAGGCGCGCATTCCCTACGTCTACCGGATGGGCGACTACCTGTACAACTTCTGGCAGGACAAGGCCAATCCGCGCGGCATCTGGCGGCGCACCACGCTGGCCGAATACGAGAAGGCCGACCCGAAGTGGGAAACGGTGCTCGACATCGACGCGTTGAACAAGGCCGAAGACAAGAAGTGGGTGTTCAAGGGCGCGCGCTGCATGAAGCCCGACTACACCCATTGCCTGGTGTCGCTGTCGCCGGGCGGCGGCGATGCGGTGGAGGTGCGCGAGTTCGACCTCCCGTCGAAAACCTTCGTGAATGGCGGCTTCTTCCTTCCGGTCGCCAAATCGGACGTCGACTGGATCGACGCCGACCACATCTACGTCGGCACCGACTTCGGGCCCGGCTCGATGACCAAGTCGAGCTATCCGCGGATCGTCAAGGAATGGACGCGCGGCACGCCGCTTTCGGCGGCGACCGTGGTGTACGAAGGCAAGCCGACCGATCTCGCCATCGGCGCCTACCACGACCGCACCAAAGGCTACGAGCGCGACTTCGTCTCGGTGCAGAAGGACTTCTTCCACGGCGACATGTACCTGCGCGACGGCGGCAAGCTCGCCAAGGTCGACGTGCCGGAAGACGCCAATGCCGACGTGCATCGCCAATGGCTGCTGGTGCAGACGAAGTCGCCCTGGACGACCGGCGGCAAGACCTGGCCGGCCGGCGCGCTGATCGCGATGAAGTTCGAGGATTTCATGGCCGGCAAGCGCGATTTCACCGCGCTGTTCACGCCCGATGCGCACACCGCGCTCGCGGGTTACTCGTGGACGCAGAACCACATCATCCTGGACGTGCTGGACGACGTGAAAAGTCGTCTCGACGTGCTGACGCCACCGGCATCCGGCAACGGCGCATGGCAGCACCAGGCGCTGCCGGGCGCGCCGAAGTTCAGCACCATCGCGGTGGTCGACACCGATCCCGACCACTCCGACGAATACTGGCTCACAGTCACCGGGTTCCTCGATCCTCCATCGCTGGAACGTGGGGTACTTGGCCGCGAACCCGCGAAGAAGATCAAGCAGGAACCGGCGTTCTTCGACGCCGCGAAATTCGAGGTCAGCCAGCACTTCGTGACCTCGAAGGACGGCACCCGCGTACCGTATTTCCAGATCGCTCCGAAGGACATGAAGCTCGACGGAAGCAACCGCACGCTGGAATACGGCCACGGCGGCTTCGAGGTCTCCCTGCTGCCGCACTACTCCGGCTCGATCGGCCGGGCGTGGCTCGAACGCGGCGGCGTCTACGTGGTCGCCAACATCCGTGGCGGCGGCGAATACGGCCCGTCGTGGCACAAGGCCGCGCTCAAGGCCAACCGTCCGAAGGCGTACCAGGATTTCGCCGCGGTCGCGGACGACCTGATCAAGCGCGGGGTCACCTCGCCGCAGCACCTCGGGGCCGAAGGCGGCAGCAACGGCGGCCTGCTGATGGGCAACATGCTGACCGGGTATCCGCAACTCTACGGCGCGATCGCCTGCGAAGTGCCGCTGCTCGACATGAAGCGCTACACGCATCTCTCGGCCGGCGCATCGTGGATGGCCGAGTACGGCGATCCCGACGATCCCGGGCAGTGGGCATTCATCAAGGCCTTCTCGCCGTACCAGAACGTCAAGCCGGACATGCACTATCCGGACGTGCTGTTCTACACCACGACCAGCGACGACCGCGTCGGCCCTGCGCAGGCACGCAAGATGGCCGCGAAGATGGAGGCCATGGGCTACAAGAACGTCTGGTTCTACGAGAACACCGAAGGCGGTCACGGCGCCGGCGCCGACAACCAGCAGTCGGCGACCATGCATGCGCTCGCGTACGACTTCCTGTGGGACAAATTGCAATAAAAGCCGGGGTCAGAGTGCAATTTCGTCGGAAGCTGTCGCGTTGCGGAGGAAACTTGCCCGAAATGGCACTCTGACCCCGGTTTTTCCGCATCACGCAGCGTCTGCCCGCCGCGCGTAACATGGGCGGTTTCCGAAAGGACACCCCCCCATGGGCCTGGATCTCGTCCCCGCCGGCCGCGACGTGCCGGACGACATCAACGTCGTCATCGAAATCCCCAAGGACGCCGAACCCGTCAAGTACGAGGTGGACAAGGCCTCCGGCGCGATCTTCGTGGATCGCGTGCTGACCACGCC
>DASSNH010000232.1:0-3172 GCA_035701405.1 Rhodanobacteraceae bacterium
GGGCCGGTCTTGAGGATCACCAGCACGTAGTGCCGCATGCCGTGCTCGTCCGCGCCCGTCTTCTTCGCGAGGGACGCGTCATAAGCCGGCTTGGCGGGCGGTTGCGAAAACGCTGGCCCCGCCGCGGTTGCCATCGCAATACCGAAACACGCCACCCATCCGCGAATGTTCATGGCAGTCCCTCCCCGGGATCCGTGGCGGGAGTATGAATCCAAAACCGGGGTCAGAGTCGACTTTTACCGACAGCCAACCGCCGGCAGCGACGCACACAAACCGCTACGGGGCGACCTCGAATTCCTGCACCATTCCCGCGTCCGCGTGGGTCACGTCGACCCTGCCCGCCACCGCGGTCGGGTCCATCGGCATTTCGCAGTGCAGCACGTAGCGGCCGGGTCGGAAGTTTTGGCGCAGCCAGCTCACCCGCTTGATGTCGTGGCTGTCGAGCAGCCCGCCCAGGGCATCGGCCGGGCCCGTGGTTTCGGAAGGAGACCCCGAGTCTTCGCGCTTGCGCCAACGGTTGACGTCGGCAGCGGTGTGGTCGCCGCGCAGGCGGAAAATATCGAGTTCGTGCATCGAGGGGCCGGGCGTCTCCACGCGTATCACGCGCGAGCCGCTCCGCAAGCGCCCGTGGAGTTCGAAGCGGAAATCCCCCAGCTTCAGGACCGCATCTTCCTTCGGCGGGGTGTCGTCCGGTGAACCATCGGCGAGCACCGTGAAGGCTCGCAACGGCACCGTGGTCGCGTGGTCGCCGTTCCAGCAGATCAGGACGTAGTGTCCCGGGTCGACCCTGGTCCAGATTTCCACGGCTTCGCCGGGCGACGTCAGCCCCGCTCCGGAATAGTCGAGCGCGCCCTCGGGAAAGAGTTGTCCGTGCCGGATGCGGTCCACGTAAGCGGCTGGAGTCATGCCATCGGGCAGTTTCACCAGCATGGCTTCGTGGATCGTCGAGCCACGGTTCTCGAAGACGATGTGCCGAAGCCCGGCCGACAACGTGGCCGGGGCCTCGAAGCCGGAATCCGTCGCGATGATCTTGAACGGCGCGGCTGGGCGCGTGGTTGCCTGGACGCCGGCGGCAGGCCCTGCGAAGGACACCCCCGCCCAAGCCCAACCGCAGGCCACGAACGAGAGGACGCAAGCCACGATCGCTTTCATGACGCCTCCCGATTGTGCTTGATGGCCCGCCACTTGAATGCGAAACACAAACCGGATTCTGGATTCCGGCCTGCGCCGGAATGACGCGCAAAAGCTCAAGCGCCGCGGCAACGCGTGATATCCAACGGCGCCCCCTACGCGATGTCCGCGATGCTACTCCATCACCCGGAAAACCGGGGTCAGAGTCGACTTTTCCCGACAGGCCTTCCCGGCCACCGCCGACAGCATCGCATGCAAGCCGACGCGAGAATGCCGCAGTCCGTCTTGCAAGGATTGCGGCCATGCCCCGCTCTCCCCGGGTCGACCTTCCCGGCATTGCACAACACGTGATCCAGCGCGGCAACGATCGCCGCCCGTGCTTTTTTGTCGGGATCGATTACACCCGTTACCTGCAGGATCTGCGCGAGATCGCGCGGCGCGAAGGCTGCGCCGTGCACGCGTACGTCCTGATGACCAATCACGTGCATCTACTGATGACACCCGGCGCCGCGGGTCGCATCGGGCGCACCATGCAGGCGCTGGGGCGTCGCTACGTCCGCTACGTGAATGATCGGGATGGCCGAAGCGGAACGCTGTGGGAAGGACGCTACAAGGCCTGTCCGGTGGGCGACGATCGCTACCTGTTGCAGTGCCACCGCTACATCGAACTGAACCCGCTTCGCGCGAAGATGGTGGCGGACCCGGCCGACTACGCCTGGTCCAGCCATCGCTGCCACGCCGTCGGCATACCCGATCCCTTGATCACGCCGCATCCTGCAATGGCGCGGCTGGGCCGCACCGGCGAAGAGCGGCGGCGGAATTACCGGGAATTGGTCATGCAAGCCGTCGATCCCGAAGAAACCGACACCATCCGCCGGCACCTCCAACATCAACGCATCTACGGCCCCGACCACTTCCGCCTTGCGCTTGAACGACGGCTGGGAAGAAAGCTCGGCCCCAGGAAGATCGGCCGTCCGAAAAAGGCCGTCATCGACACTGACGGCCTGCTGGAAAGTCGACTCTGACCCCGGTTTTCCTCAGTCGGGCTGCGCAAGGGTGTAGCCCGAGGGCAGCTTGGTGCTGAAGCGTGCCGGATCGATGGGCTGGTCCAGGATCAGCTTCAAGCGCTGGTGCAGATTCACGCCGCCGCTGATATCGACCGCACGCGGCACGCTGTCGTCATCGGCCCAGAGCTCGATGTGCAGGCCGCTGGTGTCCAGGGCCCAGCCGTGGGTGACGACGCCATCGATCAGCCGGGTGCCGGCCAGGGGCCTGGCGTTGCCCTTGAACTGACGGATCGTGTCGATCCAGCCCAGCGCCTTCTCGGCGGGATTGCCTGCATCGGCATGCAATGGCATGCGCATGGCCTTGCGCTGGGCATGCAGCAGGGTGAGCACGGTGCGCTGCTGGACGTTGACGATGACGCTGGTGCCGTCCCCGATATCCGTGCGCGCGTCGCCGGCACGATCGGTCCAGGTGCGGATGGTCGGCTGTTCGATGCCGTTGGCACGCTGATGGATGGTCATCTGCAGTGTCTTGAAGTCCTGCAGCCGGTGCTGCACGGCAGCGAAGGCCTGGACGTCGCCTCGGCCGGTAAAAATCGGGCCCAGCGTCAGGGCCATGGCGAGCACGGCGGTGCATGCCGCGCCGGCCCAGGCAACGCCGCGAAACGCGCGCGTGCGCGGGCGGTACCGGTCGATACGAGCCTGCAGGTGCTGCTGTGCGGCATCGACGCGATCGGCATCCGGCTGCTGCCCGGCCATGGCGCGGACATGGGATTCGAGGTTCGGGGACAAGGGCGTGTTGGTGTTCATCAGGCGTTCTCCTCGGTGGTCGGCGTTGTCGTCCCCAGCGCGGACTCGAGCTTGCGCGTCGCGCGGTGCAGACTGACGCTGACGTGATTGGCGGTCATGCCGGTGCTGCGTGCGATGTCGGCGACATCCATGCCGTGCAGGCAGCGCAGGGCGAAGCATTCCGCCTCGCGGACAGGCAGCCGGGTCAGCGCGCGGCGGAGGCGAGCGGCCTGCTGCGAGCGTTCGGC
>DASSNH010000233.1:0-3154 GCA_035701405.1 Rhodanobacteraceae bacterium
CGATGCGTTCGGCGTAGCCGGTCATCAGCGCAGCGGGTTCGGCATCCAGCAGTTCCCCGGCGGTCTCGCGCCACAGCGCCAGCCAGCGTCGGAAGTGCTCGACGCCGACCGGCAGCGGCTGGTGCCTGGCCAGTGGATTGCCGCGGTAGTGGCCCGTGCGCAGTGCAACCGTCGCCCAGAACGACGTCATCAGGACCTTGTGTGCGTCCCAGTCGTCGACCACCGGGTTGAATACCGGAGCGAGCAAGGGGTCGGCGCGAACCTTGTCGTAGAAGCGCTCCACCAGCATCGCGAGCCGCGATTCGTCGAGGTTGGCAGGGATGGCTTGCCGCATTCCCGAAGCGTCGCCTTTCGCGCCTCGCGACGCCATGACCTGCATCAATGACGCGTATCAATGCGCACCCATGCGGATTGCGACACAGTGCGATCCCGCCGACATGCCGGCAAACGCCATGACCCACGTCGTCACCGACAACTGCATCAACTGCAAGTACACCGATTGCGTCGAGGTGTGCCCGGTCGATTGTTTCCACGAGGGCCCGAACTTCCTCGTGATCGATCCCGGCGAATGCATCGACTGCACCCTGTGCGTGGCCGAATGCCCGGTGTTCGCCATCTTCCCGGAAATGGACGTGCCGGCGGGCCAGGAGCATTTCCTCGGCATCAATGCGGAACTCGCGAAGAACTGGCCGGTGATCGCCAGCAAGAAGCCGGAAATGGAGGGCGCGGATCTGTGGGACGGCATTCCCGACAAGCTGCCGTTGCTCGATCGTGGCGACGCCAAGGCCGACGCGGCCTGACCCCGACGCCGCCGTGGGCTAGACTGAAAGGATCGCGGAGCGCACGGCAACGCACCTCAGTGATCCACACGCAAGGAGGTCCACCATGTCCAGCGTCAACTTCAAGGGCAACCCCGTCCACGTCGACGGCCAATTTCCGAAGGTCGGCGACAAGGCGCCCGCGTTCCGGCTGGTTGCCGGGGACCTGTCGGAAAAGACGCTCCGGGATTTCGCCGGCAAGCGCAAGGTCCTGAACATCTTCCCGAGCATCGATACCGGTGTCTGCGCCGCCTCGGTGCGGCACTTCAACAAGGACGCGGCGGGATTGCGGAATGCCGTGGTGCTGTGCATCTCGGCCGACCTGCCGTTCGCACAGGCGCGTTTCTGCGGCGCCGAAGGGATCGAGAACGTCGTGATGCTCTCGATGATGCGCGGCCGCGAGTTCCTGAAGGATTACGGCGTCGCGATGACCGATGGTCCGCTGGCCGGACTCGCCGCGCGCGCGGTGGTGGTGCTCGACGAAAACGACAAGGTCATCCACGCGCAATTGGTCGACGAGATCGGCCACGAGCCCGATTACGATTCGGCGCTGAAGGCGCTCGGCTGAGAACACAGGCCGGCGCTTTCTCCCGAAGGCGCCTTCCGGCTGCTTCGAACTTTCTCGAGGAGCCGCTTGTTTTCCCCCTTCCGCAGGAAGGGCGGAGCGAACGCGCGCGAAGCGCGACGAGGGGGTGGCTTTCGGGGCGGGCTGTCGTCTCCGGTGCATCCCCCGAAGCCGCCTCGCGGCGGCTTCGACCCCCTTGCTTCGGAAGGGGGTGAATGGGCTGCGACCGTAGCGCCCCGCTCCTAAGCGTTCGCGAACGCCTCGGTCATGTCGAGCATGCGGTTCGAGAAACCCCACTCGTTGTCGTACCAGCCGAGTACCTTGACCAGGGTGCCGCCCATGACGCGGGTCTGGGTGGCGTCATAGGTGCAGGACGCGGGGTTGTGGTTGAAGTCGATCGACACCAGCGGCTTGGTGTTGACCGCCATCACGCCCTTCATCCTGCCGTTCGCCGCTTCGTTGATCGCGGCGTCGATTTCTTCCCTGCTGGTTTCGCGTTGCGCGACGAACGTGAGGTCCACGCACGATACGTTGATCGTCGGGATGCGCATCGAGAAACCGTCCAGACGTCCATTCAGCTCCGGCAGGACCAGTCCGACAGCGACGGCGGCGCCGGTCTTGGTCGGGATCTGGCTGTGGGTTGCCGATCGCGCGCGGCGCAGGTCCTTGTGGAAGACGTCGGTCAGCACCTGGTCGTTGGTGTAGGCATGGATGGTGGTCATGAGGCCGTGCACGATGCCGATCTTCTCGTGCAGCACCTTCGCCAGCGGTGCGAGGCAGTTGGTGGTGCACGAGGCGTTGGAGATGATCGTGTCCGACGGCTTGATCTGGTCGTGGTTGACGCCGAAGACGAAGGTGCCGTCCACGTCCTTGCCGGGCGCGGAGATGACGACCTTCTTCGCGCCGGCCGCGAGGTGCGCCGCGGCCTTGTCGCGCTGGGTGAACAAGCCAGTCGACTCGATCACCACGTCCACGCCCAGGTCCTTCCACGGCAGCTTGGACGGATCGCGTTCGGCACACACCTTGATGTGGTCGCCATTGACCACGAGGTCGCCGCCCTCGACACCGACGGTGCCCGGGAACTTGCCGTGCGCCGTGTCGTACTGCGTCAGGTGCGCGTTGGTTTCGGCATCGCCCAGGTCGTTGATCGCGACGATGCGGATCGCGCCGGTGCGGTTGGATTCGTACAGCGCACGCAGGATGTTGCGGCCGATTCGGCCGTAGCCGTTGATCGCGACCTTGATCGCCATGGTGTGTCCTTTGCCAAGCAGTGTGGGGAAACGCCAATTTTAGCTTGTTTGCCGGGGCGCTTCATGCGCGACGGCGGCGTGCGACGTGGCAAACTGGCGTTTTCCTCCGGAGCCGTGATGCGCCGGACTTTCCACACGAGGCGGCGTGCTCGAGCCGTCTTCGCGGCCTTGGCGATGCTGGCGTGCACGCCGCCGGCCTCGGCCTGGGGACCGCTCGGGCACCGGATGGTGGCGCGACTCGCGGAGGCGCGTCTGACGCCGGAAGCCGAGGCCGAAGTAAAGGCGCTGCTTGCGGCACGTGGCGAGCGGTACCTCGACCAGATCGCCAACTGGGCCGACGAGCTGCGCGACACCGATCCCGCGCTGTACCGACGCACGGCCAGGTTGCACTACGTCAATTTCGGGTCCCGCGATTGCATCTATGTACCGCCGCGCGACTGCCGCGACGGCGAGTGCGTCGTGGCCGGGATCGCCAAGTACTCGGCGATCCTGGCCGACCGCTCGAACGGTATCGCCGAGCG
>DASSNH010000234.1:0-22847 GCA_035701405.1 Rhodanobacteraceae bacterium
ACCCCGACGCGGGGCGCGACCGTCGTTTTCCGCATGGTGTGTCCGTCGCAAAACGGCTATTGTACGCGCCATGGACAAGCGATTGCTGGACATCCTCTGCGACCCGGTCACCAAGACCCCGGTGCGTCCGCTTCGCCGCGACGAACTCGATGCGCTCAACCGCGCGATTTCGGCGGGCCAGATCGACACCGTGGCCGGACAGAAGGTCTCCGCGCCACTCGCGGCGGGACTCATCACCACCGACCGCAGGGTCGTGTACCGCGTCGAAGACGACATCCCGGTGATGCTGGCGGACGAGGGCATCGGCACGCTGCAGTTGACCGATTTTCCCGGCTAGGCGTCCGGCCGTCCATCGGACGGTGGCGCCGCAGGTCCTCGTCCGCGGCCGGTTGCGAAAGCTCGTTGTGACAGTTTGTGACGGTGTTGTGAGCAGCTTCACGTTCCCGCCACCGCGACAGCGCATACTGCAGCCTCCCTCCTCGCCTTCCAAGACGGGCACCGTTTTCCGCCATGACGCCGATCCCCACCGATCCGCCCGCGGACCAGCAGCGCAACGCAACCACCAAGGTGGTCGAAATCGGTTCGCGCGCTACCGACGCCGACCACGACCACGTCGGCGGCTTGCTCGCGGCCGTCCGCGACATGACGGTCAAGGAAGCGGCGAACCTCGTCGCCGGCCTGCTCGACAACGTCGACGACACGCTGTTCGACCTCGCCGAGAAGGCCGAGAGCAACGCGAGCCAGACCGAATACTTCGATGGCATGCGCGAAACCCGCAAGCGGCGGCCGCGCATCGAGCGGCTGTTTTCCGAACGCGTCACCCGCGGCTTCACCGACTTCGCGGCCGGTCGCGCGGCACGCCCCGGCAGCGAAGCGCAAAAGGCGTTTTCCGCCAGCGGCGAGCTGAGCCTCGTCGACGACCGCGAACTGGAGGAGTCGCTCGCGGTATCCAGCATGGTCGCCAAGGCCGATGGCCGGCTGTCTTCGGCACTGGTGGCGCTGAACCAGCGGCTGTCCGTGCTGAGCGGCGGCCGCACCACCACCAACGCCAACAATCCGCTCGGTCCCAACGCGTTGACCGAGGCGTTCCGCGTCGCGCTCGGCGAGCTCACCGACATCAACATCCGGGTGCGCCTGATCATCCTCAAGATGTTCGAGCGCTACGTGCTCAACGCGCTCGACGCGCTCTACCACGACGTGAACATGCGGCTGGTGCAGGCCGGCATCCTGCCGCAGTTGCGGCGTCCGGCGGTCGTGCGCGGGCATGGCTACACCGGCGGCACCACGCGCGCGCAAACCACCGCGCCCGACGAAGCGGTCGAAGCTGCCGACGACGGCGAATACGACACCGCCGACCAGCTCCACAGCGAACTGATGCAGCGCCTCACCTCGCTGCTGGCGGCGCGCCGCCACGGCAGCGCCGGCATGGGTGGCGGGCGCATGTCGGCCGGGGCGGGCGCAGGCATCGCTTCGCTCAGCCCGGCCGAACTGCTCAGTGCGTTGACGCTGCTGCAGGGCGAGACGCGCCCACTGCCGTCGCAGCCCATCGCCACCGACACCAACAGCGCCGCCGAGGTCGTCCAGCATCTCAAGGACGCCTTGATGGCACAGATCCAGCGGCTGTCCGGCGAAGCCAAGGCGCGGATTTCCGGCAGCGACGAGGACACGATCGACCTCGTCGGCATGCTGTTCGAATACATCCTCCAGGACCACACCATTCCGGCGCCGATGCAGGTGCTGTTGTCGCGGCTGCAGATTCCGTATCTGAAGGTGGCGATCCTCGATCGGCGGATGTTCGCGCACGCCTCGCACCCGGCCCGCAAACTGCTGGACCAGTTGGCCGACGCCGCCAAGGGCTGGTCGGAGGAGTCCGACCGCGACCATCGCCTGTTCGGCAAGGTCAAGGCCGTGGTCGAAACGCTGCTGCAGGATTTCGACGACGACATCGGCGTGTTCGAGCGCCAGCTCGCGGACTTCACCCAGTTCGCGGAGCAGAACCGAAAGCGCGCCGAATTGGCCGAGAGCCGCGCCACCGAGGCCGCGCGCGGCCGCGAGCGCCTCCAGGATGCGCGTCGCCGCGCTGCCCAGGAAATCCTCTCACGGATCAGCGGGCGCAACCTGCCGACCCTGCTACGCGGCGTGCTCACGCGGCCATGGGCGAATTACCTGGTGCTGATCGTGCTTCGCCAAGGCGTCGAATCGCAGGAATTCCGCTCCGCGGTCCGTTTCATCGACGATTTCGTCGCCAGCGCCGACGCCCCGCAAGGCGAGGCCGCCCACGCCGAATACAAGAACGCCCTGCCCTCGATCGAAAAGCATCTGCGTACCGGCCTCGCCACCGTCGCCTTCCAGGAGCCCGACATCGAGCGGCTGCTCGACGAACTACGGAAATTCTGGCGCCAGCAGCTCGGCGAGCCGGCACCCGTCGCGCCCGCCGATGCACCGGCGGTGGATGCGGCGGTGCTCGGCATGAACCAGGACGCGCAACCGGCGATCACCGATGCGGCGGCCGAGGCGGAGGAAGACTTCGAGTCCGACGACATGTCGGTGGACATCGATGCCGGCTCGCTGCAGGCAATCCGGGAACTCAAGGTGGGCGGCTGGGTCGAGTTCATCGACGAGCAAGGCACCCGTGAACGCGCCAAGCTGTCGTGGATCAGCCCCATCAGCGGCAAGTACCTGTTCGTCAACCGCCGCGGCCTGAAGGTCGCCGACCGCACCGCCGTGCAACTCGCCAACGAATTGCAGGGCCAGCGGCTGATGATCCTCGAAGAGGTTCCGCTATTCGACCGCGCGCTCGACGCAATCGTCGATCGCCTGCGCAACGCACACGCAGAGCAGCCGCCGCAGCAATTGCAGCAGCAACCGCAGCAACCCGAGGGATGAGCGGCCCGGAGTCGCGGCAGCCGTTGCCGCCGCAGGAGGCGATCCGCGCCGATGTCGCGCGCGCGCTCGCCGAGGACATCGGCAGCGGCGACGTCACCGCGGCACTGATCGACGCGGGCGCCATCGCCAGCGCGCGGATCGTTTCCCGGGAACAAGCCGTGCTCGCGGGGAGCGCGTGGGCCGACGAATGTTTCCGGCAACTCGATGCGGGTGTGCACATCGACTGGCTCGCCGTCGACGGTGAACCCATTGCCCCCGATACCGAGCTGTGCCACATCCGGGGCAACGCGCGCGCACTGGTCGCGGGCGAACGCACCGCCCTCAACTTCCTGCAGACACTGTCGGCCACCGCGACCACCACCCGCGCCTACGTCGATGCGGTCGCGGGCACCCGCGCCAAGATCCTCGACACCCGCAAGACCCTCCCGGGCCTGCGCCTCGCACAGAAATACGCGGTGCGTTGCGGCGGCGGAGACAACCACCGAATCGGCCTGTTCGACGCGATCCTGATCAAGGAAAACCATGTGGCCGCCGCCGGAGGCATCGCCGCGGCGATCCATGCCGCCCGCGCGGCGCACCCCGAGTTGTTGCTGGAATGCGAGGTGGAATCGCTGGACGAGCTCCGCGAGGCCATCGACGCCGGCGCCGACCGCGTGCTGCTGGACGAATTCACCGACTCGATGTTGCGCGAGGCGGTGGCGCTCGCGGCGGGGCGCATGCCGTTGGAAGTCTCGGGCAGCGTCTATCTCGAGCGGGTGCGGGTGATCGCCGAAACCGGCGTTGACTTCATTTCGATCGGCGCGCTGACCAAACACGTCCGTGCGATCGACCTGTCGATGCGGTTCGACAACGCCTGAGGCGTCGGACGTCCGGATCGCGATCCTGCGACGGATTCGGGGAAGCTGCTTTGCTGTTCATGCCGGAGCAGGCCGGCATCCAGCAGCCAGCGCAATCGCGGCCGTGGGCCGCGACAGGGAAAGTCCGATCAGGGCGCCACGCGCGGCGCGCGTGGTGCGCGCAGCGTCAGCCGGCGACCACCTGCAGCCGCACGACACGGGCACGGTTCCTGTAATGCTGCGCCTCGAGATCTTCGAGCACGACATCCCAGGCATCCATCCCCAGCCATGAAGGCCTCAGGCTTTCCAGGGTATCCATCTGCGCCGGATCACCCTGGTGCTTCAGCCGCGCCAGATAGCTCAGCACCCGTTCGGTCTGGTTGGCGTCGATCCCGTCCATCGAACCCCCTGCTTTGCAATTGATCACGTGCATGCAAACTTCGATGCAACGTTCATGCCATTCCTGAACCCCGGAATCGGCGCCGAACGCACTCGATTCGGAAAATGTGCGCCAGCGCACAGGAACGAATTACCGGCCGGCCCTTCCGGTCTTGCTGAACACGGGCATGGAAGTCGCCGGCGGCGATTCCCGGGGCGGCTGGCCGATTCAAACCCCGCCCAGTGCAGCCAGCGCCTGGGCCATCCGTTTCCCGGAAACCGGCCCGGCGGTCTTCAGTTCCTGGGCGAACACCGACACCCGCCATTCCTCGACCAGCCAGCGCAGGGCGTCGAGCGCTTCCGACTTGTCGCCGGCCGCACGCGCGTCCAGCACGCGCCGCCAGTACGGCAGCACCTGTTGCAGGCGTGAATGATCGCGCCCGGGGTCGCCGCGCAGTTTCTCGGCGCGCAGGCGCATGGCCTTGAGGTAACGCGGCAGGTGCACGAGCCGCGAGCGCGGCAGCTCGCGCAGGAACCCTGGCGCCAGCAGCGCATCGAGTTGGCCGCGCAAGTCGGCGTAGCTCGCCGGCGCCTGCGCCTTGATCGCGGGCGTCATCCACGGTTGCAGGTCCGACAGCGCGACCAGGATCGGCTCGGCCAGCTTCAACCGCTCCATCGCCGCGCCGAACACGCCGCGCGCAAGTGCTTCGTGCAACGCCTGCCAGGCCACTCGATCGCGCACATCGAGATCGAGCGCCTCCAACAGATCGACGAATCCCCCCTCGACGACGTCTTCGCGGAGCGTATCGGCACGACCGTGCGGCGCGAACGCGATCGCGAGCCTGGGCTTCAATGGCAACTGCTTGCGCGCTCGCTTGAACTCGCCTTCGAGCGACAGCCGCAGCAGCCGCTCGACACCCGCGCGGTGCGCGGTGATCGCCTCCTGCCCGGTTTCGAACACCCGCAGCGCAACCGCGCTGCCCAGGTCGACCAAAGCCGGATACGCCGGTAGTCCGGCGCGTGTTTCGGACACCACGGGAATTTCATCGAAGTCCCACGTGCGCACTTCCTCGCGCGTCACCGGCAGCTCGGCCGCACGCGAAAACGCCTTGCGCGCGCGCGCGGCCCATCCGGCGCGGAGCGCCGCGAGGTCACGACCCGCGGCGAGCGAACGATCCTGTTCGTCGCGCACGTCGAACCGCATCCGCAGGTGCGCGGGCAGCGAGGCCTCGTCGAGAGCCGCGGAATCGATCGCGACGCCGGTGATCCGCTTCAGGAACGCCGCCAGCGCGTGCGCGAGCGGTTCGTCGCGCGGTGGCTCGGCTTCCACGAACGCACGCGCGAAGTCCGGCGCAGGAACGAAGTTCCGGCGCAACGCCTTCGGCAACCCGCGCAGCAGCGCCGTGACCTTGTCGGCCAGCAGTCCGGGCACCAACCATTCGCAACGCGCGGCCGACACCGCATTCAACAACGCGAGCGGCACGCGCAAGGTGACACCGTCGGCATCGTCGCCGGGGACGAACCGGTACTCGAGGTGCAAGGCCTGCCCGGAAACCTCCAGCGCCTCCGGGAAAGCGCCGGCCGCGCCGGCCGCGCCCGCTTCCAGCACGTCATCGAGCGACCAGCGCATGGCCGCGCGTTCCGAGGCGGCCGCACGCCGAAACCAGGCATCCAGTGCGGCGGTCGTGGAAATCATGTCGGGCACCTTTCCCCTGAAGAATCCGGCGAGGTCCTCGTCGGACTTCACGAGACCCTCGCGGCGCTGCTGCGCTTCGATTTCGCGCGCTTCGTCCAGTACCCGCCGATTGGCGCCAACGAAATCCGCGCGACTGTCGAAGTCGCAGCGCGCCAGCGCCTCGCGCAGGAAGATGTCGTGGGCGAGCGCCGGATCCTGCCGGCCGAAGGTCACTGCGCGGCGTTCCACCAGCACCAGGCCGTACAGCGACACCTGCTCGAACGCCTGCACCGAACCGCGCGCACGCGACCAGTGTGGATCGCTGCAGGTCCGCCTGAGCAGGTGCGCCGCCTGGCGCTCGATCCAAGTGGGCTCGATCCGCGCGCATTGCATGCCCCAGACCTTCGCGCCGAGGTCGAGGATCTGGGCCACCAACACCCACGGCGGCGGCTTTTTGGAGAGCGCGGAGCCCGGGAATATCCTGAACTTGCGCTCGCGCGCGCCGCGATAGAGGCCCTGCTCGTCCTGGCGCGCGACGTTGGTCGGGAGACCGGCGAGGAGGGCGAGGTGGACGGGTTCGTAAAGCTCGGGACCGGGGACCGGGGACCGGGGACCAGCAGCTTTTCCGGTCCCTGGTCCCTGGTCCCCGGTCCCCGCTTCGAGCAACAGCTGCCTATGCAACGCCCCCCACTCGCGCATCCGCATGAAGGACACGAAGTTCTTGCCACACCAGTCGCGCAGTTTCGACTGCGAGAGTTCCTCGTGGGCGCTGCGGTACGCATCCCAGAGGTTCAGTACCCCGATGAAATCGGAACGCGGGTCGGCGAATGCACGGTGGGCAGCGTCAGCCTGGGCCTGCTTGTCGGCGGGCCGCTCGCGGGGATCCTGGGTGCCGAGGAAGGCGACGATCGGCAGCACTTCGCGCGCCACGCCGAGTGTGCCGGCCTCGACGATCATCCGCGCGAGTTGCGCATCGACCGGAATGCGTGCGAGCTGCCGCCCCATCGGCGTCAGGCGCCGTTCGCCATCGACCGCGCCGATTTCCGCAAGCCTGCGCCAGCCGTCGTTGACGGCGCGGGGATCCGGCGGATCGATGAAGGGAAAGGCTTCGACATCGCCCAGGCCGAGGTCGAGCATCCGCAGGATCACGTCGGACAAGGCGCTGCGCAGGATTTCCGGATCGCCGTAAGGCGGGCGGGCGGCGAAATCGGCCTCGTCATACAAGCGCACGCAGATGCCGGGCCCCACCCGCCCGCAACGCCCCGCGCGCTGGTTGGCGGCGGCCTGCGACACGGGCTCGATGTGCAGGCGCTCGATCTGGCTGCGGCGGGAATAGCGCTTGACCCGCGCGTCGCCGGAATCCACGACCCAGCGGATCCGCGGCACGGTGAGCGAAGTCTCGGCGACGTTGGTGGCCAGCACAATGCGGCGCGCGGGACCGGGCTTGAACACCCGGTCCTGTTCCTTGACCGACAGCCGCGCATACAGGGGCAGCACCTCGGTGTGGTGGTACTGCCTGCGCGAGAGCGCCAGGTGCGCGTCGCGGATCTCGCGCTCGCCGGGCAGGAACACGAGTACGTCGCCACGGGGATCCTCGCGGCTGATGTCGTCAAGGGCATCGACAACCCGTTCGGTGAGTCCTGCGTCACCCTCCGGGGCACGCCAGCGGAGCTCGACCGGAAAGCCGCGCCCCTCGACCGTCAAGACTGGTGCCCCATCGAAGTGCTCGGCGAAACGCGCGGTGTCGATGGTCGCCGAGGTGACGATCAGCTTGAGGTCACGGCGCCTGCGCAACAGGTGTTTCAGGTAGCCCAGCAGGAAATCGATGTTGAGGCTGCGCTCGTGGGCCTCGTCCAGGATGATGGTGTCGTATTCGGACAACCAGCGGTCGTGCGCCATCTCGGCGAGCAGGATCCCGTCGGTCATGAACTTGACGAGCGTATCGGTCCCGAGCTGCCTGGCGAAGCGCACCTCGTAACCGACGATGCCGCCGGGTTGATCGTTGTGTCCGCCGCCCAGTTCGGAAGCCACCCGCCGCGCCATCGCCCGGGCGGCCAGCCGCCGCGGTTGGGTGCAACCGATCATCCCGGCGACGCCACGACCCGCAGCCAGGCACAGTTTCGGCAACTGCGTGGTCTTGCCCGAACCGGTTTCGCCGGCGATCACCAGCACCTGATGCCTGCGGATCAACCGCGTGATTTCGTCCGCGCGCTGCGCAATCGGCAGGGACGCGTCCACCGCGATCGGCGGCACCAGCGCCGCACGGGCTTCGCGCCGGGCCGCGGAGGCGGCGATTTCGCCGGCCAGCGCGCCCACGGTTCCCGCCGAGCGCGGTCGCTCGCGTTCCAGGCGTCGCAAGCGTGCACGCAGCTTGCCGGCGTCGCGGCTCAGCACCGATCCCATAGCACGCTGGAGATTCCGCAGCGTCGGATCGTTCGACTGTTTTTCCATTCGCGATGCCATTGCCCCGGATGATAACGAGAGGGATGGCGTCTATTGCGAAAGCGCAGTCGCAAGGTGTCGCCGCCGTGCATGACGGCACCTGCAAACGCGCGCGATTTGGTGCATCATCGGCGTTTTCCCAACCGGACCCGCCCCATGCCGCGCACCACGTTGATCCTCGCCGCCGCCATCGCATGCGCATGCGCGGCCTGCTCGCAGCAGGCCCCCACCGGACCCGTGGAAGCCGCCGCCGCAGCGCCCGCGGCCACCGCGGCAAACCCGGCCTCGGCGAGCACTGCGCCGGACATCGGCATCGACCTGTCCTACGTCGACCACTCGGTGAAACCGGGCGATGATTTCTTCAAATACGCCAACGGCGCCTGGCTGGAGACGGCCAAGATTCCCGCCGACCGTTCCAGCATCGGCGCGTTCTTCGACATGTCCAGGCGCACCGAGGAGCGCACCGCGGACCTCATCGAGAATGCGGGCAAGGGCCATCCGCCCGCGGGCAGCAACGCGCGCAAGATCGCCGACTACTACGCGGCCTGGATGGACACGGACGCGATCGAACAACACGGACTCGCGCCCCTCAAGGGCGAGCTCGACGCCATCGATGGCATCCAGTCGCGTGCCGACCTGGCCCGCGTGCTGGGTAGCCGGCTGCGCCAGGACGTCGACCCCATCAACGCCACCGACTTCCACACCGACCACCTGTTCGGGCTGTTCGTGGCCCAGGGGCTGAGCGATCCGTCGCACAACATCGCCTACCTGCTGCAGGGCGGGCTGACCATGCCGGGGCGGGACTACTACCGGTCCGACGACAAGACGATGGCCGGCTACCGCGACCAGTACAAGAGATACATCGCGGCAATTTTCGATGCTGCCGGCATCAAGGATGCGCAGGCGGCGGCCGGGCGCGTATTCGACCTGGAGACGAAGATCGCCATGGCGCAGGAAAGCCTGGTCGACAGCGAGGACGTGCACGCGGCCAACAACCTGTGGTCGCTCGCCGATTTCGGAAAGAAGGCACCGGGCCTCGACTGGAACGCGTATTTCAAGGCCGCCGGCCTCGGTGGCCAGAAGATCATCGACGCGTGGCAACCTGGCGCGATCGCGCGGCTGTCGAAGCTCACGGCCGATGCGCCGCTGGAATCCTGGAAGGATCTCTTGACCTTCCACACGCTCGACCGCCACGCCGATCTGTTGCCGAAGAAATTCGCCGACCTCTCCTTCCAGTTCCACAGCCATGCCCTGCAGGGCGTGCCGCAACAGCGCGAACGTTCCAAGCGCGCCGTGGACGCCACCAGCGAGGCGCTGGGTTTCGCGGTGGGCCAACTCTACGTCGAACGGTATTTCCCGGCATCGGCCAAGCAGCAGGTCGAGCAACTGGTGCAAAACCTGATTGCCGCGTTCAACACGCGCCTCGAGACGCTGGAATGGATGACGCCGTCCACCCGCGAGAAAGCGCGGGCCAAGCTCAAGACCCTGCGCGTGCAGGTCGGCTATCCCGACCACTGGCCCTCCTACGACGGCCTCGAGATCACCGCGGACGATCCGCTCACCAACGAACTCAACGTTTCCAGATTCGAATACCGGCAACGCCTCGCGGTGCTCGGCAAGCCGGTCAACCGCGACCACTGGTGGATGACCCCGCAACTGGTCAACGCCATCAACCTGCCGCTGGAAAACGAGCTGCAGTTCCCGGCCGCGATCCTGCAGCCGCCGTTTTTCGATCCGAAGTCCGATGCCGCGGCCAACTACGGCGCGATCGGCGCCGTGATCGGCCACGAGATCAGCCACAGCTTCGACAACATGGGTTCGCAGTTCGATGCCGAGGGGCGCTTGCACAACTGGTGGACGCCGGCCGACGCGGAACATTTCAAGGAAGCCACGGAGCGGCTGGTCAAGCAGTACGACCAGTACGAGGCGCTGCCGGGCCTGCACATCGATGGCCAGCAGACGCTGGGCGAAAACATCGCCGACGTGTCGGGACTGACCATCGCCCATCTGGCGTATCACAAGTCGCTTGGCGGCCAGCCGGCGCCCGTGATCGACGGCCTGACCGGCGACCAGCGATTCTTCCTGGCTTACGGCCAGACCTGGCGCGAGAAGATGCGCGATGCCGCGCTTCGCCAGCGGGTCCAGACCAACGTGCATGCGCCGGGCGAATTCCGCGCCGAAACCGTGCGAAACCTCGACGCCTGGTACAAGGGCTTCGACGTGCAGCCCGGCGCCAAGCTGTACCTGAAGCCGGACCAGCGGGTGCAGATCTGGTGATCGCGGGGAACCTGCCCCGGCACGCAGCCGTCCGCGGGCCGGGGCTGTCCCACCCACGCTGCGAAAAGCCCGACGTGCTAGCGTAACCCCCCTCGTGCCGCAACCGGAGTGAAGCCCATGTTCGTTCGTGTGTCCCTCTGCGCTTTGCTGATCGGCTTCGCCGGCGTTGCCGGCGCCCAGACCCAGCCCGCGGCCGCCCCGCAGAAAGCCCCGCCCCAGCAGCAACTCACACCGCAGCAACGCGAGGCGCTGCAGAAACAGAACCAGGTGCTGATCCAGTATGCCGACCGGATCGTCGCCATGCTCGACAACGGCCAGGCCGGCCAGGTCTGGGACCAGGCCTCCGACGTGGCCAAGAAATCGGTATCGCGCGACCAGTTCATCAATACCGTCCAGTCGGACCACGCCCGGCTCGGCGCCATGAAGTCACGCAAGCTCGCGGTGGTCACCCACACGCTTTCCAAGGGTGACGGGAAACTGCCGGCCGGCCAGTACGTCAACATCAACTACGCCACCGAGTTCGGCAGCCAGGCCAAGCCGACCCGCGAGTTGCTGTCGTTCCATCTCGACAGCGACCGGAAGTGGCGGCTGTCGGGCTACACGCTGCACGCAGCTGAAAATACGGTGTCGCGCAAGTAAGCCTTGGAACGAACGGCACCGGCCGGCGATGCCGGCGCGGCGCTGTGCATGTTGGTACCGGTGCCACGCGCGTTTCCTCGCGCCCGCGGTGTTCATCCCAAACGCCGCCGCACGTTGAGGTCGCGTTCGGAGTGATCCTGAACCTGTTCGCAATGAACGGCGTTTAACCGCGGCGTCGGCTCGCCGGTTGCGGTACGGTGACCGCGCAGCGGGATGACCGTGCCTTCGTCGCTCCGGGCGAGCTGCCGCGTGGTGCGACCCACTACTGGAGAGTTGCCGCATGTCCAGAATGATCCATCGATCGCTTTCTCTCGCTATCGGCACGACGGCCGTGCTCGCGTTCGCGGGCTGCACCAACTACGTCAAGAAGACCGACTTCAATGCCGCCATTGCCCAGCTCCAGAGCAAGGACCAGAGCCTCCAGCAGCAGATCGATTCGCTGTCGCAGGAAATGAAGGCGGGCTTCGCCAAGTACGACACCGAGATCACGGCCATGCAGGGCCGCATCAGCGTGAACGACATCGTGCATTTCGGCTTCGACCAGTCGACGATCCCGGAGCAGGCCAAGCCCAAGCTCGACGAGTTCGCGAAGATCATGCAGGCACATCATTCGGACGCGCTGGTGACGGTGGAAGGCTTCGCCGACCCGGCGGGTTCCAGCGCCTACAACAAGCGCCTGGGACAAGCGCGTGCGAAAGCCGTGCGCGACTACCTGGTCAACAACGACGGCATGGCGGCCGACCAGGTGCGGGTCGTCAGCTATGGCGAGAGCCGGAACCGCCAGGTCAAGCCGGGCGCCACGCATGCCGCCGGCGTTCCCAATCGCCGGGCGACGCTGGTTGTGGACTTTGCCGGCAGCACCGAGAGCTGAGACGACGCTGTTTTCGCGGCAGGTGGGCCCGGAGCTTTCCGGGCGCACTTGCTCGCGCGGCGCGAATCGCGCCGGTTTCCATAATCGCTCAGGCGATGCCCAGGCCGGCCATCGCGCCAATCGCTTCTTCGTCGAAGCCGGCAAGCCGGGCGAAGGTGCGACCCCGCTCGGCGTAATCCTTGAACTGGTCGAAGCTCGGAGACCCGGGTGAGAGCAGCACAACCCCGCCCGCCGGAGCGAGCGCACGTGCCCGCGTCACCGCCAAGGCGACATCGGCTGCCTCATCGATCGTGCAGCCGACGCGCGCGCGGCGCAACGCATCGAGGATACGCGGACCGGCCGCACCCTGCACGATCACCGCATGCGGGGGACGTGCGGCAAGCTCGTCCGCGAACGCGCCCCACTCCAGGCCACGGTCGAAGCCACCGATGATCAGCACAATGTCCCGGCCGCGAAGGCTCTCCAGCGCAGCGAGGGCGGCGTCGGGCGTGGTGCTGATGGAATCGTCGATCCACTCGATGCCGTCGCGGGTGCCCAGTCGCGTGAGGCGATGCGGCAATGGCCGGAAGGTCCGCAATGATCCCGCGGCGCCGCGTGCATCCATGCCGAGCAGCTCGATGGCCGCCAGCGCGGCGCACGCGTTGCGGGCGTTGTGCGCGCCCCGCAAGGGCAGGTCGTCCAGTTCGATGATTGCCTCGCTCCCGCGATGGATGGCGCCGCCGGCGACGTGCCAGCCGCAGGCCTCGCCGAAGACTGCACGGTGCGGGTGCGTGGCGGTTCGCTCCATCAGCAGCGGCGATCCCGCGTCCACCAGCAGCGTGCGCGACGCGTCGGCGAGCTTCAGCTTGTCGGCGACATAGCGCTCGCGGCTGCCGTGCCAGTCCAGGTGCTCCTCCGCGAGGCTGACGACAACGCCGAGTTCCAGTGGGCCGGCTTCGCCGGTCTGGAAACTGGACAGCTCGAGCGCCCACAGATCCGCACGCTGGCCATCGAGGTCCAGCAATGGAAAGCCGATATTGCCGGCCAGCGCGGTACGAACGCCAAGCCCCCGCGCGAGGTGCGCAATCAGTGCCGTGGTGGTGCTCTTGCCCTTGGTACCCGTGACGGCAACCACCCGTGCATCGGGGTTTTCGTCGAACCAGAGCGCGGTGCCCGAGGTGAACCGGGTCCCGCATTCGCGCGCCGCGAGGATCTCGGGCTTGTACGCGCTGATCCCGGGCGACTTGATCACGATGCCGTGCGAAGACAACGCATCGGCGTCCGGTGGCCTTGTCCGCAGGTCGAGAGACTCGGAATCGATGCCCTTCCCCTCTACCGCTGAAGGGAAAGACGTCGACTCTTTCCGCAGCGCGGCAGCTTCGTCCGGCGCGCAATACAGCGTCAGCGGCTTGTCCGGAAACCGGCGACGGAGCGCCGCCAGCACGCTGCGGCCTTCGCGACCCCAGCCCCACACCGCGAGGTCGGCACGCTCAAGCTCCGCGAATCGCATCGAGCGCCCCCGAGAAACGCGTTGGAATCCGGTGTTCGCCAGCCGGTTGCAGCCAGGGTGCCAGCGCCAGGGTCGAAGCATCGAGCTGCGGCAGAATGTCTTCGCGGAAGCGCGCGACCAAGGCATCCTCGCGCCACTCCGGCCGCGCAGCCAAGGTTGCGAACGCGGCGCGGGCTTCGGCCGCCTCGCCCACGCACTCGAACGGTTTGTGGTCGTGGTACTCGATCAGCGCGTCGAAGCCGTCAGCCTGCGTCTCGTCGTCCAGCAGGTTGCGACCGAAGATCGCGAGCAGGCGCGGCTTGGGCAGGAACGGCGCGAGCGCGAGGAACACGAAGTGGCATTTCGGGCACTTGCCGCACCAGCGGTCAACCGGTTTTGGCCCAAGGATCCGGAAGTTGCGATTGCAACTTGAGAATACGTCGAAGTAGTCCACGGCCGATTTGGCGAACGCACGAGTGACCGCCAATTCGGAAAACGGCCGCAGCAGCGAGAAGTAATCGAGGTCGGCGGCAACGCGGGAGCGCAAGTTCGCGGCGAACTCGTTCTCGAAATCCCGGCCCTTGCTCCATTGATGGTTGACCTGGCGACCAGCGTATTCGAGGGTGGCGGCCGAGGCCGAACGTTCGTTGGCGAAGGCAATGGAATCGAAGCCGTAGAGGACCGCCGCGCACGCCAGGATCGCGGAGTTGATCGCGGTGACCGGGACGTGGCCATTCCAGGCACCCATGCGGTTGTACTCGAACAACACCGGCGACAACTCCCGGCCGAGGTTGAGCATCGGCAACCCCGTGCGTGCGGCGACCGTCGCAATCAGGGGCGAGGCGCCCACCCACGCCGCAGTCGCGCCGACGCCGATCGATTTCAACGACTCGACCACGACCAGCGAATCCTTGCCGCCACCGATAGGTACCAGCGTGCGATGCGGCAAATCGAGCGTCGCCGCTTCGCCAGCGCCAGGAACGGCAAAGGCACTGGATCCCGGCCTGCGCCGGGGTGACGATACCGGGAGGTCGTTCGCAAGTGGCGCGCCGCGCGGAAAAGCGATCCGCCCGTCGAGGTCGATACCATTGCGATAGGCGAACTCGGCGAGCCCGTGCCGGTACAGCGTGTCGAGCAGGTCGGCCAACGCCGCATCCAATGCGCCGTTCTCGACTTGGATCGCGGGCGGAATGCCGGCCTTGTAGTAGCTCACTCCGGCTACCAGGTGCAGCAACCGCAAAGCCGCATCGAATGCCTGGCGGCGCTCCTCCTGCAACGGCGGCGCATCGGGGAAACGAATGCGCTCGACCAGATCCGGTCCCTCGTCGAACGCGTACACCAGCTCCGCCACGCCATCGTCGTACCCGCAGCGCACGAACCGGAACCTCTCCGCCTGGCGCGGGTCGACGAGCATGTTCATTCGATCACCACCGATTCGCCCAGCGAGCGCAGGTTGTAGTGGGATGCCATGGATTCGCCATAGGCGCCGGCCTGTGCGATCAGCAACACGTCGCCCTCGCGGCTCTCGGGCAGGTGCCGGTCGGCGCCGAGTACGTCCCCGGATTCGCAGATCGGACCGACCACCTGGTACAGCGTATCGGCCGGCGCGTCGATCCGGGTGAGGTTCACGATTTCGTGCCACGCGTCGTACAGCGCGGGGCGGATCAGCGCGTGCATGCCGGCGTCGCAGCCGAGATAGTTGAGCGCGCCCTTGCGCTTGGTTTGGGTGACACGCGCCAGCAGCACCCCCGCGTCCGCCACCAGCCAGCGGCCGGGTTCGAGCCACAGTTCGTATTGCGGGCAGGTCCGCCGGACTTCCGCCAGCGCGGAGTCGAGAACATCCAGGTCGAGTTCCGCCTCCCCCGGATGCGACGGCACGCCGAGGCCGCCACCGAGGTTGAGGCACCGGACGGTGCCGATGCGGTCGGCGATGCCGGCGAGCTGGCTGCACACCAGCGCCCAATGCGACGCATCCAGGATCCCGGAGCCGAGATGCGCATGCACGCCGGCCACGCGAACCCCGAGTCCGCGGGCCAGGGCGAGGAAGGCGTCGAGCTCCTCCAGCGGCAGTCCGAACTTGCTGGTCGAGCCGCCGGTGCGCACCTTGTCGTGGTGCCCTGCCCCGCGGCCCAGGTCGATGCGGAGCATGATTTCGCGGCCGCGGAAAATCCCGGGCCAATGCTGCAGCGGATGGAGGGCGTCAAGGGTCAGGAATAATTCAGGACTCGGGACGCGGGACTTGGGACTGGGAGAAGAACCGCTCCGGACTGCAACCGCCCCGCCTTGATTCTGCAATGCCTCCGCGTAGTCGCTGCGCGGCGCGAAGTTGGGGGTAAACAGGCGCGACGATTCGCGCGCTTCCCCGATCGCCTCGACCGCAACGAGTTCGCCCGGCGAGACGCATTCGAAACCCAGGCCTTCCTTGGCGAGAACCGCCAGGATCGCGGGATGCGCATTGGCTTTCACCGCGTAGTAGACGCGATCGATCGACTGCAAACCCCGCAACGTCCGCGCGCGTTCGCGGATCGTCGGCAGATGGTAAACGTAGCGCGGCGTCGTGACTTTTTCCGCTCTCCCCTCGGGAGAGGGTGCCCGACTACGGCCGACGGGATCGGCCGTGAACGGCATTTGCCGGCCGGAAGGGCGAGCGCCATGGATGGCGCGAGTAAGGGCGGGTGAGGGTTCGGGATCCGCGAGGTGATTCAATTCAGTCGAACCCTCACCTCCTGTCCCCCTCTTGGCGGGAGAGGAAGGACTTCCGGCGAGTTCGAGCAACGTTTCCCGCGCGCCCTGCCACCACGGCGCACGCGTGCGCGCGCCGCCGCCGCCATAGAGCGCCTGCCAGGCCGGGCCGAACAGCCCGGCATCGTCGGTTCGCAACGCGCCTGCGCGGATCAGCAGTTCGTGCAGGCGCAGCGTCAGGCCGTCCAGCATGCCCTCGTCGACCACGAAGGTGAGGTTGAGGTTGTTGGACGACTGCGAAATCAGGTGTACGCGTTCGCGCCCGAACTCGGCCAACACCCCCGACAGGCGATGCAGCATCGAGCGCATCCCGCGCCCGACCAGCGTGACCGCCGCACACGGCGAGATCACCTTGACCCGGCAGACCCTGGCGAGATCCGCCGCGAGCGATGCCACCACATCGGAATCGAGCAGGTTCTCGGCCGGATCGAGCGAGACGGTGACGTTGGTTTCGGCGGAGCCGACCAGGTCCACCGACAGGCCGTGCTGCTTGAACAAGGCGAACACGTCGGCGAGGAACCCCACCTGCTGCCACATCCCGGAAGTTTCCATCGACACCAGCGTGATGCCACGTCGCGAACTGATCGCCTTGATGCTGGGCACGGCCTCCGCGGGCTGCGGGCCGATCACCGTGCCCTCGAGATCCGGCTGGCGGGTGTCCTTGATCCACAACGGCACCCGCGCGCGCCGGCACGGCGACAGGCAGCGCGGGTGCAGCACCTTGGCGCCGGTGGTGGCGATTTCCTGCGCTTCCTCGTAATCGAGGTGTCGCAGCAGGCGCGCGACAGGCACCTGCCGCGGATCGGCGGTGAACATGCCGGCGACGTCGGTCCAGATCTCCACCCGTGCCGCGCGCAGCAACGCCCCCATGTACGCGGCCGAGGTGTCGGAGCCGCCACGACCGAGCAGCACGGTGGCCCCGGATGCGTCGCGCGCGATGAAGCCCTGGGTGATGAACACCTCGCCGCGGGCGGCGAGTGCGGCCGCGAAAGCCGGATCCGGTTCGGCCTGTACTTGGGCCGACAGCATGCGCGCGCGCTCGTTGAGGAACGGCAGCTCGCGCGCCTGCAATGCGTCCCGCGCATCCAGCCATTCGGTCGCGAGGCCATTCGCCGTCATGAACGCCGCGCCGAGCGAACTCGACAGCAATTCGCCGTGGGCCTGCATCGCCGCATGCCACGCATAGCCCCTCTCCCCTCGGGAGAGGGGTTGGGGTGAGGGTACGGGGTCTTTCAACGATGGGCGAATGCCCGAACCCTCACCCGGCGCTGACGCGCCACCCTCTCCCGAAGGGAGAGGGAAAGCCAAAGCCTGCAAAGACGCGAGCCAGCGTTCCATCGCCGCGGTATTCGCCAATTCCATCTGCGCCGCGAGTTCCCTGTGCCGCGCGACCAGCTTCACCAACGCGCCTTCGCGTTCGTCGGCCCGGCAGGCGCACAATGCCTTCAGTTCGTCGGTGACACCCGCGAGCGCAGACACCACCACGAGCACGCGCAAGCCTTCGGCGCGGCGCGCAGCCGCGAGGCGCAGGATCGTGTGCCAGCGGTCGACGGTCGCCACGCTGGTCCCGCCGAATTTCAGCACGACCCAAGGCGCGTCGGGCGGCAGCGGCGCAGGGTTCGATGCGGTCATCAGGGACGGTGCGGCAACGGGCGCGCGGCGGCGCGGACAAGGCCCGCAAGTGTTGCGTGCAGGCGTGGAAAACGCAATCGCGCAGGCTCCCGCCGGTCGTCAAGTCGCTGTTCAGAGCCCTGCCGGCAAGCACCCAATACAATCGTCCGATGCAGCAGACACCCCAGAACCCGCCGGCCTCGATCGTGCCGGAGCCGATCCGCCGCGGCATCGATCTCCGGATCAACGGCAAACAGTTCAGCCATACCGGCGATTCCGACCTGCCGCTCCTGTGGTACCTGCGCGACGTGCTGCGCCTGACCGGCTGCAAGTACGGATGCGACGACGCGAGTTGCGGCGCGTGCAGCGTGCTGGTTGACGGCAAGCTCGAGCATGCCTGCACGCTGGCGATGCAGGATCTGGACGGCCGCGAGGTGACCACGGTCGAGGGGCTGGCCGGCCCGGATGGCGCGTTGCATCCGGTGCAGCAGGCATGGATCGACGAGGACGCGATCCTGTGCGGCTACTGCCAACCGGGACAGATCATGGCGGCCATGGACCTCCTGTCGCGCAAGCCAAAACCCTCCGACAAGGACATCGACGGCATCGGGAACCTGTGTCGCTGCGGCAGTTATCCGCGCATCCGGCGCGCGATCAAGCGCGCCTCGAAAGCCATGCAAGGCAAGGCCAAGTGAAGCGGCCGCACGACGCCGGACGGCGCCGCTTCCTGAAAGTGGTCGGCGCCGCGACCGGAGGGCTGGTGGTGGGCCTGCCCGCATTCGGCTGGGTGCCCGACGAATTGCTCGGCCAGAACCTGGTACGCCTGGGTCCGTACGTCCGCATCGAGCCCGACGGCACCACCGTGATCGGCTCGCGCGACCCGGAAGTCGGACAGGGCATCCGCACCGCCGAAGCGCGCATCCTCGCCGAGGAACTGGACGCCGACTGGACCAGGGTGGTCGTGGAACCGCTGGACCTCGGCGTCACCGCCGTCGGAGGCGAGCCGCACTGGACGCTCGGTCACCAGGTGGCTTCCGGGAGCACCAGCATTCCCGCGGCCTGGAACGACCTTCGCATCGTCGGCGCCGCCGCGCGTGAACTGCTGGCGCGCGCCGCGGCCGAACGCTGGAAGACCACCATCGGGAACGTGCGGACGGTGCGCGGCGTGGCGATCGCCGCCGACGGCCGCCGGCTCGGCTACGGCGACCTGGCGCACGCGGCATCGCAACTCCAAGCCCCCGCTGCAGCGCCGGCGCCTAAGCTGCCGTCACAGTACGTATTGGTCGGACAGGATGCGGGCGACGTCGATGCGCGCGACATCGTGACCGGCGTGCAGCGCTACGCGATCGACGAATGGTTCGGCGACGTGCTGGTGGCGGTGATCACGCGCTGCCCCTGGCCCGGTGGCGGGCTCGCGCGCCTCGACGACCGCGCCGCCCTGAAGGTCAAGGGCGTGGAAAAGGTCATGACGATCCCGGCGCCCGATCCCGCCCGCGCACCGGGCACGCAGCAACTGGCGGCCGGCATCGCGGTGCTGGCCACGGACACCTGGTCCGCGTTGCAGGGCGTCGCCAAGCTGGACGTGGAATGGCAGCCCGGCCAGGCAGTGCCCGAAGGCGACGGCGCGCTCGGGAAGTCGGCCGAAGCAACGATGGCCGGCGATCCCACCAAGGCGGTGCGCACGGACGGCGACTTCGCGGAGGCCCTCAAGAGCGCGCGCTCCACCTTCAAGGCCGAATACCGCATCGCGACGGTTGCGCACGCCGATCTCGAGCCCCCCGGCGCGCTGGTCAGGGTCGACCACCAGCAGGCATTGATCATCGCGCCGGTGCAGAATCCGCGTGCCACCTACGAAACCGTGCGTCGCCTGACCGGCCTCGCCCCGGACAAGATCGATGTGCGGCTTCCGCGTGCCGGCGGCGGCTTCGGACGCTTCCTCGAAAGCGACTACGTCGCCGAAGCGGTGATGCTGGCCAAGGCCGCTGGCAAGGCGATCAAGTTGATGTGGACGCGTGGCGATGCATTCACCCACGACCTCTACCGGCCGTTTTCGGTGCACGCATTGGAAGCCTGCGCCGACCGCCACAAGGCATTGACCGGCTGGAGCCACCACATCGCCAGCACCTCGCGCCTCGCGGGCCGCGAGCCGCGTTCGCGCTGGTGGCTTTCGGAAATGCATCCGGACGACCTTCCCGCCGGCCTGGTCGACAACCTGCAATACGCCTGGTACGCCCTCGATTCCACCCTCCCGCGCGGCAACTACCGCGCGAGCTCGCACGCGGTGAACGCATTCGCGACCGAGTGCTTCCTCGACGAGATTGCGCAGACGCTCAAGCAGGATGCACTCGAGTTCAGGTTGGCGCTGCTCGGCGAACCGCGCAAGCTCCCGTATCGCGGCCACGGCGGCCCGGTGCTCGACACCGGTCGTCTGGCCTGGGTGCTGAAGCTCGCCGCCGATGCCATTGGCTGGAGCAAACCGCACACCCAGGGCCACGGCTTCGGGCTGGCCTGCCATTTCACCTTCGGCGGCTACGTCGCACACGCGATGGAGGTGTCGATGGAAGGCAACCGGCTGCTGATCCACAACGCGGTGTGTGCCGCGGACATCGGGCGCGTCGTCAACCCGCTCGGTGCCCGCGCTGCGCTGGTCGGAGCGACCCTCGATGGGCTATCCACGGCCTTGCGCGAGCGGATCACCGTCGGCAAGGACGGGCGCATCGCGCAGCAGGGCTTCAAGGATTATCCGCTCGCGACGATGGCCCAGATGCCGCACGACGTGCAGGTAATCCTCGTACCCTCGCAGGAGAGTCCGGCTGGTGCATTCGCGATGGGATTTCCCTCCGCCGCACCGGCACTGGCCAATGCGATTTTCGCCGGCACCACAGTGCGCGTCCACCAGATGCCGATCTGGCCGGAACTGATGCGGCTCTTGTAGGAGCGCGACAGGCACGCGACAGGCATCACACCGCGAACGAATCGATCGCGGCCACGGACCATCGAGTCGTAGGTTGCGTTGACCCCGGGCTTGTCCCGGGGGAAGCCCAACGTGGACCCGCTGCGAGCATTGGCTTCGCCGGACGGAGCCCGGCTCAACGCAACCCGCACCATCTGAATCATCGGCCGTCCACAAAGCCGCGCAACACCTTGAACGTGCCCGCCGCATCGATTTCTCCGATCGCGAGCAGGCCACCGTCCGGCGCGTACGCGCGACGCCGACCCGGCGCGGCGGTCACACGCAACGCGCGGCCATGCGCGACATCGTCGGCGCCCCGCTCGTCGAGTTGCAACGTGGGCCAGTCGGCAAGGCCCGCATCGATCGGAAAGAGGCATTCGTGCAGTGCCGCCGGATCCCGATCGCGCAACGATTCCAATTCTGCGAGGGTGAACATGCGCGGATCGCGAAACGGCTCCACCCACAGCCGCCGCAGTGACGTCAGGTGCGCGCCGCAACCCAGCGCCTCTCCGAGGTCGCGCACCAGGCTGCGCACGTAGGTGCCCGAGCCGCATTCGACATACAGGCGCAGCGTGTTGGCCGACCGGCCGGTGAGATCGAATCGGAACACGTCCACCTCACGCGGCGCCGCCTCCACGGCTTCGCCGCGGCGGGCACGTTTGTAGAGCGGCACCCCGCCCTGCTTCAGCGCGGAATAGATCGGCGGAACCTGGGTGATGCGGCCCGTGAGCTTCGCGAGCTCGCGGCTGATCGCGTTGTCTTCCAGCGTCGGAACCTCGCGTTCAAGCAACACCGTACCGTCGCTGTCGCAGGTGTCGGTGGTGGTACCGAGCCGGCATTCCGCGGCATACGCCTTGCGCGCCCCGAGCAGGTAACCCGCGACCTTGGTCGCCTCGCCGAAACAGACCGGCAAGAGTCCCGTCGCCAGCGGATCGAGGCTTCCGGTGTGCCCGGCCTTGCTCGCACCGAACAGCTGCTTCGCCTGCTGCAAGGCGCGGTTGGAGCTGATGCCCGTGGGCTTGTCGAGGAGGAGGATGCCCGTGACTGGGGACCGGGAAGAGCTTTCGGCCGATGTCATCGGCTCACCCCAAGGCCGCGATCAACGCCAACTGACGACAACGAAAGATGGGTTGCCCCGGAAACGTCGAAGATCTGTACCAGCGGATCCATGGGCGGAAAGACTCGAACAAATCACGATGACGAGGCGCTCTGGTCCCCGGTCCCTGGTCCCCGGTCCCCTTCTTCCCGCAGCAGCCGCTCGATCCGCTCGCCCTTGTCCACCGAGTCGTCGTACTTGAAGCGCAGCTCGGGGACGCGGCGCATCCGCATGGTGTGCGCGAGCTGGTGGCGGAATTCCCTGGCGAGCGCCTTCAGCGCCTTGACGACTTCCGCCGATCGCTCGGGCTGCAATGCCGTGACCCAGACCGTGGCGACGTCGAGTTCACGGCTGACGTCGACATCCACCACGCTCGCCTGCGGCAGCGCGTGGTCGCGCACCGCGGCGTGCACCAGCACGCCGACCTCGCGACGGAGCTCGGCGTTGACACGGTCGGTCCGATGGAAGGAGCGGGTGGGCATCAGAGGACTCCGGAAAGCCCTTCTCTCCAAGAGAAGGTGGCGCGAAGCGCCGGATGAGGGTACGGGTCTCGCGCGAGACTGCACAAATCTGGCAACGCCGAACCCTGACCCCGGCGTTGCGCGCTCGGCCTGCGGCCGCCTCTCCCGAGGGAGAGGGGCTCGAATCACAGCGTCCGCGCCACCTCGATGCGTTCGAAGCATTCGATGCGGTCGCCGGGCTTGACGTCGTTGTACTGCTTGACGGCGATGCCGCATTCGCTGCCGTTGCGCACTTCCTCGACGTTCTCCTTGAAGTGACGCAGCGACTCCAGCTCGCCCTCGAAGATCACCACGTCGTCGCGCAGCACCCGGATAGGCTTGTTGCGCCTGACGGTGCCTTCGATGACCATGCAGCCGGCGACCGCGCCGAACTTGGAGCTGCGGAACACATCGCGCACTTCGGCCACGCCGAGGATCTCCTCGCGCACCTCGGTGCCCATCAGCCCGCTGGC
>DASSNH010000235.1:0-15873 GCA_035701405.1 Rhodanobacteraceae bacterium
CGAACCGTACAGGCTGGAGAACGGCCCGCGCACGATCTCGATGCGCTGGATCTGGTCGACGGGGATGTCCTGGATCGCGGTCCGCCCGGCGCTCGCCGAACCGATGCGGATCCCGTCCACCAGCACCAGCACCTGGTTCGAGTAATCGTCCGCATCACTGAAGGTGCCGTCGTATTCATTGCGGCCCTGGCTGCGAAACGCCAGGCCGTCGGCGCTCCATTGCTCGTTGAACTCGTACGCGCCATGCACGCTCAGCGCGTCGTCCCGGAATCCGTCGCGGTCGGGCTGGTCGGCGAAGCAACCGGCGAACGCTTCGGCGGCACCGACCCGGCACGAATTGATGCCGTCCGTCCGCTCGTGCGAGGCCTGCGCCGAGACCCAGCCCTTGTCGCCGCCCGCGGAAAAACCGGCGGCGCCCTTCCAGTGCGAATCGCTGCCGAAGCCCACGCTCGCGTTGGGCGTGAACGTACCGGGCGCGTGGCGCAGGAAGATCTGGATCACGCCGCCGATCGCCTCCGAACCGTACAGGCTGGAGAACGGCCCGCGCACGATCTCGATGCGCTGGATCTGGTCGACGGGGATGTCCTGGATCGCGGTCCGCCCGGCGCTCGCCGAACCGATGCGGATCCCGTCCACCAGCACCAGCACCTGGTCGCCGTCGGTGCCGCGCAGGAAGAGCGAGGATTGCTTGCCCGGTCCGCCGTTGTTGCTGATCGCCATGCCGGGACTGGCGTTCAACAGATCCTGCAGCGACGACGGCTGCAGGCGTTCGATCTCCTCGCGGGTGATCACGGTGACCGGGGAGAGCGTCGCATCCTGGGTCTGGGCGGTGCGGGTCGCGGTGACGACGACCTGTGGGAGGGTCGTCTGGCCTTCGGCCAGTGACGCAGCGAAAACGCAGGCCAGCGCGACCAGCAGCGTGCGGCCGTACAAACGATGATGGGAATTCACGAAGCACTCCTGTCCGCGCCTGCCCGCGCGGTGTCGATGGCGTCGGGGACAGGCGGAGGGATGCTGGTACCGGCACGGAATGCGCGGCCCCAGATACAAGCCCACCGCTTGTCCGGCTAAGGAGCATGGGCCGCAGAAATCTTCCGGCCTGCAACAGTGCCTGCGCGGTCCAGCTTTCCGCCGATCCCTGGCCCATGGAACCACCATGGGCCGGCGAATCGTCGAAAACCTGTCCTTACGCAGTCACTGTTTCGTCTCGAAAGTTTCTGCGGTCCAAGCTCCAGCCGAAGGCCGGTCTCCGGGCTCGCGAGCGAAGGTGTCGCCACCTTCCCGATCCGCGCCTTCCCATGCTCGCGCATAGTGGCTGCGTGCGGATCGTGACTCGCCTACCGTTGCGGGGGCAGCTCCGGAATGGCCGTCCATTTGCGTGCAGCACGCCAAATGGCGCACGCTGGGTGGATCAGGCGTCACCGGATTCCCGTTTCAACCGCCGACGTGCGTCGACGGTCACCTCAGGCAGCACGCATCATACGGCAACATGGACTGCCGGTGTGCACCGCGGTTTTGCGGGCGATTCCGATCGAGGGCGCCGCGATCCTCGCCCGCCGATGCCGCGCTCGAACCCGCGGGGGCGCGCTCGGTGCGCACCGTACGCGCACATGCCGGGCAGGTGCAGGTTTGACAATCTTCGGCTCGAAGCCTAGCCTGCCCGGCAGAAGCCGCGTGTAGCCGACGTCTGCGGACGTCACGGGAGGGTTGCGCCGGGTGAAGTTTCCTCCATCCACACCTGGGGACCCCAGCATGCACAAGCGCAATCTCTGCATCGCGGTGGCATTTGCCTGCGCCGCCTTCGCAAGCTCCACTGCTGTCGCACAGGACACCGGCGCCAACAATGCCAACGATGACCAGAAGCAGCCTGCGACGCTGCAGACCGTCATCGTCACCGGCACCCGCGCCTTCGACCGCACGGCGGCCGACTCGCTGGCGCCGATCGATGTGCTGACGCCGAAGGAACTGGTGAGTACCGGCGCGCCCGACCTCACCACGGCGCTGCGAACGCTGCTGCCCTCCTTCAACTTCCCGCAGCCGTCATTGACCGACGGCACCGACTCGACCATGCCGGCCCAGTTGCGCGGACTCGCCCCCGACCAGACGCTGGTTCTGATCAACGGCAAGCGACAGCACACCACCGCCATCCTCAACGTCAACGGCTCGATCGGACGCGGATCGTCGCCCGTGGACCTGTCCGCGATCCCGATCAACGCCATCCAGCGGATCGAGGTGCTGCGCGACGGCGCGGCGGCGCAATACGGTTCCGATGCCATCGCCGGCGTCATCAACATCATCCTGAAGGGCGGCGCCGACCACGGCGGCGCGAACGTCAGCTACGGCCAATACGACGGCGGCCAGGGCAATACCTGGAACGGCGGCGCCGACGGCGGCATCGCACTCGGCAACAACGGCTGGGTGCACCTGTCGGCCAATTACCTGCACCAGGACCGGACCAGCCATGCGGGACCGGACACCCGCTACCCGGATGATCCGACCTACGGCACCGTGACCTTCCGTTTCGGCCTGCCCGAAACCATCGCCAAGCAGGCCGCGCTCAACGCCCAGTACAACCTCGGCGAGAACGCCACCCTGTACGCCTTCAGCGTGTTCAACAAGCGCAACGTCGTGGCCGGCGGATTCTTCCGCTCGCTGTCGCAGTATGAAACCAGCACGCCGGCCGCGGCCGCAGTGTATCCGGACGGCTACCTGCCGCTCGAACACAGCGCGATCCTCGACGACACGACGGTGCTCGGCATCAAGGGTGATGCCGGCGGCTGGCACTACGACCTCAGCGGCGACACCGGCGGCAGCCACTGGAAGCTGCACACCACCGACACCTTCAACTACTCGCTAGACGCCGAGTCGCCTACCGCGTTCTACATCGGCACGCTGACGATCCGCCAGAACGAATTCAATGCCGACTTCAGCCGCGACTTCGACACGGGCTGGTACCACCCGCTCACGGTCGCCTGGGGCCTCGCCTATCGCCACGAGGAGTTCGCGATCAAGGAAGGCGATCCCGCGTCCTACGCCGGCGCCGGGGCGCAGGTGTATCCGGGCTACCAGCCGGGCGACGCAGGTTCGCATTCGCGCAGCAACACCGCCGGCTACGTCGACCTCGAGACCGATTTCAGCGAACGGTTCTCGGCCGGCTTCGCGGCCCGCTACGAGCACTACAGCGACTTCGGCAACACCACCTCGTGGAAGCTGTCGGGGCGCTATGCGTTCACGCCGGTGGTGGCGTTGCGCGGCACGATCTCGACCGGCTTCCGGGCGCCGTCGCTGCAGCAGGAGTACTACTCCAGCACCTCGATCAACTTCGTCAACGATGGCAGCGGCAATCTGGTGCCCTACACCATCCGCACCTTCCCGGTGTCGGACCCTGCGGCGGTGGCGCTGGGCGCGCAGCCGCTGAAGCCGGAGAAGTCGCACAACTACGGCATCGGCCTGGTGTTCACGCCGGGCACCGGCCCGTACGCGACACTGGACCTGTACCAGGTCGACATCGACGACCGCATCATCCTATCCGGCAACCTCGTCGGCACGCCGGTGCAGGATTACCTCACGTCGGTGGGCATTCCGTTCGTGAGCGGTGGCCGATTCTTCACCAACGCGATCGACACCCGCACCCGCGGCGCGGACCTGGTTGGAACCTGGCCAGTCCAGCTGCAAGGTTCCACGCTGAAATTCACCGGCGGCATCAACTGGAACAAGACCGACATCCGCTCGATCAAGCCCAATCCGCCGCAACTGGGCCTGGCCGGCCTGGTGCTGCCGATCATCGACCGCGCCGAAGAGGGCCGCATCACCGTCGGCACCCCACGCACCAAGGCGTTCTTCGCGGCCGACTGGGGCATCGGCAACTGGACCCTGCACGGGCAATTGACGAACTACGGGCACTGGGAATCGCTGGGCGGAACGCCCTCCGGCGACCAGACCTACGGTTCGCGGACGCTGCTGGATGCCTCCATCCGCTACGCGCTGGACCGCTGGGATTTCAGCCTGGGCGGCAACAACGTCACCAACGAATACCCCGAGAAGAACAACGACGCCAACAACTACCACGGCATCATCGCCTACCCGCTGACCTCGCCGTTCGGGTTCAACGGGTCCTACTGGTACGCGAGTGCGGCGTATCGGTGGTAGGTGCAACAGGCTGGAGGACGGACCCCTCTCCTCCGGGAGGGGGCGGTCAGTCCAGGCGGGAGAAGCGCACCGCCTCCCCCATGTTGCAGTTCGTACCGACGAGCTCGTCGACGTGATCATCTGACGCCGACAAGGTCCCGGCAGAGCATTCGTCATCGGTTGCAGGTGGGCGTCGACTTGCCGCGCGCCAATTCAAACCTGCCCCCGCGGCTTCGGGCATCCGCGCGCGGCAATTGCCGGGCGTAGCGGTTCGCCGTGTCCTGCCCGCCCAATCGACGCGCCGCACAGGCGGCGCCAGCCAGGCTGTTGAAGCGGCTGGGCGATTCCGCCAACGCGATGCGGAAGGCGTCGAGCGCCTCGGCGGGCCGATCGAGTTCCAGTAACAGATCGCCCAGCAACTCGCGCGCCGGGACGAGCGGCCCCGGGGTCACCGGCCGCTTCTCCGTGGCATCCTCGAGATCGGCGGCCTGGCGCATGGCGGCCAGTGCTTTGCCTGGCCTGCCTTGCGCGTGTGCAAGCCAGGCCTGAGCTGCCAACCGCTGTATTTCGACCTGGCTGGCCCAATACGCATCGCCCGATTGCCGCAACGCATCCTCCAGCGACGCGAGCCTTCCCACGGATCGCGTCGCCCGAGGCAGATCGCCGCTGCGTGCCGCGCCCAATGCGCGCGCGAATTCCGTGATCGCCTGCGCGGCCGGGAAGCGCGCCCAGGGGAACTCCGGATGATGGGCGGGCAAATCGGCGGCTTCGCGCCACTGCCGACGCTCGATCGCGTAGCGTGCGGGGATGGCGGCATAGGCGTATGCGACCTTGAAATTCGCCGGACTCGCGACGGGAATCGCGAGCAGCTCGTCCTGTACCGATAGCGCATCCCGGTGTCGTGCGAGCTGCAGATAGGCGTATTCGAGGTAGTCCATCGCGTGCAACTGCTCGTCCCACGCTCCGGGCAGGCGCATTTCCGCGGCAAAGTGCTTGGCCGCGCTTTCGGCTGCGCGATTCGAAGCAACCGATTCGTTCCACAACCCCAGCCGCGTGAAGATGTGCGAGGGCATGTGCTGCGCATGCGGGACCGCCGGTGCAATGTGCGCATAGCTGCGAGCCGCGCCCAATGCGTATTTCGCCAAGGACGGCGAATCGTAGGCGTGGATCAGGTAATGCAGTGCACCCGGATGATCCGGTTCCACGGCCAGCACGCGGTTCAACAGGTCAGCCGCCTTGCGTTCCCGGGCGTGCGATTTGTCCGGAGGTGAAGCCTGTGCGCTGGCCAGCAGGGCAAGCGCGTAGAACGCCGCGGCCTCGGGTTCGCGCGGCGAGCCGGCGTGGACCCGCGCCATCGCCTGCTCGTAAGCCAGCGCGCGTTCCCGATAGTCGGTCGAACCGTCGGGCCCGTAAAATGCCGCGAGCGCATCCAGCCACGCCGTTTCCTGTTGCGTCTGCTGTTTCGCGGCGCGGGCTTGCGCAAGCAGCGCACGGCCGCGCGCCAGCACCTGGCTATCGGGACGGTCCGGCCACAGCGGATGCCAGAGGCTGAGGGCCTCTCCCCACCACGCCATCGCGCATCGGGGATCGCGCCTGGCGATCCCGGCAAACGTGGCTTCCGCCTTTTCATACCAGAACGAATGCAACAGCGTCGTGGCTTGATCGAACGCTTGCTGCTCTCCAGGGCAGGAAACCGGGAAGTGCACATGGCCGATCACGCCCTCCGGCGCGATCGTCCCGGGATGTTCGTGCTGCAGCCCGGCCGAGGCTGCCGACGTGCCCATCAAGCACAACGCAACCAGGATGACCCGCGATATCCGGAGCATGGCCGCCTCCCGGCAGCCGCACGCATCGGTGCCGGTCGTAGTCGACACCAGAATAATCGTTCTGCGCCGGTGGGCAAGTGCCGGTCCGGTGGGTGAAAAGCGCGCAGGCGGCCCCTCCCGGCGGGACACTCCTGATGGGGCCTCAGCGCTTGTGGAATACCAGTTTGCCGCCTTCGGCGTCCACCCGGATCGTGTCGCCGCCAACGAACTCGCCCGCGAGGATCTTCTGCGCCAGCGGGTTTTCGAGCTGCGCCTGGATCGCGCGCTTCAGCGGGCGCGCGCCGTACACGGGATCGAAGCCGACGTTGCCGAGCAGCATCAGGGCACCGTCGGAAATCTCCAGGTCGATCTGGCGTTCCTGCAGCCGCCTGGCGAGGTAGTTCGTCTGCAGCCGCGCGATCTCGCGGATCTGCGACTTGTCGAGCGGATGGAACACCACGATCTCGTCGAGCCGGTTGATGAACTCCGGCCGGAAATGCGCCTGCACCACGCCCATCACGGCGGCCTTCATCTGGGTGTAGGCTTCCGGTGAATCCTCGTCGATGCCCGACGAAGCGATCTCCTGGATCTGCTGCGATCCGAGGTTCGACGTCATCACGATCACGGTGTTGCGGAAATCCACCGTGCGGCCCTGGCCGTCGGTGAGCCGCCCGTCATCGAGAACCTGCAACAGGATGTTGAACACGTCCGGGTGCGCCTTCTCGACTTCGTCCAGCAGGATCACGCTGTACGGGCGCCGGCGCACGGCCTCCGTGAGATAACCGCCTTCTTCGTAACCGACGTAGCCCGGTGGCGCCCCGATCAGCCGCGCGACCGAGTGCTTCTCCATGAATTCCGACATGTCGATCCGCACCATCGCCTCGGCGGTGTCGAACAGGAAGCCCGCGAGCGCCTTGCACAGCTCGGTCTTGCCGACGCCGGTGGGGCCGAGGAACAGGAACGAACCATAGGGGCGATTCGGATCGGAAAGGCCCGCACGTGCGCGGCGGATCGCGTCCGAAACGGCCTTCACCGCCTCGTCCTGGCCGATCACGTTCTTGTGCAGCGCGGATTCCATCTGCAGCAGCTTCTCGCGCTCGCCCTCCAGCATCTTCGAGACCGGAATGCCGGTCCAGCGCGATACGACCTCGGCGATCTCCTCGGCGGTGACCTTGTCCTTGACCAGCTTGAACTCGCGCTGGTCGGTGTTCTGGGCCGCGGCGAGCTGCTTTTCCAGCGCCGGCAACTGGCCGTACTGGATCTCGCTCATGCGCGCGTAATCCTGGCGGCGCTGCGCGGCTTCGAGCTCGAGGTGCGCCTTTTCGATTTCTTCCTTGATCTTCGCGTCACCCTGCAGCGTCGCCTTCTCCGACTTCCACACTTCGTTCAAATCGGAGAACTCGCGCTCGAGCCTTTCGATGTCGGTTTCGAGGTCTTCCAGGCGCTTTTTCGATTCCAGGTCCTTTTCCTTCTTCAGCATCTCGCGTTGGATCTTCAACTGGATCAGCCGGCGCTCCAGGCGATCGAGTTCCTCGGGCTTGGAATCGATCTCCATCCGGATCCGCGAGGCCGCCTCGTCCATCAGGTCGATGGCCTTGTCGGGCAACTGGCGGTCGGTGATGTAGCGATTGGAAAGCGTCGCGGCCGCGACGATCGCGGGATCGGTGATCTCGACGCCGTGGTGTACGGCGTAGCGCTCCTTCAAACCACGCAGGATCGCAATGGTGTCCTCGACGTTGGGTTCGCCCACGAACACCTTCTGGAAGCGCCGCTCCAGCGCCGCGTCCTTTTCGATGTACTTGCGGTATTCGTCCAGCGTGGTCGCGCCGATGCAATGCAGTTCTCCGCGGGCCAGCGCCGGCTTCAGCATGTTGCCGGCGTCCATCGCGCCCTCGGCCTTGCCGGCGCCCACCATGGTGTGCAGTTCGTCGATGAACAGGATGACCTGGCCTTCCTGCTTGGCGAGGTCGTTCAACACGCCCTTCAGGCGTTCCTCGAATTCGCCGCGGAATTTTGCGCCCGCTATCAGCGCGCCCAGGTCGAGCGCGAGCAGCCGCTTGTTCTTGAGGCCTTCCGGCACCTCGTCCTTGACGATGCGCTGGGCCAGGCCTTCGACGATCGCGGTCTTGCCGACGCCGGGCTCGCCGATCAGCACCGGGTTGTTCTTGGTGCGGCGGCTCAGGACCTGCACCACGCGGCGGATTTCCTCGTCGCGCCCGATCACGGGATCGAGCTTGCCGGTCTCGGCACGCGCGGTCATGTCGATCGTGTACTTCTCCAGCGCCTGGCGCTGGTCCTCGGCGCCCTCGGACTGCACCTTCTCGCCGCCGCGGAGCTTCTCGATCGCGGCATCGATGTTCTGCTTGTTCGCACCCGCGGCCTGCAGCGCGCGGCCGATGTCGCCCTTGTCCTCGAGGCAGGCCAGCAGGAACAGTTCGGACGCGATGAACTGGTCGCCACGCTGCTGCGCCAGCTTGTCGGTGAGGTTGAGCAGCCGGTTCAGCTCGTTCGATACGTTGATGTTGCCTTCCTGTCCCCTGACACTGGGCAGGCGCTCCATGATCTCGCCGACGCGCTGGCGCAGCAGCGGCACGTTGACGCCGGCCTGCGCCAGCATCGGCGCGGTCGAACCGCCCTGCTGGTCGAGCAGCGCGGCCAGTACGTGCGCCGGTTCCAGCATGTTGTGGTCGCGACCGACCGCGATCGATTGCGCGTCGGCGAGCGCCTGCTGGAAGCGTGAAGTGAGTTTGTCGGTGCGCATGGCGGTGGGTGCCCAGGCTGTCGATTCGACCCCGAAAGATGCGGCCGGGGGCTGGAAGCTTCAAGCGTGGCCGGCACTCACCTCCCTTCTTGCGAAGGCGTCGCCGGGCAGGGGCGAAAGGCGCAGCCACAGGGCGGCGTTGCCGGCCGCTTGCGATCCATCCACTAAACGGTGCCGCCCTACGCTCGTCTTCCCCTCTCCACCAGTTTCTCGATCAACGGTCCGAGCTTGCCGGCCCGCAGCGGCTTGACCAGGTGTTCGTCGAAGCCCGCCTCCATCACGCGCACGTGGTCGTTGGCCTGGCCGTAGCCGGTGATCGCGATCAGCGGAAGGTGTTCGCGGCCCGGCGTGCCACGCACGCTGCGCGCCACCTCGTAGCCATCCATTACCGGCAACCCGATGTCGATCAACGCGATGTCCGGCTCGAACTCCGCGAACGCCTGCAGCGCGGCGGCGCCGTCGTACACGACGCGCGTCCGGTAGCCCATCTCCTGCAGCAGCAGCGCGAGGCTTTCCGCCGCCACGGCGAAATCGTCCACGATCAGGACCTTGCCCCCCGCGCCATCGGCTTCGGCCGGGGGCGTCCGCGGGAACCGGACGTTCGCGACCGCGGCCGCTTCGCCACTCGCCGGCCGCCACGGCAGCAATGGCAAGCGCACCACGAATTCGCTGCCCTTGCCGTGCCCCTCGCTCAGCGCTTCCACGCTGCCGCCGTGCATCGCGACCAGGTTGCGCACGATCGCCAGACCCAGGCCGAGGCCACCGCCGGCGCGGTCGATCGCCTGCCGCTCCTGGGTGAACGACTCGAAGACCCGCGACAACAGTTCCGGGGCGATGCCACGGCCCTGGTCGCGCACCCGCACCACGACCTGCCCGCCCTCGGCGCGGACGCGCAGGTCGATCGAGCGGCCCGGCAGCGAGTATTTCGCGGCGTTGCCGAGCAGGTTCACCAGGACCTGCACCAGGCGGCGCCGGTCGCCCATCACCATCGGGTCGCCCTCGACCTGCGTGTCCAGCGATTGCCGATGCTCCTCCATTGCCGGCTGCGTGGTCTCCACCGCGGCGGCGACGACCTCCGCCATCGCCAAGGGCTCCTTCTCCAGTTCGACCTTGCCGCGTGCAATGCGCGCCACGTCCAGCAGGTCGTCGACCAGGCCGGTGAGGTAGCGCACCTGCGCCTCCATGATCTCGCGCTCGCGCACGAACACATCGGGCGCGCGCAGCTTCATCAGCTGCAGGGTGGTCGCGATCGGCGCCAGCGGATTGCGCAGCTCGTGGCCGAGCATCGCGATGAACTCGTCCTTGATGCGGCTGGCCTGCTGCAGCCTGTCCTGGTTCTCGCGCAACGCATCCTCGACGCGGGCATGTTCCATCGCCGTCCAGATGCGCTCCGCAGCCGCCTCGACCAGCGAACGATCTTCGGCGCTCCAGTCGCGGGCCTTGGAATCACCGACCACCAGCGCCCACACATAATTGCGCTCGCCCTTGCGCAGGATCCCGGTGAGCACGGCGTTCATGCCCATGGCGCCGATCGAACGTTTGTCGCGCTCGGGGAAGCTGGGGTCGTTGCAGAGGTCGGAGATGACGAGGGGCTCCGTCTCCAGCCGGCGCATCGATTCCGGAAAGTCCCTGAAGCGGTATTGCCCGGCGATCGGTGGGATGTTCGGGGCGTGGTATTCCGGGCCGATCCACGCGAGGTCCCGTTCGCGCGAGAATTCGCAGATGTAGCTGCGCTCGACCCCCATGTGTTCGGCGAGCATGCGCGTGCCTATGGCACCCACGTTGACGGGATCGGCCTCGGCGCGCAGAGCGTCGCTGAGCTTCAGAAGGAATGCCTGGCGCTCCTCGCGTTTCCGCAGCGAGGCTTCGGCGCGGGCGCGGGCTTTCGTCGCCTGGTGCCGGGAAATGATGATGGCAGCGGTGCGGGTCACGATCGCGGCGAGGTGATGGTCGCCCGGCTTCGCCTCACGCGGTCGCCGGTAGTACATCGCGAAGGTTCCGACCGCCTTGCCGCCCTCCGTTTCGATGGGGAACGACCAGCAGGCGCGGAAGTCGAACGCCTCGGCCAGTGCCAACCACGGCTCCCACAACGGCTCCTCGGTCACGTCCGGGGTAATGACCGGCTGCCCGAGGTGCGTGGCCAGGCCACAGGCGAGCGAGCCTGCGCCGATCGCCAAGCCAGCCATGCGCCGTGCATGGTCTTCGCCCATTCCGACGACATGGTGCAGCGCGGTGCGGCTCGGATTGGCGAGGTAGAAAGCGCAGCGGAGTTCCGGATCCCGCGCGCAAGCGACGCGAACCAGCACGCCGAGCGAGACGGCCAGCGGTTCATCGTTGACCGCGGCTTGCAACGCCGCCTTTTGTCCGGCGAGCCACGCCTCGTTGGTGCGCAGCGCCGCCTCGGCGCGGGCACGCTCGACCGCCGACCAGGTGCGCTCGGAAACGTCGCGCAACAGCGTGACTTCGGCATCGGTCCAGGCGTGCGGCCGGTTGTCCTGGGCAGTGACACAGGCCACGAAACGCCCTTCCTTGATCAGGGGGATGCTGCATGCGGTCTGGATGGAAAACGCTTCCCAAGCGCTGCGCTCGGCCGGCGAAAACCGGGAGTCGGTGGCCACGTCGGCGATGCTCAAGTCGCGACCCGCGCCGAGCTCTTCGACCAGGAACTTTCCGAGGTCTTCCAGCCGATAGCGTCCAGCGGCGACCGACGGCATGCCTCGCCGCGGCCAGTCGCGCTCGAAGATCACCATGATGTCCGGTTCCGAGCGCACTTCGCAGTACGCGACACGCCCGATATCGAGGTGTTCGCTGGTAAGCCGGCTGGCGGCTTCCTGGATGGCGACCGGGTCCGCCAGCGGCCGCAGCGCATCGGAAAGCCTCAGCAGGAAGGCCTTGCGCTCTTCGCTCTGGCGCAAGGCGATTTCGGCGAGTTCGAGCCCTGTCGCGTCGGTGACGTGGTGGATGATCGCGGCGACGCTGCCGTCGGGGCTCAGCACCGGGGTGTTGTACGGATCCCACCAGCGCTCCTCGAAGACGCCATCGGGACGCGCGATGTCGTATTTCTGGCGCGGCATCGCATCGGTGCGGCCGGACGACAGCGCACGTTCGAGCGACGCGCGCAGGTTGCGCACGCCGGTGGCGGCGGGATCGTCGGGATTGTCGGGGAACGCTTCGAACAGGCCGCGCCCCACGATCCCCTCGCGCGTGGTCATGGTCGCCGCGAGGTACGCCTCGTTGACGTCGACGACGGTGAAGCGCGGCGCGTCCGGAGCCAGCAGCAGGAAGGGGGTCGGGGCGTTCGCGAACAGCGCACGATAAAGTTGCCCGCCGTCATCGCGGGCCGCGCTGCCGCGCGCGCGTTGCGTCGCCGCGTGCGAGTCGGAACGCTCGGCAAAACGCCGCGGAGACTTGCGCTCGATCGGCATCCTCGGCCTGTCCCTGCCACCTCACGGCTGGTCCAGCATACACCGCCGAAGGAACGCGCCCCAATGGGTGGTCGGCAGGCCTGTGGGCGCCGAACGGCGCGCATGGCTCACGCCGGCTTCAAGCGCCTTTCGCCGCTCGTCCGCTCGCGTGTCCGCGCCTCGACGAGGGTATCGATCAACTGTCCGATCTTTCCCGCCGCCAAGGGCTTGACCAGGTGTTCGTCGAACCCCGCCTCCTTGGCGCGCGCGTGATCACTGGCCTGGCCGAACCCGGTGACCGCGACCAGCGGCAAATCCTCGCGGCCCGGGGTGCGGCGCACCGCGCGCGCCACCTCGTAGCCGTCCATCACCGGCAACCCGATGTCGACCAGCGCGATGTCGGGATCGAATTCAGCGACCGCCTGCAGGCCCGACGGCCCATCCTGCGCCACCCGGGTGACATAACCCATTTCCCCGAGCAGCAGCGCCAGGCTCTCCGCGGCCAACGCGTAGTCGTCCACGACCAGCACCTTGGCCTTGGTGCGGTGCCCGGCCGGGTGCGACGCCCCTGTCACGGCCTTCGATGCACCACGATGGCGGCGGCGCGCCACCAGCGGGAGCCGCACGGTGAATTCGCTGCCCTTCCCGCGCCCCTCGCTCGCGGCCACGACGGTCCCGCCGTGCAGCGTGACCAGGTTGCGCACGATCGCAAGGCCCAGGCCCAATCCACCCGTCTGGCGATCTGCCGACTGGGCGGCCTGGGTGAACAACTCGAACACGTGCGGCAGCAGGGCGGGATCGATGCCCTGGCCTTCGTCGCGAACCCGCAATACCACCTTCCGGTCCTCGCGCGTCGCGCGCACCTCGATTTTCCGGCCGAGCGGCGAGTACTTCGCGGCGTTGGTCAGCAGGTTCACCACGACTTGCGCCAGCCGGCGCTTGTCGCCGGAAACCGCCAGCCCCTCCGCCACGAGCACGCACAGCGATTGCTGGCGCTCTTCCATCAAGGGCTGGGTGATCTCCACCGCCGCGGCCACGACCGCCGCCAGATCCACCTCTGCCGTCTGCAGTTCGACCTTGCCGCGGGCGATCCGTGCGACATCGAGCAGGTCGTCCACCAGGGCGGTCAGGTGCCCCACCTGCGCGTCGATGATCTCGCGCTCGCGCACGAACAGATCCGGACCGCGCAGTTTCATCAATTCCAGGGTGGTGGCGATCGGCGCCAGCGGGTTCCGAAGCTCGTGCCCCAGCATCGCGATGAACTCGTCCTTCGCGCGGCTGGCGCGCTGCAGTTGCGCTTCGCTCTCGCGCAAGGCGGCTTCCGTGCTGGCGCGCCGGGCGGCGTCCCAGGTGCGCTCTGCGGTTTCCCCGAGCAACTGAAACTCGCGCGCGCTCCACTGGTGGGGCGTGGCGAACTTGGCGATCATCGCGCCAACGAGCCTGCCCTCCTTCACGGCGGGCACCGCCAGATAGGCGCGGATCCCGAGCGCGGCAAAGGCGCGCTTCTGTTCGGGCGAAAGCTCGGCCAGCGTGTCGAGATCGGTGCAGCCGACGGGCCGGAGTTCCCGGAACATCGCCGACGCGCTGTCCTGGAAGTCGGCGAGTCGTAAACGCTGCCCGACCAGCACGGTGTCTCCGGGGGCGCCGTCTTCCGCCGTGACGAGGATGCTTTCTTCCTGCTGGTCGGTTTCGCAGCAGCAGACGCGGTCGGCGGCGAGCTGCGCCCGCACGATTCCGCAGGCCGCCTGCTGGATCGCGCGGGCGTCCGTCAGCGACCGGATCGCATCCGAGAGCTTCAGCAGGAACGCCCGTCGTTCCTCGGCTTCCCGCAGGGCGGCACCTGCACGCGTGCGCTGGCTGATGTCACGCGCCATCTTGGAGGCGCCCACGGGCTTGCCATCGCCGTCGTTGATCGGGGAAATGGTGAGCGCGACATCGATCAAGGTGCCGTCTTTCCTCCGCCGCACGGCTTCGTAGTGGTCGATGCGCTCGCCACGGCGGATACGGGCCAGGATCGCCTGTTCCTCGTCCTCCCGGCCGGGTGGCATCAGCATCGTGACGGGCTTGCCGATCGCTTCCTCGGCCGTATAGCCGAAGATGTGCTCCGCCCCGGCGTTCCAGGTCTGGATGACGCCGTCGAGATCCTTGCTGATGATGGCCACGTCGGACGATTCGACGATCGCGGCCAGCCGGCTGGTGACGCGGTCGTTGCGCTGCTGCTGCAGACGTGCCTGATGCCGTGCCGTGACTTCGATGACCGTCACGAGCACACCCTGGATGCTGCCGGTTTCATCCCGGATGGGGCTGTAGCACACGTCATACCAGGCATCGTTGATCGCGCCGTTGCGCAGGACGGGGTACAGCGCGTCCTCGAACATCAGCGATTCGCCCTGCCATACGCGGTCGTAGATCGGTCCGGCGATGTGCCAGACCTCGGGCCAGCACTCCCGGGCCGGCTGGCCGAGCCCCGCGGGGTGCTTGTCGGCCATCAGGGGCCGGAAACTGTCGTTGTAGATCTGGATGAGGTCGCGGCCCCAGAGAACCACGGACGGGAAGCGGTTCGGCAGGATCAATTCGACCGCGGTCCCGAGCGTTTGCGGCCAGCCGTCCATCGGTCCGAGCGGGGTCGCCGACCAGTCATGTGCGTGGATGAGCGCGCGCATCCCCTCGCCGCGGCCCGCAGGCCGCGAATCATCCGGCGATTCCCTTTCGTCGGCCATCTGATCCGCCAATGGCAAGCTCCACCCTGGACCGGAGTATAGCCCGCGGGCGTGGCCCGGCGCCCGTGGCTGGGTGGCCTTGACACGAGCCGGATGGAACGTGAATCGCCCTTTCACGAGGGCTCCGGCACAATATGCGGTCGTGCAACCGACTTTCCGCCAGGCACCGACCGCCCGCGACGCCGACATCGGCCCGCTGCCTGCGCCGCCCGCGCCCGGCGGCGACGATGCCTGGGCCTTGTTCCTCGACGTCGACGGCACCTTGCTGGACTTCGCCCGGCACCCGGACGAAGTGGAAGTCGCCGAGCACCTGCACGAGGACCTCGATCGCCTGAGGGTCCGGCTGCAGGGCGCGGTAGCGTTGCTCAGCGGCCGCTCGCTGGCGCAGCTCGATTCGCTCTTCGATTGGCGCGCGCATGCCGCCGGCGGTCTGCATGGTGCCGAATTGCGGACGCCGGACGGCGAGCAGCATTTCACCGGCGACGAGGACTCGTTCGCCCAGGTGCGCGCCCGCGCGGCGCGGCTGGTCGACGAGGTGCCCGGGCTGGTGCTGGAAGACAAGCTCCGCGCGCTGGCCCTGCACTACAGGCATGCGCCGGGAGCGCGCCAGGCAGCCGAGCGCGTCGCCCAGGCGTTGCTTCGCGACACCGGCGACCGCTACGTCGCGCAGCGGGGCGACCAGGTCATCGAACTGAAGCCCGCCGGGGTGGACAAGGGCCGTGCGCTCGAGGCATTGATGCAGGTCGTGCCTTTCCGCGGCCGCCGTCCCTGGATGCTCGGTGACGACCTCACCGACGAGGATGCCTTCCACCGCGTCAACGCGATGGGCGGCACCAGCGTCATCATCGGAGACCGCCGTCCGACGGCCGCGCGCTGCGCGATCGCCAGCCCGGCGGCGGTACGCGCGTGGCTGCACGCACTGGCGGGCGACTGACACCGACGGAAGCAGGACCGCCACCATTCACCCCAAGGAGACTTACGTGGCCAGCAAAACGTCCCGATCGAAATCTTCCCAACGCAAGCGCACTGCCGGCGGCACCTCGGGGAAGGGGAAG
>DASSNH010000236.1:0-6079 GCA_035701405.1 Rhodanobacteraceae bacterium
CGAGGACACCGGGCGGCACGTGGTGCACGATCTCGAGCGCTACCTCAACACCCTCGGCACGATCGCCCTGATCGGGCCGCTCCTCGGCCTGCTCGGAACCGTGTTCGGCCTGATCCGGATGTTCCTGGCGGTGATGGTGTCAGGCGTCGGCGATCCGATGAAGATGGCCGGCGGCATCGGCGAGGCGCTGGTCTGCACGGCCTCGGGCCTCGTGGTCGCGATCCCCGCTTACGTGCTGCACCGCTACTTCCGCTCAAAAGTGCAAGGCTACGTGGTGCAGATGGAGAAGCAGGCCACCGCCCTGCTGGATGAGCTTTCGGCCACGCGCCCACAGGCGGTCGACACGCGCGCCGCCACGGCATCGGCGGCGCCGCCACGGCCCGCGCGGCTCGCGGGCTGACGGATACCGCGATGCGCATCGGCAGTGGTCGCAGCGACGATTTCGAGATCAACGTCGTCAGCCTCATCGACGTGCTGCTGACGCTGTTGATGTTTTTCGTGCTGACCACGACCTTCGTGCAGCAGGGGCGCCTCAAGGTATCGCTGCCGCAGGCGAGCGACCAGGCGAGCGCGCCCGCCAACGACACCTTGGTGATCGTGATCGACCGGCAAGGCCATTTCTTCGTCGGAGACAACCGCGTACTCGGCGACGACGAGGGCACGCTCCAGCGCGCGATCGAGGCGGTCGCCGGCAGCGACCGCGAGCGCCAGGTATTGCTGCGGGCCGATGGCCAGACGCCGCACCAGGCCGTCGTCACGGCGATGGACGCGCTGGGCCGGCTCGGCTTCGCGCACCTGTCCATCGCAACCGCGCCCGCGAAGGCGCCCGCCGCCGGTGCCTGACACGCCCCGGATGCAGGGCTCCGATGCCGCTGTGTACCGACGGCTGCTGGGCCTGCTGCGCCCGTACCGCACGATCGTGGTGGTCACGATCATGGGCATGGTCGTGGACGCCGCGGCCATGACGGCGTTCGCGCGCGTGATCAAGCCGATGATCGACAAGCTGTTCGTCACCCACGAGCCGCGGGTGATTTTCTGGATGCCGATCGTCATCGTCGCGATCTTCTTCGTGCGCAGCATCGCGGTCTACATCGAGAGCTACGGGAGCGCCTACGTCGGGCGCGGCGTGGTCCAGGACATGCGTCGACGGATCTTCGGCAAGTACCTGCGCATGCCCGCCGCATTCTTCGATGCGGAGTCCTCCGGCCAGCAGATCTCCCGGATCACCTACACCAGCGAGCAGGTTGCGCAAGCCACCACCGATTCGGCCAAGACCACGATCGTGGACGGCCTCACCGTGGTCGGCCTCGTCGGGGTGATGCTGTGGACCAACTGGAAGTTGTCGCTGGCCCTGCTGGTGATGGTGCCGATGATCGGTGTCCTGGTGACTTACGTCAGCCGCCGCTACCGCCGCATCAACGTGACCATCCAGTCGGTGATCGGGCGCGTAACGGGTGCGGTCGAGGAAGTCGTCGGGGCACATCGCGAGGTCAAGGTCTTCGGTGGCCAGGATTACGAATCCGCGCGATTCGAAGAGGTCACCGATCGTGCGCGCAAGTTGAACATCAAGGTCGCCGCGACCAATGGGCTTTCGACCGCGTTCGTGCAACTGGCCGCTGCCATCGCGCTCGCGTTGATCGTGTTCTTCGCCACTCGTCCGTTCATGCTCGACCACCTGACAGCGGGTGCGTTCGCGACGCTTTTCCTTTGCATGGGCGGGATCATGCCTTCGTTGAAGCGCCTGACCACCGTCCAGTCGAACATCCAGCGCGGGCTCGCGGCCGCGGCGGAATTGTTCGGGATCCTGGACGCGCCGATGGAACGGGATGCCGGCACCGTGGAATTGCAACGCTGCCGCGGCGACATCGAGTACCGCGACGTGCACCTGACGTATCCGGGCTCCGACGCGGCCGCGCTGCGCGGCGTGTCGCTCGACTGTCCGCATGGAACGATCACGGCGCTGGTCGGCCGCTCCGGCAGCGGCAAGAGCACCCTGGCGAGCCTGATCCCTCGATTCTACGAGCCGAGTTCGGGGACCGTGCTGATGGACGGCCGGCCGCTCGGCGACTACACCTTGCGCAGCCTGCGCGCGCAGATCGCCTGGGTCGGGCAGGACGTGGTGTTGTTCGACGACACCATCGCCCACAACATCGCCTACGGGGCGCTGGCCGACCTCGACGAATCCCGGATCGTTGCCGCCGCGGAAGCCGCGAACGCGATGGAGTTCATCCGCGACTTGCCGAACGGCATCCACAGCCGGGTGGGCGAGGGCGGCGCGCTGCTCTCCGGCGGACAGCGCCAGCGCATCGCCGTCGCGCGTGCCCTGCTCAAGGATGCCCCGATCCTGGTGCTGGACGAGGCGACCAGCGCACTCGATACCGAATCCGAACGGCTGATCCAGGACGCATTGTCGCGGCTGATGGTCAACCGCACCACGCTGGTGATCGCACACCGGCTTTCCACGGTCGAGCACGCCGACCAGATCGTGGTGCTGGATGCCGGGCGCATCGTCGAACGCGGTACACACGCCGAGCTGCTGGCGGCGGGCGGCAAGTACGCCTCGCTGCACCGCCTGCAGTTCCACGAGCCGGCCGCGGCTGCACCGGCCGCAGCTACTCGGTAGTTGCCGTCATCCCCCCGAATGCGGGACTGCGAGGCAGGACGCCGGAGCGAACATCGGCGAGGCCGATGGCCCGAAGGGCGCGCCGCAGGAGAGGCGCGTAAACCAGTGACTTCGAGTGTATTTTGAGCAGCATGTCTTGATGGAGCAGGCGATAACCAGGGAAAAACAAAGAAGTGGGACCGCCATGGAAGCTTGATCTTGTCGAAAAACATAAACCCTATTGGCGCGACTTGTATCCGGAACCACTCGGCTGAGGAAAGGCATTGGACAAACTCGCCATCCTTGGCGCTCGCCCTGCGGGCCGCCTGCGGCGTTCGCGTTTGCAATCCTGGAACGCAGTCCGCGTGCGCGGGAACGACGGAGTTCCATGAAACTCGCTGATTCCTTGCAACTTCGCTGGTACGAACCTTCCGCGAGACCCGCATGGTGGACGCTGCCGTTGGCTGCGTTTTATGGTGCGCTGGTGCGGCTGCGGCGCCGGCTGTACCGCGGCGGGGCGTTGCGGTCGCAGCGGCTGGCAGTGCCGGTGGTCGTGGTCGGGAATATCACCGCCGGGGGAGCCGGCAAGACGCCGCTGGTGATCGCGCTGGTCGAAGGGTTGCGAGCCCGTGGCTTCCAACCGGGCGTCGTGAGCCGCGGTTACGGCGGCACCGAGCGCGCCCCGAGGCTGCTCGCTTCGGGACCCGATCCGGCGCAGGTCGGGGACGAACCCGCGTTGATCGCGATCCGGACCGGTGCGCCCGTCGCGGTCGGGGCGAATCGCCCGGCGGCGGCGCGCCTGCTGCTGGACCAGGGTGTCGACGTGATCATTGCTGACGACGGCTTGCAACACTACGCCCTTGCGCGCGACGTCGAGATCTGCGTGGTCGATGGTGCACGCCGGCTGGGCAATGGCCGATTGCTGCCCGCGGGACCGCTGCGCGAACCCGCCTCGCGACTGCGTGAGGTGGACTTCGTGGTCTGCAATGGAGGAGAGCCGCGAGCAGACGAGATCCCGATGCGGCTCGTTGCCGATGCTGCGGTATCCCTGGCTGACGACGCCATGCGAAAACCGCTCGCGGCGTTCGCGGGATCCCGGGTGCATGCGGTCGCCGGCATCGGCCATCCGCAACGGTTTTTTCAGTCACTGCGGGAGATGGACATCGAGCCCATCGAACATCCTTTTCCCGATCATCATCGATATGCGTCGGCGGACCTCGCCTTCGGTGACGAGCTGCCCGTGCTGATGACCGACAAGGACGCGGTGAAGTGTCGCGCGTTCGCCCAGCCGAACTGGTGGCGCGTGCCGGTAACGGCGGCGTTGCCGGAATCATTTCCCGACGCTGTGGCGGGGCGTCTGCCGCGTCCGGCAAGCGAATCCACCGCGCCGCAGTCGCCCTCCTGACGGCGCGCCGTCAGGGGCCGATCGCTGTCGGCGAGGTTCAGCCGGTCGCAGCGCCCGTGAAGTGGTGCGCGTTGAGCAACAGGTGCACGACGATGCTGGCCACGTAGCCGAGGCCGATCGCCCAGGTCCAGCGCAGGTGCGAGGCAAACGTGTACATGCCGCGCGACGCGCCCATCAGCGCGACGCCCGCCGCCGAGCCGACCGAGAGCAGGCTGCCGCCGACGCCCGCGGTCAGTGTGATGAGCAGCCACTGGCCGTGATCCATCGGCGGGTTCATCTTCAGCACCGCGAACATGATTGGGATGTTGTCGACGACCGCGGACAACAGCCCCATCAGCGAATTGGCGATGGTGAAGCCGAGTCCGCCATACAAGTGCACCGAGGCGAGGGTCAGGTAGCCGGCCGCCGCCAGTCCGCCCACGCAGCCGAATACGCCGTAGAAAAACAGCAACGTGTCCCATTCCGCGTTGGCGATGATCTTGAAGATCGAGTAGCGCTCGTACGGTTCCTGGCCTTGCGCGATCGCGTAGCGGCGCTGCTCGTAATCGATGCGTGACGCGAGCAGGTTGAGGAGCGCCAAGCCTGTCAGCATGCCGTAGGCGGCAGGCATCTGCAGCCATTGCTTGCCGATGACCGTGATCGCGATCGTCGCGCCGAAGGTGATGCAGATGCTGATGCCGCCGCGCTTGATGGAACCATGCGACTCGGAGGCGCCGGGCTGACCCTTGGGCACCGCGATGAACATCAGGATCGCCGGAATCAGCCAGTTGACCAGCGACGGCAGGAAGATGTCGAAAAATTCCAGGAAATCGACCTTGTGTGCCTGCCACACCATCAGCGTCGTGATGTCGCCGAACGCGCTCCACGCACCGCCGGCGTTCGCCGCCACCACCAGGTTGATCATGGCCAGCGCGACGAAGCGCGCGTTGCCGGCGCCGACCGCCAGCACAACGGCGGACATCACCAGGGCCGTGGTCAAGTTGTCGATGAAAGGCGACAGGAAGAATGCCAGCGCGCCGGTGATCCAGAACAACTGCCGGTAGCTGAACTTGCGTTTCAGGAGCTGCGTCCGCAGCGCCTCGAACACGCCGCGCTCGCCCATCGCGGTGACGTACGTCATCGCCACCACCAGGAAGAAGAAGATCTCCGCGTATTCCAGGAACATTCCTTCGAATGCGGCGCGCGCGGCTGAGGTGGTTTCGCCCGGGGTGTTGGTCCACCACGCGAGTGCGCCCCAGATCAAGCCGGCGGCCAGCATCACCGGCTTGGACTTGGCGATCTCGATGCGCTCTTCCATGATCACCGCGACATAGGCCAACGCGAACAACGCCAGCACCAGCCAGCCGATGGGCTCCGCGGTGAGGTGGAAGTTCACGTCGGCATCGGCGGCTGTCGCGGCCGCGATCGCGGGCGACAGGCTGGACATGGCGAGCATCGGGACCCCTCGGACGACGGCGTGTGCGCAGCCAAGCCTAACAGCCGGCTTGACGTGGGCGCGAGACTGACCTCCGGCGGGACCCGGGGGTGCGGCGCTTTGCGCAACGCCACACGAAGCGCAAACCGCGCCTGGCGTCAGTCGACGCGGCTGTCGCGAAAAGTGGGGCCAAGGATTGCCGTTCCGCTTTGGCGCGGACGGGAAGTGCGCTAGACAAAGGCGTCTCCGGCCTGCGCCACCGGGGAGGGGTAAGACGCAGGCCGGATACGCGGATGAGGGGAGCCAACCAGGCAGTGGCACGAGGGATGCCCGAGCCTGATCGCTGCAAAATAGGGGCCGCACCTCACCCGCGCAACATGGTGCTAGCGCAACCTTTCGCCGACCTTTCGCGCCGGAAAATGGCCGCGGCCAAGGCTTTGCGGCGGGTTCCCTGCCGCGCCCGACTATACTTGCAGCGGTCAGGATGCCATCCGCACGAGCCTGCAACGTGGCCACGAAACCGGAAGACAGCCAGCGACGGGCCACGAGGCTGCGCGCGGCGATCGAAGACGCCAACCACCGCTACTACGTCCTCGACGACCCATCCATCCCGGATGCCGAGTACGACGCGCTGCTGCGCGAGCTGGAAGCGCTGGAG
>DASSNH010000237.1:0-32624 GCA_035701405.1 Rhodanobacteraceae bacterium
GCGTGCGAATTGAGGATCCATTTGATGTCGCGCAGGTCGATGCCGAGACTTCGGATGTTCGCTTCGATCAGCGCAGCCTCCCCGGGCACGCCGCCGTCGATCAGAACATCGCCGGTCGGTGCGGTGACGAGGAAGACGCCGAGGCCACGGGGTCCGACGTACCAGGTGTTGCCGTAAATGCGAAACGGCTTCTGCGGGGCTGACCACAAGGGATTTTCCGCGATGTTCTTCCGCTCCGATTCGGGCATGCGAAAAGGATGATGTGACACAGCCCGCGATGGACGATCACCCGCGCTTGTGGGCTCCGGTGAGTATGGCAACGCATGCGCGCCCTGCACGATCAAACCGGAAAGGAGAACTGCGGCCAGATGGAAGCGCATGGTCGAACGCCTTGGGAAAGCGTGCAGGATAATGCGCCGTCGCGCTCGGCGATCGCAGTACGCGACTTACCGCCCCGAACCCGTCAACGCGGCTCGCCCTGCGCCGCGGTGACACCGGCAGCGCAATCTTTCGCACGCACTTCAGGCGAACACGACGATCGCCAGCAGCACGAAGCCGCACACGGCTAGCAGCAGGTGCAGGTACATCAGCCAGCGGGGCAGCAACTGGCCGCGCTGCTGGTATGCAAGGTTGAGCATGGCACCGCCGCCTGCGGCGACCAGGAACAGGATCAGCGCGATGACTGCCAGCCGTGGGACGCCGAATGCGAACGTGGCGTACAGGAGCAAGGTCAGGCCGGCGGCCGCGGGCAGGCCGTGGAACATCGTCAGCCAGGCGGGCGGATTGTGCTTCCTCGCTTCGCGGATCGCGGCCATCGAGAGGCCGAGCACGGCCGTGATCGCGAACAGGATGAAGCAGGTCAACAGCATGGTCTGCGGATTCATGGCGGTGCCTCCTTGGAATCGGCAATCACCCGTGGGGGGCAGGAAACAAGGGACCAGCAACGATGAAACGCGTCTCGCTCGCGGGGCGTTTTGCGGCCCGGCAAAAAAAGCAGTGGCAGTCGGCCGGGGTCACGCTAGCGCTGCCGCTCCAGGCGGTCAACGGTGGGTGGAAAAAGCCGGTGGCCCTTCGTCGGCACGCCTGATCCGGATTGATGCAAGGCAGCGAAGCAAGGCTTGGATGGGCCTGTCCTACGCTATCGCCGTGGCAATGCCTGCAGCTTGCCCTACTCCAGGCGAGTAAACCTTTCCGCCCCACCCCGCGTCTTATGCCACATGAACGATGCCGTGCTCGGCGCTACCTTCTTCGCCATGGATCCCGGCGACTTCGACCACGAAACCGCGCTGGTTGCGCGGGCGCAGGCGCACGAAGTGAAAGCGTTCGAGGCCTTGTACCGCCTCCACGTCGGGCGCATCCACGCACTGTGCCGGCGGCTGGCGGGTTCGCACGCGCTCGCCGAGGACTGCACCCAGGAAGCCTTCGTGCAGGCGTGGAAGGCGTTGCCGGGCTTTCGCCGTGACAGCGCCTTCGGATCCTGGCTGCACCGGATCGCTGTCAACGTGGTCATCGGGCACCAGCGGACCGCGCTGCGGCGTTCGGCGTGGGGGCGCGAAGACGGCGACGATGCGCTCGACTCTTGCGCCGCCCCGGCCGAGCGCCCCGACGTGGCGCTGGACCTGGACCGCGCGATCGCGGAGCTACCGCCGGGCGCGCGCACGGTCTTCGTGCTGTACGACATCGACGGCTACAAGCACGAGGAAATCGCGGAGCTGACGGGACTCGCCGTCGGCACCTGCAAGGCACACCTGCACAGGGCCCGCCGCTTGTTGCGGGCGAGGTTGACAGCATGAACAACGAAACCGGCACCGACGAAATCCGGGACGAAAGGCTGCGCAAGGCCGTGGGATCCCTGCCCCGCGAAATCCCGCCGGAACACGATCTGTGGCCCGGCATCGCGGCGCGGATCGCGCCGGCCCGCCACCGCTTCCAGACTTGGTCGATCGCGGCGGGGATCGCTTGCATGGTCGCAGCCGGCGCGATCGTCACCACGCTGTCCCAGCACCGCCAGCAGGCGCCGGCGACCCTCGCCACCCGGCAACCGGTGACCCAACCGCGACCGGCGGCCGCCACGCCGTTGCCGAACGAGCGCGCCGAAATGCTCGCGGCCACGATCCGGCGCAGCACCCACGAGGATCCGCACACGCAGGCGGTGCTGCTCAGGAACCTCGACCTCGTGGAAACCTCGATCACCCACCTCCAGCAGGCGCTGGATGAAGACCCCGCCAACCCGGGGCTGCAGCCACTGCTTTATCAACAGTACCGCAATGAAGCCACGCTCGTTGCCGCCGCGCAGCGGGTCCAGCTTCAAACCGCCACAGGAGCCATCGCGCTATGAACAATCACACCCACCCCAACGTGAAACGCTTCGCCCTCCCGGCCGGGTTGCTGTTCGCGCTGCTCGCAGCCACGCTGCCCGCGTTCGCCGGCACGCCGGTGGACAAGACCGTTACCGCCACGCCGAACGGACACGTGCAGGTATCCAGCGTCGCAGGCAGCATCAAGGTCACGGCCTGGAACCGCAATGAAGTCCACGTCACGGGTTCGCTCAGCCGTAATGCCGAACGTCTCGCGGTCGAGAAGACCGGTACCGGCGTCAACATCCAGGTCGTGCTTCCCCAGCACTCCTCCGGCAACATGGAAGGCAGCGACCTCGTCATCGAGGTGCCCGCGGCAAGCCAGCTCGAAGTCCACACCGTCAGCGCCGACATCGATGCCGGCGGGCTCGGCGGCCCGGTCCGACTTGAAAGCGTGAGCGGCAACGTCGGGCTGGTTTCCAGCTCGGCCAACATTTACGCGAACACGATCAGCGGCGACGTCCGCGTCACCGGTTCGGCGCCGGGCGCAACGATCGAGGGCCACAGCATCAGCGGCAAGGTCCTCATCGAAAAGGTGAACGGCAGCCTGCGCGCGGGCAGCACCAGCGGAGACATCGAGCTCACGGGTGAAAACAGCCTGCAAGCCGCGAAACTCGACACCACGTCAGGCGACGTCCACTTCGCCGCCGCCCTGGGTGCGGACGGGGATTACGAATTCCACTCGGTGAGTGGCAATGTCGTGTTGTCGCTGCCGAAGGTTCCGGCCGGCTCGTTCGATGTGTCCAGCTTCAGCGGCGACATCGACACCGACTTCGGCCCGCAGCCGAAGCGCAGCAGCGAGTTCGGGCCCGGCAAGGAGTGGCACTACCAGAGCGGTTCCGGCCAGGCCGACATCCGCATCCGCACCCTGAGCGGCGACGTCCGGATCAGCGCGGCGCACTGAGTCGTACCGGCCGGCGGGCACGGCCTCATGGGGGAAGCCGCCGCGGGAGTGGCTTCCCCGCGGCGAGCGGTGCGGTTACCGCGCTCGCTAGAATGGCCCGATCCGTTGGCGAAAAACGACGATGTCGCACGCCTCCATCGCTTCCAACCCGATCCTCAACACCGACAGCTACAAGGCCAGCCATTGGCTGCAGTACCCACCGGGCGTCGATGCCACCTTCTTCTATCTGGAAAGCCGCGGTGGCACCTACGAGCGCACGCTGTTCTTCGGACTGCAGTCGATCCTGAAGGAGTACCTGTCGAAGCCGGTGACGCCGGCGATGGTCGACGAGGCAAAGGCGTTCTTCCCCGCGCACGGCGAACCGTTCAACGAAACGGGCTGGCGGCACGTCGTCGATGCGCATGGCGGCAAACTCCCGCTGCGCATCCGCGCGGTGCCGGAAGGCACGGTGGTGCCGACCCACCAGGCGCTGATGACGATCGAGAGCACCTGCCCCGATTGCTTCTGGGTGCCCTCCTACGTCGAGACGCTGCTGATGCGGGTTTGGTATCCGGTGACGGTCGCGACGATCAGTTGGCATGTGAAGCAGACGATCCGCGAATTCCTCGACAAGACCAGCGACGACCCGGCGGCGCAGATCGCGTTCAAGCTGCACGACTTCGGCGCGCGCGGCGTGTCCAGCGCGGAATCGGCGGCATTGGGCGGGATGGCGCATCTGGTGAATTTCCGCGGCACCGACACGATCCTCGGGGTGCTGGCGGCGCGCGAATACTACGGCGAGGAGATGGCCGGCTTCTCGATTCCCGCCGCCGAGCACAGCACCATCACGGCGTGGGGCAAGGACCGGGAGCTCGACGCCTATCGCAACATGCTGCGCCAGTTCGCCAAGCCCGGCAGCATCGTCGCGTGCGTGTCGGACAGTTACGACGTCTTCCGCGCGGTCAAGGAAATGTGGGGCGGCGCGCTGCGTGACGAGGTGGTCCAAAGCGGCGCCACGCTGGTGGTGCGCCCCGATTCCGGCGATCCCGCGGACATCGTGCACAGCACCCTCAAGATGTTGAACGCGGCGTTCGGCAGCACGGTCAACGCGAAAGGTTTTCGCGTGCTGGACCACGTGCGGGTGATCCAGGGCGACGGCGTGAATCCGGATTCGATCCGCGCGATCCTGGAGCGCATCACCCGCGCGAAGTATTCGGCGGACAACCTCACCTTCGGGATGGGCGGCGCGTTGCTGCAGAAGATGGATCGCGACACCCAGCGGTTCGCGTTGAAATGTTCCGCCGCGCGCATCGACGGCCAGTGGATGGATGTCTTCAAGGATCCGGTGACGGATCACGCCAAGGCTTCGCGGCCCGGCCGCCTGACGCTGGCGAGGCATCGCGAATTCGGCACCTTCAAGACCGTTCCGCTGCCGGATGGGGCGATCGAAGCGGACGCCGCGACACTCGGCGCCGGCTGGGAAGAAGCGATGACGACGGTATGGGAAGATGGAGCATTGCTCCGCGACTGGACGTTTACCGAAATCCGGGCGCGCGGCGAAACCTAGGGCGGGCAGTGCCCGCCATCCAATGGCGTGCGGCGGACGGTGTCCGCCCCACGTGTACGGACCGTCGCGGTCGAGCGGTCCATCGACGATGAGCAGGAGTCCACATGGATGTCATGCACGATGCCGATGAACGCCTTTTCCACGCGGACGTGGATGGCCACCGCGGCGAACTCGACTATGTCCTGCGCGACGGCGTGATGACCATCACCCACACCGGCGTGCCGCCCGCCATCGGCGGACGCGGCGTGGCCGCGGAACTGACCCGCGTCGCGCTGGAAACCGCCCGCCGCAAAGGGTGGAAGGTGGTGCCGGCCTGTTCGTACGCGGCGGCATTCATCCGCCGCCACCGGGAGTTCGCCGACCTCCTCGCCTGAGCTCCGCGATCTCCGGTTGCCGGACGTCGGAGTCACGCAGCTTTTTTCGGTACACTCGCCTCCCTACGCCTTGGGGAAGACGCGCATGCCTGCCAAACCCGCTCCGGACAAGCCTGCCTCGGACCAACCGGCAGCCGGAAAGCCCGCGGCAACGAGGCCGGCCGCGGGCAAGCCGCCCGAGAAACTGCATTTCATTTCCGGGCTGCCGCGCTCGGGCAGCACGCTGCTCTCGGCGATCCTGAGGCAGAACCCCCGCTTCCACGCCGGCATGACCAGCCCGCTCGGCGACATGATCAGCGTGCTGGTCGCCGAAATGAGCGGGAAGAACGATTTCTCGGTCGTGATCAACGACGCCCAGCGGACCTCCGTCCTGCGCGGCGTGTTCCAGAACTTCTACGGCGGCCTCCACGGCACCGATGTGGTGTTCGACACCGGACGCGTGTGGTGCAGCAAACTGCCGATGCTGGCGACGCTGTTTCCCAACTCGAAGGTGATCGCCTGCGTGCGCGAAATGCCGTGGGTGCTGGACAGCGTCGAGCGGCTGGTGCGCAAGCAGCCGCTTTCCGCGAACAAGATCTTCCATTTCAATCCGAACGGCACCGCGTACTCGCGGGCCGAGGCGCTCATCGACGTCAACGGCATGGTGGGATTCTCGTTCCAGGCCACCAAGGATGCGTTCTATGGCCACTTCGCGCCCGGCCGGCTGATGCTGCTGCGGTACGAGAGCCTGACCCAGGATCCCGGGAGCGCGATGCAGGCGCTCTACAAGTTCATCGGCGAGCCGTGGTTCGAGCACGATTTCGACCACATCGAATATGCCGCCGACGAGTTCGACTCGCGGCTGGGCCTGCCGGGCCTCCACACCGTGAAATCGCGGGTGTCGGCCCCCAAGCGCGAGTCGGTGCTGCCGCCGGACCTGTTCAACCGCTTCGTCAAGGACTCGTTCTGGCTGGATCCCAAGAACAACATCCGCAAGGTGCTTGTCGTGTAGGTTGGTTGATCCCCGGCTTGCCGGGGAGAAGCCCAACATGATCGTAACGAAACACGGAGATTCCATCGATCAAGTGCGTAGGTTGGGCTGATCCCGGAACGTGTTCCGGGAGAAGCCCAACGGCTCTCCCCGGCAGCAACCTACGCCAGCCGCGCCGAGCGCCACAACGAAGCCGCCGCCAGCAACACCACGACCGCCGCGGCCAGCAACGTGGCGCTGAAGCCGTGCGGCAGGTGCGCCACGGCACTCACCAGCAACGGGCCGATGATCTGGCCGATCGCGAACGCCGCGGTCATGACCGCGATGAATGCGGTCGCCCCGGCGCCCGCCACGCGGCGCGCTTCGCGCAGGCCCAGCATCGTCACCACCATGTAGGTGCCGCCGACCAGCAACGCCGAAACCAGGATCGCGGCGAACGTCGGCCACAGCGCGGGCAGGGCACAACCCGCGGCCATCATCACGTAGCACGTCGCCCACAGCTTCCGGTCGGCGATCCGCGCGAGCCAGCGTGCAGCGATCCAGGTGGACAGTGCCGAGGTGGCACCAAACACCGGCCACGCGAGACCGAAAACCAGCGGATCAGTGACGAAGCGATGCGCCATCTCCGGCAGGTAGGTCGCCGGAATGATGTAGCCGATCCCGAGCGCGCCATAGCACCACGCCAGCCGGCGCTCGTCGGCGGTCCAGCGAATGCGCGGCCGCGCGTCCTCCACCGCGGGCGGGGCCGGCGCGGCCCATGGGCCACGGAGCACCCGCCACAGCGCCAGCGTCGCCAGCAACGACAATCCACCGAGCACTTGCCATGTGCGATCCGAATCCATTCCCAACTGCATCGCGGCCATCACGATCAATCCCGCAATGGCGACGCCGATGCCGACGCCCGCATAGAGGATTCCGGCGGCGTCCGCGCGACGCAGCGACAGCAGGCCATTCAACGCCCAGGCGGACACGTGCACGAGGACCCATGCGCTGGCGATGCCGGCGACGAGCCGCAGGACCAGTTGCAATGCGAGTGCATGGGTGAGGCCCATCGCGAACGTGGCCACCGCGATCAACAGCAGCCCGCCACGTGCCGCCTGGCCGAACGAAAGCCGCGCGGCACACAGCGCGCCGAGGAGGTAGCCGAGGTAATTGGCGGCCGCGAGCCAACCCGCCGTGCGCAACGCCAGGCCCGCGTCGGCTTCCATCATCGGCATCACGGGGGTGAACGCGAAGCGGCCGATACCCATGGCTACGGCCAGTGCGGCCAGGCCGGCGATGGCGATCGTCGCGGCAGCACCCGGGTCTCCGGCTGCGTACGAATCCTGCATCCGGCCATTCTGCGCGATCACGCGGTGCCGGACCAACGGCGTCGCAATCGGCAATCCCGGAGTCGCTCAGAACAACAGCAGCAACGCCGGGACCGCGACACCCGCGAACAATGCCGCTCCATACCGCCTGCGATTGCGCGCACACCGCCAGCCCATGTACACGCCGCTCACAGTGGAGAGGAGCAGGCTGAGCGACACCAGCACGAAGAAGACCTTCATCGGCCAGGGATTGCGCTTGCGCGGGGCAGGCAAAGGCTTGTCGGCCGCACGCGCCGACATAACGTCGGCCTCGGCGCCCTGTTTCGACACGGACGCGTTCCGGGACCGGCGCTTCACGGGCACGTCCAGGCTCTGCTTCTTGTGGAGGTGCGAGATGCTGGCGAGCCAGCGCGGCGGCTGATAGTCGCCAACGCGCGATGCCTCGTGGAGGGACAAGCTCTGCAACCCGCCGGTGAATGCGAAGAACAGCAGCGCCGGAGCGGTGAACACGCCGAAGTACAGGTGCAGGGTGCGAAGTGACTTCAGCAGACGATTCGTGGCCATCTGGGCTGGATTGGGGAAAGGACCGGATGCTCGCATGAATGCGAATCATTCGCAATAATAAGATGGATTGGCGACCACCGAGCCCGGCCCGGACGAATCTCATGGGGTGAGAAGGTGGCAGGCATACTGGGAGGATTGCTGCACCGGGGCCTGCATGTTTCGACTCGTCACCTCCAACAACGCCGGAACGCTGGCCGACGAACTCGGCGACGGCTTGCGCGATCCGCGCGGCAATCCGCTCACGCCCGCGCTGGTGCTGGTACCGCAGGCCGGGCTGCGGCGCTGGTTGCAGGTGCACCTGGCGGAGCGGCTCGGGGTGATCGCCAATGTCGAATTCCGGGCGCCGGCGGAGTTCGCCTGGGACCTTTTGCGCGCGGCGAAACCAGACCTGCCGCGGCGCTCGCCGTTCGATCCGGACGTGATGCGCTGGCACCTGCATGCGCTGTTGGGGGAGTCGCTGGAAGGCGCCGCAATGGCGCCGGTTCGCGAATACCTGCAATCCCACGGCGATCCGTTGCGCCGCTATGCGCTTGCCGGCGAACTGGCGCATGTGTTCGAGCGGATGCAGGGCTATCGGCGTGCGAAGCTGTTGCGCTGGGAACGCCATGAAGAAAGCCCGGACAGCGACCCGCAGGCTTGGCAGGCGGAGTTGTGGCGGCGGTTGATCGCACGCACGGGCGGTACATCGCGCGCCGGCCGGATGGAAGGTTGGTTGCGCAGCTTCGATCCCGACTACCAACCGTACGCAGCGGCCGGCAAGCCCGCGCCGCCGGGGCTGCCCTCCCGACTCACGTGTTTCGCTTGCGCCAACGTTTCGCCGGACGTGCTGCGGATGCTCGCGGTGGCAGGGTTGCACTGCGACATCGACTTTTATTTGCCATTGCCCTCGCGTGAATACCTGGGCGACCTGCCGCGCTCGCGCCAGGAGGTCCGCGAGCGGCTCGCGGAAGGTTCGGGCGAGAATCCCCTGGTCATTTCGATGGCCACCGCCTCACGCGAATTCCTCGAGTTGCTCTACGACTATGGCTGCGTGCAGCCGGATTCGGAGTCCGAGCGCTTCGACGAATCCATCGCGCGCGACACCCTGCTCGGCCGCGTGCGAGACGACATCCTCGCGCATCGCGCAGCTCGCGAAGACGATCGCGTGGCGCTGCCGGACGACTCGCTGCAGTTCCACGCCTGCCATACCGCGCTGCGGGAGGTACAGTCCCTGCACGACCGGTTGCTCGCGATGTTCGCGGCCGATCCGACGCTCAAGCCGCGCGAGATCGCGGTGATGATGCCGGACGTTGCGGCCTACCGGCCGGCCATCGAGGCGGTATTCGGCAGCCTGCCCGATCACGATCCGCGCTTCATTCCGTACAACCTCGGCGATCTCGCCGCGGCCGCCACGCATCCGGCCGCACGATTGTTCCTGAGCCTGATGGATGCGCCGACCTCGCGCTGGCGGCTCAGCGAAATCCTGGATGTGCTCGCCGTGCCGGGCGTGATGCGCCGCCTCGATCTGGACGCGCCGGAACTGGAGCAGTTGTCGCGACAATTGAAGGAAAGCGGCGCGCGCTGGGGCGAGGATGAGCACGCACGTGCGCAGGTCGGCGGCTATCGCGAATTCTCCTTCGCGTTCGGACTGGACCGCATGCTGGCCGGTTTCGCCTGCGGCGACGATGACGAAGCGCTGGTCGCGGGCGTCGCGCCCCTGGCGGGCGTGGAAGGCGCGGCGTTCGCACGGCTCGACGCGCTGCTGGCGGTACTCGACGCCTGGAAGCGACTCCGCGAATTCGCCGCGCGGAGAATGGACGCCGCCGAATGGCAGCGCGCCCTGAACGGCCTGTTCGATGCGCTCTATGCGGGCGATCCGGGCGACATCGCCGAGGCACGCGCGCTGGAGCGGGTACGCGGCGCACTGGAGGATCTGGTCGAACACACCCGGGCGGCGCACTTGCAACAGCCTTTGGCGTGGCACGACCTGCGGGCATTCCTGCGCGAGCGCATGGAAGACGCCGACCCGCGCCAGCAACTGTTCTCCGGCGGCGTCACCTTCTGCGGCATGGTGCCGCTGCGGGTGGTGCCGTTCCGGGTGATCTGCCTGCTCGGGATGGACGAGGCTGCGTTCCCGCGACGCGATCCTTCCGGCCTCGACCCCTTGAGCGCCGACCGCCGCTCGGGCCGTGCCCAACGCGGCGACCGCAGCGTGCGCGAAGACGACCGCCTGCTGTTCCTGCAATTGATCGCCGCCGCGCGCGATGCCTTGTACATAAGCTGGATCGGCCGCGACGCTCACAGCAACGAAACCCTGGCGCCGTCGGTGGTCGTGGCGGAATTGATGGACGTGTTGCGCGAAGGCTATCTCGCGCAGGATGACGATTCGCGCGCATCGAGCGCCCCTCTGCTGCCGCGCGTGCAACCGCTGCACCCGTTCGACGTCTCGTTGTTCGACGGACGCGCGCCGCGCTCGTACGGGGCCGAGTGGTTGGCAGCCGCCCGCCGGCCGGACGCGCGGGCGGCGGACGCGCCGTTCATGCCGGACGCGCCTTTGCCCCGACTTGAAGCTGCGCAAGCGGCCGCGCTGACGCTGGAGGACCTCAAGAGGTTCCTGCTCGACCCCGCGCGCGGCTTCCTGGAACAGGGCCTGGGCCTTGCACTGCCGCGAGGGCGACCCGCCGATGCCGACGAGGAGCCCCTGTCGCCACGCGATGGCCTGACGCGTTGGAGCCTCACCCGCGCCCTGCTGGATTTCGGCGAAGGCAATGCTTCCGGCGACCGCGACCTGCTGCGCGCGCGCGGCCAGTTGCCTCCCGGCGCGCTCGGCGACGAGGCGCTGCGCGATGCACACGTGCAAGCGGACGCGTTGCGGGCCGTGGTGCTGGAGTTCACCCGCGGCGCGCCGCCTTCGCCCGCCCACCCCCTGCGCGTGGACTGGGACGACGGCACGCGGCTGGAAGGCGCGCCGGCCGATCCTTATCCGGGCGGCGTGCTGCACGTGCGACCCGGCGAAATCGATGGCCGGCACGTGCTGCGTGCCTGGCTGGATGCGCTGTTGTGTTCCGCGGGCGGAACCGGCAAACCCGTGATGCTGGTCGGCCTCGGTGAGCAGGACGCGTGCTCGTTCGCGCTGCCGCAGTTGGCGCGGGAGGCGGCGCGGGGCGAATTGCGCGCCCTCATCGAACTCTGCCGCGAGGGCCGGTGCGCGCCGCTGCCATTCTTCGTGCGTGTTTCCTGGAAACACGCGCTGGCGTGTGCCAAGGCGGAGAAAAAATCCGGCACGCCGCCGGGGCGGGCGGACATCGCCGTCTTCGAAAAGGCCGCCAAGCAGGCCGAGGGCGACAACGGGTTCGGCGGCTCCGACGAATTCGGGCAGGACGCGGTGTGCATGGCCTGGCGAGGCCGCGAGCTGCCAGGGCCGGCCGATGGCGGACTCGCGCAGGACCTGCACCGCCTCGCGCTGGCGGTATTCGCGCGACCGGCGCGTGCATGGGCGGAGCAGTTCCCATGACGCCGCTGGATCTGCCGCTTTCGGGCGTTCGGCTGGTCGAAGCCAGCGCGGGCACCGGCAAGACCTTCACGATCGCCACGCTCTACCTGCGGCTGGTCCTGGAGCGCGGGCTGGTGCCCGGGAGCATCGTGGTCGCCACGTTCACCCGCGCCGCGACCGCGGAATTGGCGATGCGCCTACGCGCGCGGCTGCGGCTGGCGTCGGAGATCCTTCGCGATGCGGATCCTGCGCGCGAGCGCGGGGGCGATGACGGCGAAACCCAGGCGACCCGCGCGGTGATCGCACAGGCACTCGGCGCTGCCGATGCGGGAACGCTGGCCGGGCGCGCGCGCGACGCGGAGCTGGCGATGGATACCGCCATGATCGGCACGCTGCACGCCTTCTGCAATCGCGTGCTGAACGAATTCGGCTTCGAGACCGGCCGCGCGCCCGGCGAACTCGAGCTGCTGGAGGACCCGCGCGCGCTGCAGCAGGAGATCATGGAAGATTTCTGGCGCAGTTGTTCCTCGGACGCGGACGCCGCGCGCCTGCTCGCCGAAACCTGGCGCACCCCCGAGGCACTCGCGAAGCAGGTGTGCGAGCCGCGCTGGCGCGCGCGCCGCGTGGTCGCCGGCGATGCCGTGCAAATACCCGCGCAGCAGCGACGAGTGCAACGCGAGGCAACGTTGGCGCAACTGGATGCGATCCGCAACGCGATCGCCGGCTGGGATGACGCTGCGTTGCAGGTCGCCATGCAGGAACTTGCCGACTGCATCAGCCATCAGGGAGCGCGGAAGGCCCGCGCGCAAGGCTTGCAGGCTTTGCGTGACTGGGCGCGGGCGGGAACCGCGGCGGATCTTCTGTCGGCCGCCGCGCGCAAGGCGGTCGACGGCCTCGCCGCAGACAAGCTTTCCGAAATGAAGACGTGCACGCGGCTTCCGGAAGGGCCCGTGTTCGCCGCGATCGCCGATCTCGACGCCAATATCAAATCGCTCGAACAGCTCGACCAGGCCGCACGTGCCCGGCTGCTGCTGGATGCCCGAGGCTGGCTCGAACGTGAACTGCCCGAGCGAATGAAGGCGCTGGGCAAGCTCGGCCACGACCAGGTGGTGGATGCATTGGCAGCGGCGTTGCAGGACCCGCAGCGCGGCGCGCAGGCAGTACGCGCCATTCGCGAGCGCTGGCCGGTCGCGCTGGTCGACGAATCCCAGGACACCGATCCGCAACAGTGGCGGATCCTCGAGAAGCTGTTTGCGCACGAGAACGGCGCGCTGGTGCTGGTCGGCGATCCCAAGCAGGCCATCTACGGCTTCCGCGGCGGGGACGTTCACGCATGGCTGATGGCGAAGCGGGAGGCGCAGGGCGAACCGCTGCGGCTGGACGAAAGCCAGCGCGCCGGCGCCGGCGTCAACGCAGCGATCAATGCGCTGTTCTCGGGCGACAATTCCTTCGTCGAACCGGGCATCGTCCACGAGGACGTGCATGCCGCGCCGCGCGTCGCCGAACGCGCGTTGCTCGTGGACGGCGAGCCGGCACCCGGACTGACCGTCTGGCGTGTGCCGTCCACCGGCATCACCAACAAGGACGGCGGCACGCGGGCCTGGTACAAAGGCGACGCGCAAGCGCGGATCGAAACCGCCTGCGTGGCGCAGATCGTCGATTGGCTCGAGGGCGCGCGCCGGGGCCGCGTGCGTTTGCGCGAAGGCAGTGGCGACTCGCGTGAGCTGTGCCCGCGCGACATCGCGATATTGGTCAACAGCAACCGCGAGGCGAAATCCATGCAGCGCGCGCTCGGTGCCGCCGGGGTACCGGCTGCGTCCTGCCTCCGCGCCAGCATCTACGCCAGCGGCGAAGCCGCCGACCTGCGCCTGCTGCTGCAAGCCTTGCGCGACCCGGGCGATGCCGCGCGTGCGCGCGCCGCGCGCGCTTCGTTGCTGGTGGGCGACGATGCTCTCGCGATTGCACGCACCTGCAGCGACGGCGCTGCGCTGGATGCGCTGTTGACCGAAACCGCCGAGTGGGCCGCGCTGGTACAGCGACGCGGTCCGCTGCCGCTGCTGCATCGGCTGGTCGCGCGTGCCGCGCCACGCCTGCTCGCAGCGCCCGGCGGCGAGCGCCGCGTCGCCAACTACCTGCAACTCGCCGACCTGCTGCAGGACGAGTACGCGACCTGCTTCGGGATCGACGACCTCTGCGAGCACTACGCGCGCGCAATTCGGGAGAGCGGGAACGACACCGATGCCGACGCGGTGCGGCTGCGCCTGGACACCGATGCGCAGGCGGTGCAGATCGCCACCGTGCATGCGGCCAAGGGCCTGGAATACAGCGTGGTGCTGCTGCCGTGCGCGGTGTCGGGCCACGGAAATGGCGGCAGCGGCAGGAAGCCCGCGCTGACCTGGCATCACGAAGGTGACAGGGCCTGCGTCGCAGTCGGCAGCGGGGTCGCTGCGGAGATCGAAACGCTGGCGCACCGGGAAGCCCTTGCCGAGGAGGTACGCAAGTTCTACGTGGCCGTGACGCGTGCGCGCGCGGCCTGCTTCATGCCTTGGGGCTGCGTCAGGCAAGCGGATGAAACCGCCGCGCACTGGTTGCTCCATGTGGCGAGGCGCGAGGCGCCACTCGGCTGCGATGAGCCTGCATGCGAACAGGCCCTGTCCGAACTCGTCGCGCGGGGCAGTGGGCATGTCGCCGTGTCGCCGCTGCCCGAAGCACGCTCGAAGCGCTTGTCGAAGGCGCGATCCGGCACAACGCGGATCGAAGCCGCACGGTTCCATGGCGACGTTGAACGTGACTGGCGCGCCTGGTCGTTTTCGCGGCTGGTGCGCGGCGAGGCTCGCGGCGCCGCAGCCGATCCCGCGCCCGGCCACGGCGACTCGCCTTCGGCCGCCGGCGACGCACGGCCGCAGGCCGCGCCCATGCTGGCCGGCGCGCGCTTTGGCAGCGCGGTGCACGCGGCACTGGAGCGCGCCGATTTCGACGCGTGGCGCGGTACAGACGGAATTCCCGAGCTGCAACGCGACCTGATCGCTCGCAGCCTGCGCGCGCAGGGCCTGCCCGGCCCCGGCACCATTTCCATGGAGCGGGCGGTGACCCTGGTCGGCGAGTACATGCGAGCCGCGCTGAACGTGGCGCTCGCCTGCGGCACCCGCCTGTGCCACATCCAACCAGAACGCCGATGCGCGGAAATGGAATTCCATTTGCGGCTCGCGCCGTCGCGAGTGGACGCGTTGTTCGCGCTGCTTCACGAACATGGATACCAGCGCGGGCGGAGCGGGTTCGGCGTGGGGCGTCTCCACGGCCTGTTGACCGGCGTGATGGACCTGGTGTTCGAGCACAACGGCCGCTATCACCTCGTCGACTACAAGACCAACCTGTTGCCTGCCTACGACGCCGGCGCGCTGTGCGAAGCGATCGCCACCCACGACTACGACCTGCAATACCTGTTGTACGTGCTGGCGCTGCACCGCTGGCTGCGCCAGGCAGTGCCCGGCTACGACTACGACGCGCACGTCGGCGACGTGTATTACCTGTTCGTTCGTGAGCTGACGGACGGCCGCGGCGTGCACCGCGATCGTCCGCCGCGTACGCTGATCGAGGCGATGGATGCGCTGTTCGACGGCGAAGTGGAGCAGGCCGCATGAGCGCCGACCTGCAAGCGCTTGCCCGCGCCGGATGGCTGCGCCGCGTGGATGCAGCACTCGGCGAATGGGTCGCGGGCGCGTTTCCGGATGCGCCGGCCGAAGTCGCGCTTGCTGCCGCGCTGGCCGCGCGGGCGGTGGGCGAAGGCCACAGCGCATTGCAACTGGATGCGGCACAAGCGTGGCTTGGGCACCTCGATGGCCGGGGCGATGGCCCGGCACTGCCCGATCCGGCGGCCTGGCAAGCCACTCTGCGCACCAGCGAAGCGGTGCATTGCGGGTCGAGCCTGGACGCGAACGACCCTGTACCGCCCCGACCGCTGGTACTGGATGCCGAAGGACGCGTGTACCTCGCGCGTTACTTCGATTACGAACGGCGGCTTGCACGAAATCTTGTCGCACGTGCGCATACGGAACGCCTGAAGCTGACCACCGGTGGTCCCGGCACCGGCAAGACCCACGGCGTGGTGCGCCTGCTCGCAACGCTTGCGGGCAAAGCACACGCGCAGGCGCGCGGCTTGCGTATGGCGCTGGCCGCGCCCACCGGCAAGGCTGCGGCTCGGCTCTCGCAAAGCGTCCGTGCGCAGTTGCCACGGCTCGGACTACCCGGCACGGTCGACGCGATGATTCCGCGCGAGGCTTCCACGTTGCATCGCCTGCTCGGCCTTTCTCCTGCCAATGCGCGGGCGAAATTCCACCGCGGTGCGCCGCTGCCGTATGACGTGGTGGTGGTCGACGAGGTCTCGATGGTGGACCTGCCGATGATGTACAGGCTGGCGGACGCGGTGCGCGACGACGCGACGCTGGTCCTGCTGGGTGACCCCGGCCAGCTCGCCGCGGTGGAGGCGGGCGACGTATTGGCGGCACTGGTGACCGCCGCGCGCGAGCCGCCGCTGTCGCGATGCCATACCCACCTCACGCAGAGTCGGCGCTTTGCGGGACACGGCGCACTCGCGCGACTGGCGAACGCAATCGCAGGCGGCGACGCGCAAGCCGCGCTGGCCACGTTGCAAGAAGCCAATGACGAAGTGCGGCTGCTCGCGGATGGCACTCGCAGCGCCCGGCTGGTCGAGGACGCTGCGGATTCATACCGCACCGTGCTGGATGCAGCGGATGCCGGTGCGGCCCTGCGCGCGGCCAATGGGTTCCGGGTGCTGACCGCGCTGCGGCACGGCCCGGCGGGGAACCTCGCGCTGGACCACGCAATCGAGCAGCGCCTGAAGCGCCGCGCCGGCGTGCGTGCCGATGCACCGTGGTGGCCCGGACGCCTGCTGATGGTGACGGCGAATCGCGACGGGCTCGGCCTGTTCAACGGCGACGTAGGCGTGGTCTGGCCTGACGCCAATGGCGAGATGAAAGTCTGGTTCGAGGGGACCGAGGGCGCGCCACGCGCTGTTTCGACCGCCGCGCTGCCGCCGCATGAAGGCGCATTCGCGTTGTCCGTGCACAAGGCACAAGGGTCGGAATTCGGGCGCGTCGCGCTGGTGCTCGGCGCGGACACGCCGGTGCTGACCCGCGAGCTGCTCTACACCGGCATCACCCGGGCGCGCGAAGGCGTGGAAATCCATGGCGACGAAGCGCTGCTGCGCGCCGGCATCGCACGGCGCACGCAGCGCTGGAACGGCCTGGCCGACCGCTTGCGCGAGGCGGCGAATGCCCCCATTTCGATTGCGGAATCTTTACCCGGGCCGACATAGACTTTCGCTTCGGCCGTTGCGGACGTGGCACGGCCGCGATCCGGAATGACGACAAGACAGAAGGTTCCCGTTCCCCATTCCCCGTTCCCTGTTCCCGCTTCGGCACATGCACGCCTTCCATCCCGCCGTCTCCGCCTGGTTCGAGTCCGCGTTCGATGCGCCGACCGAGGCGCAGGCGCGGGCGTGGCCGGCGATCCAGTCTCACCAGGATGTGCTGATCGCCGCACCGACCGGGTCGGGCAAGACATTGGCGGCGTTCCTCGCCGCGATCGACCAACTGGTGCGACGCGGCTTGGAAGGCACGCTGAACGACGAAACGCATGTCGTCTACGTGTCGCCGCTGAAGGCGCTGTCCAACGACGTCCGGATCAACCTGGAAGTGCCGATCGAAGGCATCCGCGCCGAACTCGAACGCACGGGCCTGCCGGATGTCGAGATCCGCACCGCGGTGCGTACCGGCGACACCCCGCAGGCGGAGCGCACCGCGATGCGCAAGCGCCCGCCCCACATCGTGGTCACCACGCCGGAATCGCTGTACATCCTGCTCGGTTCCGAGTCCGGCCGCGCGATGCTCGCCACCACGCGCGCGGTGATCGTGGACGAAATCCACGCCCTCACGCCCAACAAGCGCGGCAGCCATCTTTCGCTCTCGCTCGCGCGGCTGGATGCGCTGTGCGGCCGGCGCCCGGTGCGGATCGGGCTGTCGGCGACGCAGAAACCCATCGAGGAAGTCGCCCGATTCCTTTGTGCGGATCGCGATTGCACGATCATCGACGCCGGCCACCAGCGCGCGCGGGACCTCGGCATCGAGGTCACCAACGTGCCGTTGCAGCCGGTGATGAGCAACGATGCCTGGGGGCTGGTGTATGACCGCATCGCGGAACTGATCAGCCAACACCGCACCACCCTGATCTTCGCGAACACGCGGCGCACGGTGGAACGCGCGACGCGGCATCTTTCGGAACGCCTCGGCAAGGAGGCGGTGGCGGCGCACCACGGCAGCCTTTCGAAGGAAAAACGGCTGGATGCGGAGCGGCGCCTGAAGTCGGGGCAGCTGCGCGCGCTGGTTGCGACCGCATCGCTGGAACTGGGCATCGACATCGGCGAAGTCGAGCTGGTCTGCCAGCTCGGCTCGCCGCGCTCGATCGCCGCGTTCCTGCAGCGGGCGGGTCGCGCGGGGCACGCGGTCAGCGGCACCTCGAAAGCACGGTTGTTCCCTACCTCGCGGGATGACCTTGCCGAGTGCGTCGCATTGCTCGATTGCGTGCGGCGCGGGGAGCTGGACACGTTGCACGTGCCGCGCGCACCGCTCGACGTGCTGGCGCAGCAGATCGTGGCGGAGGTGGCCTGCGGGGAGCGCGACGAGAACGAACTGTTCGATCTGGTGCGCAGCGCGTATCCGTATCGCGACCTCGCCCGCGACAAGTTCAGCGAAGTGCTGCGGATGCTGGCCGAGGGCTACAGCACCCGGCGCGGCACGCGCGCGGCCTACCTGCACCGCGATGCGGTGAACGGCAAGCTGCGCGCCCGCCGCAACGCCCGCCTGACCGCGATCACTTCCGGCGGCGCGATTCCCGACACCGCCGATTATGACGTGGTGCTTGAACCCGCGGCGCAGCGCGTGGGCAGCGTCAACGAGGATTTCGCGGTCGAGAGCATCGCCGGCGACATCTTCCAGCTCGGCAACCAGTCGTACCGGATCCTGAAGGTCGAGCGCGGCCGCGTGCGCGTGGAGGATGCACACGGCGCGCCGCCTTCGATTCCGTTCTGGCTCGGCGAAGCGCCCGGGCGGAGCGATGAACTGTCGTGGGCGGTATCGCGGTTGCGGGAAGAGATTTCGGCGCGGCTATCAGAAAGCCCTCTCCCCCAAACGGCTGCATCGTTTGGGGAGAGGCGGCCGCAGGCCGAGCGCGTAGCGCTGGTGAGGGGGCAGGATGTCGCCGAATCCGGCGGCTCCGCGGCTGACCGAAGCCTCACCCCCCTCACCCCAGCCCTCTCCCCCAATGAAAGCGTTGGGGGAGAGGGAGCACAAGCCGCGCTCGTCTGGCTCCGCGACGAGGTCGGCGTGGTCGAGCCCGCGGCAAAACAATTGCTCGAGTATTACCAGGCCGCGCGCACCGAACTCGGCGTGCTGCCGACGCATGCCATGCTCGCGATGGAGCGCTTCTTCGACGAATCGGGCGGCACCCAACTGGTGATCCATTCGCCTTACGGCAGCCGCCTGAATCGCGCGTGGGGCCTGGCGCTGCGCAAGCGCTTTTGCCGCACCTTCAACTTCGAATTGCAGGCGGCGGCCACCGAAGACGCCATCGTGCTATCGCTCTCGACCAGCCACAGTTTTCCGCTGGAGGAAGTTTCGCGTTACCTGCATTCGAACAGCGTGCGCGGCGTGCTGACGCAGGCGCTGCTGGATGCACCGATGTTCGCGTTGCGCTGGCGCTGGAACGCCAGCTCCGCGCTGGCGCTGCCGCGGTTCGTGGGCGGCGCGAAGGTGCCGCCGCAGATCCAGCGCATGAAATCGGAAGACCTCCTGGCGACCGTGTTCCCCGACCAGGTCGCGTGCCTCGAAAACATCGTGGGTGAACGCAAGATTCCGGACCACCCGCTGGTCGAGCAGACCCTGCAGGATTGCTTGTACGACGCGATGGACCTGGAAGGTCTGGTCGCGCTGCTGAGGAAACTCGAGGCCGGGGAAGTGACGATCGTAGCCCGCGATCTCACCGCACCATCGTCGTTGTGCGCGGAAGTGCTGGGCGCGCGGCCGTACGCGTATCTGGATGATGCCCCGCTGGAAGAGCGCCGCACCCAGGCCGTGGTTTCGCGTGGCTTCACCGACGCAGGTCGCGCGGAAGACCTCGGCAAGCTCGACGCGGACGCAATCGCCGCGGTGCGCGAGGAAGCGTGGCCGCAACCGCGCGACGCCGACGAGATGCACGAAGCATTGCTGGCGCTCGGTGCCATTACGGATGGCGAAGCTGCGCACGATGTCGGATGGAACGACCATCTGGAAGAGTTGGTGCGGGCGAACCGGGCGACCCGGATGCTGCTCAAGCTCCCTCTCGCCCGCAAAGGCGAGGGCGAGAGGGCTTGTTTGTGGGTCGCCGCCGAAATGCTGCCGATGTGGCGCGCGATCCATCCGGATGCGGCCATGCAACCGGCAATCGAGGCACCGGCGGAATTCGCCGCAAGGAACTGGTCGCGCGAGGATGCGCTGCTCGATATCGTGCGCGGAAGGCTGGGCTGTGTCGGACCGACACGAGTCGGCGAATTGGCACAAACGTTCGGCGCAAGTGACAGCGACATCGCCATTGCGCTCGCCGCGCTGGAGCGCGAAGGCGGCGCCATGCGCGGTCGCTTCACCCCGGGCGCGTACGACGAGGAATGGTGCGACCGGCACCTGCTGGCGCGTATCCATCGGCGCACCCTGCAGCGCTTGCGTCGCGAGATCGAACCGGTAGCGCCGCGCGACTTCATGCGGTTCCTCGCCGACTGGCAACACGTTTCGCCGGGTGCGCGCCTGCGTGGCCCCGACGCATTGGCCGGGGTGCTGGCGCAACTGGAAGGGTTCGAGGCCGCGGCCGGTGCCTGGGAGTCGCAACTGCTGCCCGCGCGCGTGGCCGGCTACGACATCGCATGGCTGGACGCCCTGTGCGGATCGGGACGAATCGCGTGGACGCGGCTGCGCGCGGCATCGGGGGGTGCGCATGCGTCCCCCGTGCGCGCTTCGCCGATCGTGCTGCTGCCACGCAAGCAGCTGGCGACCTGGAATGCGATCGGCGCGCAGTCTGCGGGCGAAGCGCCCGCCTTGTCGTCACGCGCGCAAGCCGTCGTGGAATTCCTCTCCCGGCATGGCGCGTCGTTCTTCGGGGAGATTGCCGACGGCACGCGTTTGTTGAAGGTGGAGCTGGAAGACGCGCTGGGCGAACTGGTCGGCGCCGGCATGGTCGGCGCGGACAGCTTCGCCGGCCTGCGCGCCCTGCTGTTGCCGACCGCCAAACGCCGGGGCGCTCGCCAGCGTCGACTCGCGCGGCACATGTTGAACGGTATCGAAGATGCGGGACGCTGGAGCCTGATCCGGCGCGGCGACCCCGCCCCTCCCGCGCACCCAGGCGAGGGAGAACACATCGAGCACATCGCGCGCACGCTACTGCGCCGCTGGGGCGTGTTGTTCTGGAAGCTGCTGCAACGCGAGGCCGCCTGGCTGCCGCCGTGGCGCGATCTGCGCCGCGTCTACCAGCGCCTGGAAGCGCGCGGCGAAATCCGCGGCGGCCGTTTCGTGGAAGGCATGGTGGGCGAACAGTTCGCGTTGCCCGAAGCCGTGGAGGTCCTGCGTCGCGTGCGCAAACGCGAACACGACGGAGCGCTGGTAGCCGTCAGCGGCGCGGATCCACTGAACCTTGTCGGCGACGTGGTCGCCGGCCCGAGGGTGCCCGCGGTCGCCGCTTCGCGGATCGCTTACCGCGACGGATTGCCGGTGGCGATCCGGGTGGCCGGGGAAGTCACGTTGCTGGAAGCGCTGTCGCCGGAAGAAGAACGCGCGCTGCGCGCACGCATGCGTGCGGTCGTTCCCGATCGCCGGCTTGTCCAGCCTCTCGCGTAACCCGGCGTCGCCGGTCAGGGAAGTCCCCGGCGCCATCGAAGGCGTCGCAACAGCGATTTCGGGCGGGCCCCCGTCTATTTCGCCTTGATGATCTGCGACAGGTAATCCGGAGCGCCCTCGATGCGCACCAGGTGCGGATACTGCGGGCCGCCGTGGTAATCGACCGGCACGGTCTTGTAGTGGCCCTGGTATTCCAGCAGCAATTCGATCGGCGACTTGTCGTCCTGGGCGGCCTTGATCGCATCGGCCAGCACCCCGGACTTGTAGGCCTGGCCGTTGACCGCCACCAGCTTCTCGCCCGAACCGACGCCGGCCTTGAAGGCGGGACCATTCCAGCGCACGTCGTTGATGTCGCCATCCTTGCCGATGGCAAGGCCGATCGAGAACAGGAAGCTGCGCTGGGCGTGGTAGCGCTTGGCGATCTGCTTCTGGAAATCGCTTTCCTCGCCGTTGTAGACCAGTTTCCAGCCCGCCGCCTCGATGCCGTCCAGCGGCGGTTGGTGCGCGTCGAGGCGCGAGCGCAGGAAGTTGGCCCAGTCGTACTTCGCGACGCCGTCCAGCGCGGCCACCAGGTCGTCGAACGTGTACGTGCTGGTCAGGAAGCTGCCGTTGTCGACGCCGAAGAAGGCCTTGGCGAAGGTGTCCAGCGACTTGCTGTCGTGGGTCAGCGAGCGGATCTTCGCATCCACCGCCAGCCACAGGAGCTGGCCCGCGGAGTAGTACTCCTCGCTCATCTGCCAGTTGCGGTACGGCAACGGCGCGCGCTGCGCGATGGTCGGATCGTTGGTGGTGTCCTGGAGCGTGCGCCAGGCGAAGCCCGTGCGACCGCGGTCGTACCTCGCCGCGACCAGCGCCAGCGCTTCCTTGAACTGGTCGGGCGTCCAGAGGCCCGAGCGCGCGGTCAACACGTAGCCCCAGTACTGTGTCTGGCCTTCGTACACCCACAGCAGCGAATCGCCCATCGGCACGTTGAAGTTGGGCGTCCACAGATCGGCCGGGCGACGGAACTTGCCGTTCCAGGAATGCGTGTATTCATGGGCCAGCAGGTCGCGCCCGGCCACGTTGTTCTTCCAGTCGGTGAAGTACTCGGGGCGCGCGCCGTCCTCGCTGGACTGGTGGTGTTCGAGGCCCTTGCCGCTCAACTCATCCGACAGCGAGAACAGGAAGTCGTAGTGGTCGTAATGGTGCGAGTGGAACAGCTTGTACGCCTGGGCCACGAGGTTGCGATGCAACTGCAACTGCTCGGGCGTGATCTCGAGGTCTTTCGGCGCGTCGGCCACGATGTCCATGTGCACCGGCACCTTGGCGCCCGGGTCGAGGTCCACGCGCTTGAAATACTTGCCCGCGTACATCGGCGAGTCGACCAGCGTGTTGTAGGTGGTCGGCTCGAACGTCGTGGTATTGCCCGACTGCGACTGCCGGTCCTGATGGGCAACTTTCAGCGCCGTTCCGAACTGCCAGCCGGCGGGCAGCGTGACGCTCGGCGCGAAGGCGATGTCGCGGGTGTAGTGCCCGGCGGGGTACAGCGACACCTTGCTCCATACGAGGTCCAGCATCTTGCCGGTCATTTCGATCGGCCCCTCGGCGTGCGAACGCGCCGACAGGAACTGGAATTCCACGTCGATGCTCGACACGCCGTGCGGCACGTCGACATGGAACGCATGGACGTCGTACTTGTCGCGGGTCCAGGCGAGCGGCTTGCCGCCTGCCGTGATCGTGAGGCCCGCCACCTTGTCGATCGGCCCCGTCGGCGAATGATTGCCGGGGATCCATTTCGGATACAGCAGCGTCAACTCACCCGCTTGCACGGGAATGGTTTCGTGCACGCGGAAGATGCCCTGGCTGGTGTCGCTGGCATCCACGACGATCTTGATGGTGCCGGCGTAGGGCGTGTCCTGCGGCGGCGGGATGCGTGCGTCGGCGGCATCGGCCATGGCCGTGCCGGTGAACGACGCGGTCGCGAGCGCCGCGGCCAGCGCGGCGGTGAGGCAAAGGGTGCGTCGATTGTGTGTATTCGATGGCGCCATGGCGTTGCTCCCGCTCACTTCCTGGCCTTGATGATCTGCGACAGGTAATCCGGCGTGCCCTTGATCCGCACGAGGTGCGGATACTGCAGTCCGCCGTGGTAATCGACCGGCACGGTGGCGTATTCGCCCTGGTACTTGATCAGCAATTCGATCGGCTGCTTCGAATCCCTGGCCGCGGTGATCGCCTGCTTCAACACGGCGGCCTTGTAATCCTGGCCGTTCACGGCAACCACTTCCCCGCCCGAGCCGATCCCGGCCTCGAATGCGGGACCGCCCCAGCGCACGTCGTTGATGCCGCCGTCCTTGGTCAGCGTGAGTCCGATCGAATACGTGAAGTTGTACATGTGCCGCGGCGATTCGTCCTGGCTTTCGTACTGCTTCTCGTACGGACTCTCCTCGTCGGTATAGACGAGCTTCCAGCCAGTCGCCTCCAGTCCCTTGGTGAAGGGCGGCTCGAGCTCATCGACGTAGCGATCGAGGAAGCCTTTCCAGTCGAACTTCACGACGCCGTCCAGTGCGGCGACGACGTCGTCGAAGGTGTAGGTGTTCGTGACGAAGCTGCCGTTGTCGACACCGAAGAAGGCCTTGGCGAAGTCGTCCAGCGACTTGCGGCCGCGGGTCAGCGAGCGGATCTTCGCGTCCACCGCCAGCCACATCATCTGGCCGCCCGAGTAGTACTCCTCGCTCATCTGCCAGCTCCGGTATGGCAGCATCGCGCGGTGCGCGGCGGTCGGATCGTTGGTGGTGTCTTCCAGGGTGCGCCACTGGAAGCCCGGCCGGTTGCGGTCGTAGTTCGCGGCGACCATCGCCAGCGCATCGCGGAACTGTTCCGGCGTCCACATGCCCGCACGCGCGGTCAGCACGAAGCCCCAGTATTGGGTCTGGCCCTCGTACACCCACAACAGCGAATCGCCCATGGGCACGTTGAAGCTCGGCGTCCACAGATCGGCAGGGCGACGGAACTTGCCGTTCCAGGAATGCGTGTATTCGTGGGCCAGGAGATCGCGGTTGGGAGCGTTGTCGTCCCAGTTCGTGAAGTAGTCCGGCCCCATGCCGTCCTCGCTGGACTGGTGGTGCTCGAGGCCGTTGCCGCTCAACTGGTCCGACAGCGAGAACAGGAAGTCGTAGTGGTCGTAGTGGCGCGAGCCGAACAGCTTGTAGGCCTGGCTGACCAGGTTGCGGTGCACCTGCAACTGCCCGGGGGTGACCTCGAGGTCCTTTGGCGCGTCGGCGAACACGTCGAGGTGCACCGGCACCTTGGCACCCGGATCGAGGTCGAGGCGCTTGAAGTACTTGCCGGCGTAGATCGGCGAATCGACCAGCGTGTTGTAGGTCGTCGGCTCGAAGGTGACGGTGTCGCCCGATCGCGACTGTTCCTCGAGCGCTGTGCCGAACTGCCAGCCGGCCGGGAACGTGACGCTGGGCAGCACCCTGATCTGCCGCGAGAAGTGGCCGGCCGGATACAGCGACACGGCGTTCCATTCCAGCGACAGCATCTTGTCGGTCATCTGGATGAAGCCGAACTTGCCGCGCCCCGAGAGGAACTGGAAGTCCACGTCGATGCTGGAAACGCCCTGCGGCACGTCCACGCGGAACGCGTACACGTCGTACTTGTCGCGTTTCCACCTGAGCGGCTCGCCGCCGGCGGCGACCTTCAATCCCGCGAGCATGTCGATCGGACCCGACGGCGAATGGGCGCCGGGAAGCCACTTCGGGTACAGCAGCGTCAGTTCACCGGGTTCGACCGGGATCGTTTCGTGGACGCGGAAGATGCCCTGCCGGGTGTCGCTGGCGTCGACATGGACCTGGAGCGTGCCGGGATACGGCGTGTCCTGCGGCGGCGGGATGTGCGCGTCCGCGGCGTCCGCGAACGCCGCGCCGCCGAAGCCCATGCCGGCGAGGCTCAACGCGAACAGGGCGGCCAGGCGAACCGGCGAGGACCAACGGCGATGCAGAAACATGCGGGCACTCCGCGAGTATGTAAACCGTCGAACCTAACACCGCCCGCGCCGGCATGCATAGGCCGGATGGCACAGGCGCGGTCAGCGGCTGCGCGCGCCCTGCCCGAACAGGATCTTCTTTTCGTCGTCCGACATCGGCTGGCCGGCGGACGGATTGGCCTCCGTTGCGCGGGCATACGCACGTGCCGTCGCGGGGCGTGCGGCGATCGCATCGCGCCAGCGGCGCACGTCGGCGAATGGCTCGAGGTCGAGCGGCGCCTTCGAATACGGATCGATCCACGGATAGCACGCCATATCGGCGATGCTGTAGTCGTCGCCGGTGATGAATGCGCGCCCGGCGAGGCGGCGATCCAGCACGTCGAGGAGCCGCTCGGCTTCCTTGCGGTAACGCTCCATCGCATAGGGAAGCTTCTCCGGCGCGTACACGTGGAAGTGCCCGTACTGCCCGAGCATCGGGCCGAGGCCGCCCACCTGCCAGAACAGCCATTCGAGGCACTCGACGCGGCCGCGCGCATCCGCGGGAATGAACTTGCCCGCCTTGTCCGCGAGGTACATCAGGATCGCGCCGGATTCGAACACGCTGATCGGCGCGCCGCCGCCGGCGGGATCGTGGTCGACGATCGCCGGCATCTTGTTGTTGGGCGAGATCGCAAGGTAGCCCGGTTCGAATTGCGCGCCCTTGCCGATGTCCACGGGCTTGATCGCGTAGTCGACGCCGGCCTCTTCGAGGAAAAGCGTGATTTTGTGGCCGTTCGGCGTCGGCCAGTAGTACAGATCGATCATCGGGAGCACCTCGCAATGGTGAACGCGGCGCCGCAGGGACGGCCGGGCGCGGCAGACATCACCGAGATGGTGTCGCGCCGCCGCCCCCACAAGCCCGCTCGCCGCGACGGCTCATTCCACGCGGTTCAGCGCGCTATGGCGAATCCCGTAGCCGAAATAGATCACGAAGCCGATCAGCATCCAGACGAGGAAGCGGATGTAGGTGTCGCGATCGAGCCCGCCGATCAGGTGGAACTCGCCGTTCGTGACCCACGGCCAGCCGATGATCAGGAACAGCGAGAACACCACGCCCAGGGGCGCCAGCAGCCACAAGGCGGGGGTACGGAAGCGGCGTTCCAGGTCGGGCCGACGGATGCGCAGCACCAGCACCGAGGTGCAGATGAGGATGAACGCCGACAGCGTGCCGATGTTGACCAGCTTGGCCAGCTCGGTCAGCGGCACGAAGCCGGCGGTGACCGCGGTGGCCACGCCCAGGATCGCGGTGGTGCGATACGGGGTGCCGTATTTCGGGTGCGATTTGGCGAACCAGCGCGGCAGCAGCCCGTCCCGGGACAATGCAAACCAGATGCGCGCAGCGCCGAGCATGAACGCGAACACCACGCTGGCGATGCCGCATACCGCCGCCACGTTGATGATGCCGCCGATCCAGTGCAGCCCGCGTTCCTGGAAGGCCGCGCTCACCGGTGCCGGCACGTTGAGATCGGTGTAGTGCACCATGCCGGTCAGCACCAGCGACACCCCGAAATACATCGCCATCGCCACCACCAGCGACAGCACGACCGCCCACGGCAGGTCGCGCTGCGGATTCTTGGATTCCTCGGCCGCGGTGGTCAGGGTGTCGTAACCGAAACAGGCGAAGAACACGATGCTGGCCGCCGCCATCACGCCGGCCCAGCCGTACTGCGAGGTGCCGTCGGCATGTTCGACCACCGCCGGAACGAACGGGTGCCACAAGTCCGGGTTGACGTAGAACGCACCCACCACGATCACGATCACCACGCCGACCACTTTCAGCGCAACCACCACGGTGTTGAAGCGGGCGCCGATTTCGGTGCGGAAGATCTGCAGGCCGGCGATCAGCAGCGCCACCACCGCCGCCCACAGGTTGAACATCATGCCGTCGCCTTCGCCGTAGGCGCCCTGCAGGTACACGGGCAATTGCCAGCCGGTGATCTGCTGGATCAGCGACTGCAGGTAATTGGACGTGCCGGCGGCCACCACTGCCACGATCAATGCATATTCAATCAGCAGATCCCAGCCGATGATCCAGGCCGGCAATTCCCCGAGCACCGAATAGCCGTAGGTATAGGCGCTGCCGGTGACCGGGATCATCCCGGCGAATTCCGCATAGGACAGTGCCGCGCATGCGCTGCCGATGCCCGCGATCAGGAAGCTGATGACGATCGCGGGGCCCGCGTGCAACGCGGCTTCGTGCGGCGCGAGCACGAACACACCGACGCCGACGATGGCGCCGACGCCGATCGCGGTGAGCTGCCACACCCCCATGGTGCGGCGAAAATCCTGGCTGCCGCCCGCGTCGGCCTGCAGTTGCTCGACCGATTTGTGGCGGATCATCTTCTGGAACAGGTTCATCGCGTAGCCCCGGTTGCGCTAGAACCGACCGAGGATAACGGCACAGCCTGCCGGTTGGGTGTGCCGATGGTCCCCGGCGATGCGCTGCGGCTTCCGCTCCAGCCAGGCCGGAGGTGCAGGCTCCGCGGCCGCCGTGCGACGATAGGCACGAGGTCGATCCACCACGACGCCGCCCACTCCATGCCCCGCAAGCCCGCCCGCACCCGACGCGAATCCCGGCCCGCGCATCCTGTAACCCAGCAGGAATTGCCGCTGCTCGACCTGCGGGCGCCGGAATTGCAACCGGCCGGGGCGCCCGACACCTCGCGCCCCGCCGACGCCTCGCCGCGTTCCACGCGCACGATCGAGTTCCTGCTGCGGGCGCTGCCGATCGGCTGGCGCGACAAGGCCAGGGATCTGCTGGTGCTGGTGCGGATGGACCGTCCGATCGGCGCGCTGCTGCTGCTGTGGCCGACCTGGTGGGCGCTGTGGCTGGCGGCGGACGGATTCCCGCCGTGGAAATTCCTGGTCGTCTTCACCGTCGGCGTGTTCGTGATGCGCGCCGCGGGTTGCGCGATGAACGATTTCGCCGACCGCAAGCTGGATCCGCGGGTCCAGCGCACCGCCGGACGGCCGATCGCCGCGGGACGGGTGAAGCCGCGCGAGGCGGTGATGGTGTTCGTCGGGCTGTGCCTGTTGGGCTTCGCGCTGGTGCTGGCGTTCACCAATACGCTGACGATCTACCTTTCGTTCGCGGGGGCCGCGCTGGCCGCGCTGTATCCGTTCTCGAAGCGCTACACGCACCTCCCGCAGGTGGTGCTGGGCGCGGCGTTCGGCTGGGGCATCCCGATGGCGTTCGCCGCGATCACGAATGGACTGCCGCCGGTGTGCTGGCTGCTGTTCTTCGGCAACGTGTTGTTCTCGACCATCTACGACACCGAGTACGCCATGGTCGATCGCGAAGACGATCTTCGCGCCGGCGCGAAATCCACCGCGATCCTGTTCGGTGATGCGGACCTGCCGATCCTCGGCATCCTGATGGCGACGCTGTTGTTCACCCTGCTGCTGGTGGGCCAGCGCGCGCAGCTCGAATGGCCGTTCCTCGCCGGGCTCGGCGTCGCGCTGCTGCTGTTCGCCTGGCAACTCTGGAGCATGCGCTGGCGCGAGCGCGATGCCTGTTTCGCGGCGTTCCGCAACAACAACTGGGTCGGCGGCATGGTATGGCTGGGGATGGTGGTCGCGCTCGCGATGAAGTGAACGCCGCGGTGCCCGCTCCCGTCTCGAATTCGTTTCGCTCAGCCCGCGGCCATCGGGCTCTCGCAGATGAGCGACAAGGAGCTTCGACACGGATAAACGCGGAGAAGCACCAATCAATGAACTCCATATCCGAGTTCATCGGCGTTGATCCGCGTCCAGGAAGTTTCTGACGAGCGAATCAAGTCACTTGTTTGCAATCACCGTCACGGCTACGGTGATGGCGCGATCAACCGCTCCATTTCGGCCTTGAGGATCGCGCCGTGTTCGCGCAGCCAGTCGCGCTGCGCCTGGTAACCGGGCATCAACGATTCGACCCGTGCCCAGAAGCGCGGCGCATGGCTGCGGACCTTCAGGTGACACATTTCGTGCACCAGCACGTAACGCAGCGCGGCCGGCGGCGCCAATGCGAGGGCAAGATCCAGGGTGATGCGGTCGCGGGCGTCGAGGCTGCCCCAAAGGCTCTTCAGTGGCTTGATCCGCATGCCGGTCGGCGCGACGTCCAGCCTTTCGACCGCGTGCGCCATCCAGCGCGAGAGGTCGCGGCGCATCCGCGTTTCGAGGAATGTCGCTAGCAGGTTGCGCGCGGCCGGCATCGCGTGGGTGAACGGGCGCGGTACGTGCAGGCGGAGTTCGTCGCCGCGGTCCTCGATGCGCGGGTACTCGCTTTCCCGCCAGGTAAGCTCGACGCTTTCGCCGCGCAGCGGGATCAGCGTGGGCACCCCGGCGCGCAGCGGCGGCGGACCGCGGCGCGGCACCCGCATTTCCGACAGCTTGCGTTCCAGCCAGTCGCTGTTTTCCCGCAGGAAGGAGTAGATCTGCGCCGGGTGGGTACCGCGCGGATACGAAACCCGCGCGCCATGCGGCGTAACCGACAGGCGCAGCCGGCGCGCGCGCGGGTGCATGGCTTTCAGGACCTTGATGGTCCCGCCCCTGCCCGCGAGTTCCAGCCATTCGCCCGTCATTGTCGTGCCCGATGCGGCTCCGCAAACCGCTATGCGTCCTTCGCGTCCGGGCGTTGCAGCCCGAACCACTTTTCCAAACCGGCAAACAACCGCTCAAGTTCCAGCGTCATCAGCGCGAAGCGCGCGTCCAGCTCCGCTTCCGCCGAATCGCGCCCGTCGGCGTCGAGCGAATCCTGCACGACGTCGAGAAATCGCAACTTGCGGATCACAAGATCCTCGCCGAGCGTGAAGCTGGCGCGGTCCTCGAACTGCAAGCCGAGCTGGAACACCTGCTTGCCCTGTTTCAGATGCGCCCTGACCTCGGTGCTTTCAAGCTCCTGGCGGCGGCAGCGGATCACCGCGCCCCCCGCGGGATCGCGCAGCTCGCATTCGTCGCCGAAGGCCAGCCCCTCCGGCAGCTTGCCAGAGGCGAGCCAATCAGTCATCAGGGCCCGCGGGGTCTCGGCCGCCGCCAGTGGCTGGGCCGGGAAGCTCCCGAGCGCCTCGCGCAGGGCCGTCAAGGCCCCCTCCGCGGCCTTGCGGCTGGCCGTGTCGAGGACCAGCCAGCCGCTCTTGGCCTCCAGGTAGACGTTCAGCCGCGAGGGCCGCACGAACGCCTGGGGCAGCAGGGTGTCCAGCACCTCGGCCTTGATGGCCCGCCGCTGCCGGCCGCCGACCGGCCGGCCCCGGCGCGCGGCCTCCTTGCGCAGCCGCGCGCCCAGCTCGGCGTTGACGACCGCCGCCGGCAGCAGTTTTTCCTCGGTGCCCAGGGTCACCAGCGTGGCCTTGCCGACTGCGTGGCTCAGGACCTCGGAATCCGGCCCGAAGGGCGACACGAAGCCACGGGTCGCGACCTCCAGGGGCCCGCAGGCGCGCAAGACGTGGTCGGCCAGGGCCGCGTCCAGGTCCTTCAGGGATTTGGCCGCGGAGGCCGAGAAACGGAACAGCGTGAGGTTGCGGAAGAACATGGTGGAGCCGGGATTGGGATGGGTCGTGGGGGTGCAAGGACGGGCTTCGGCGGAACGCGCGCAGGGGGGCTCGCGCCCCGTTACCCGTCCCCCGCGCCCGCGTCGCCCGAAAGCCAGGCATGAGTGTCCGGTCGCGCTGTCTCACCCCGCGCGCCGAGCCCGGCCAAATCGAACAGTTCCCGATCGGCCAACTGCGACGGCGCGACGTGGCGGAGCGCCCGGAACATGGTCTCGCTGCGGCCGGGATGCTCCCGTTCCCAACCATCCAGCATCTTGCGGACCTGCCTGCGCTGGAGGGTCTCCTGCGAACCGCACAGGTTGCAGGGGATGATCGGAAACGCGCGTTCGGTGGCGTACTCGGCGATCTCGGACTCACGGCAGTAGGCGAGAGGCCGGATCACCAGGTGCCGGCCATCGTCGGACAGGAGCTTGGGCGGCATGGCCTTGAGGGTGCCGCCATGGAACAGGTTCAGGAAGAACGTCGCGAGGATGTCGTCGCGGTGGTGGCCGAGCGCGATCTTCGTGAAGCCCTCGCGTTCGGCGAAGGCATACAGCGCACCGCGCCGGAGCCGTGAACACAGGCTGCACATCGTCCTGCCTTCCGGCACCACCCGCGTCACCACGCTGTAGGTGTCCTGCTCGATCACATGGAAGGGCACGCCGCGTTCGCGGCAATAGTCCGGGATCACGTGTCCGGGAAATCCGGGCTGCTTCTGGTCCAGGTTCACCGCGGCCAGTTCGAACCGCACCGGCGCCTTGGCCTTGAGCGAGAGCAGCAGGTCCAGCAGGGTCCAGGAATCCTTGCCGCCCGACAGGCATACCATCACGCGGTCGCCGTCCTCGACGAGGTTGTAGTCGGCGATCGCGCGGCCGACGGCGTGGCGCAGGCGCTTGGCCAGGCGCGCGGCCTCGTGGGCCTGCTTGCGGCCGGGAACCGATTGGACATGGGTGGCGGACATGAGCCGGCCAGTGTAGCGGCGCGGGCGCCGGCGCTACACTCGCGCCATGCAACCCGGCAACGATCCCGCCACGCTGATCCGCCGTCTCGCGGAGCTGCGCGAGGAGCACCGCGACCTGGACGCGGCGATCGCGAAGCTGGTGGGCGATCCCAGCTGCGACCAGTTGCAGTTGAGCCGGCTCAAGAAGCGCAAGCTGAAGCTCAAGGACATGATCGCGTACTTCGAGGACAAGCTGATTCCGGACCTCGATGCGTAGGGCAGGCCGTGCCGCTTGCCCGGGACCCGGCGGAAGTGTCCGCCCGGACCCGTCCGGCGAGCCGTCATGACATGACCGAACTGATTCCAACCGTCCTCCAGGATGGCCATGTCGCGCTGGAACCGCTTTCACTCGACCACGTCGCGGGCCTGGAAGCCGCCGCCGCGGACGGCGAGCTCTGGAACCTCCGGGTGACCTACGTACCTCCACCGGATGCGATGCAAGCCTACGTCGAGACGGCGCTGGCGATGCAGGCTGCGGGCGACTCGCTGCCGTTCGCGGTGCGCGACAAGCGCGATGGCGCGCTCGTGGGCAGCACCCGCTATTATGGCTTCGACGCGGAAACCCCGCGCCTCCTGATCGGCCATACGTGGTACGCGCGCAGCCGCCAGCGCAGTCCGGTGAATACCGCCTGCAAACTGCTGCTGATCGGCTACGCCTTCGAGCGGCTTGGCTGCGCCGCGGTCG
>DASSNH010000238.1:0-5440 GCA_035701405.1 Rhodanobacteraceae bacterium
TTGAAACCGTCGCCCTGGATGGCGCGGAAGTGGACGAACAAGTCGTCACCACTTTCCGGGGTGATGAAGCCGAAGCCCTTGGCATCGTTGAACCATTTGACCGTGCCGCTCTGTCGATCCGACATTACACATAACCTTTGAGAACTGTGGATGAATTACGGCATCGAGTGGGGCGAACTCGCCGCAAGGTGTGCAGTGCATCCGAAGTTGCCCCAAGCGCTGCCCGGCAAGCATAACCGATAATCGGGTCGCGCGCGCGTGCCGGCTGGGGGACGGGGTACGGGGGCGCGGGAGCATTGCGACGCCGCCGACCCGCCCCGTTGGGCTTCGCTGCGCTCAGCGCCAACCTACGAAAAGCCGATGCGGGTTGGCGCTGGCGCCGGGCTTCATTGGGCGGAAGCCCCACGAAGGCGGAATTCGCACGCAAGCGGCACGTCCTTGGTTTTTGCGTTGTTGGGCTTCGCTGCGCCCAGCGCCAACCTACAAAAGCCGACGCAGGTTGGCAAAGCCAGGCCGGTTGCTAGGGCACGGGTTCCGGCAGGGGCTTTTTGCCGGCGAGTTCCGCGATCGTCTGCGTGATGTTGCGTGGCGCGAAATGGTCGAAGTAGTTCCAGGTGCCGTAGGTGCCTTGCAGCTGGTGCAGCACATCCTGGTGCAACGCCGTTCCGGATTCGCCCTTGTGCTCGGCTGTCGTGATCGCCTGCCGCAGTGCCACGAGGTAGCCGCGGAATGCGCGGACGTCGGAGGCCTTGCCGATATCGCCGTGGCCCGGCACGAAGGTGGCGGTCGGGTAGTCGGTGAGGAACACACCGTTGGTGTGGATCTGCGCGAGGGTGTTCGCGTCGATCAGGTTCGGCAGGCTGTGGTCCCAAAAGAGGTCGCCGGTGAACACCACGTCTGCGTCGGGTACGACCACGACCGAATCGCCGCCGGTATGTCCAGGCAACACCCGCACCACGACCTTGCGGCTGCCGAGGTACACGTCGATGCCGTCCTGGTAGAGGACGCCTGGCAGCACGTAGGACCGCACCATCTTTCGCTGTGCCGGCGTGATCTCGTCCCCGAAGAACTTGAGGTTTTCGGTCCGTTCCCACGCGCGCACGTTCGCTTGCGCCATGACCACGGCACCCGCGGCCTGGTAGACGCCATTCCCGGCGACGTGATCGAGGTGGTAGTGGGTGTCGACGACGTAACGCACCGGCAAGGACGTCTTCTCGTGGATGACGTTCAACAGCGCCTTCGCCGCGTCGGCGTCCTCGAAGCTGTCCACCACCAGCACGCCGTCATCGCCGACGATGAAGCCGGAGTTGCTGCCGGCGCCGCTGCCGGAGACCGCGATAGCGGCCCAGACACCCTTGCCGACCTCGTGCAGGGTAAAGAAGGGCTTCGTTTCTGCCGCGCTGGCGGCGCCACAGGTCAGCGCCAGGACTAGGAACGGAAGCAGGTTGGGCAATCGCAGCATGGCATCACCTCGGCGTGATCGAACGGAAGGCACCCTTCGTCGGGCTTCCCCCGGGTCAAGCCCGGGGTCAGCGCCAATCTACAAAAGCAGGCCGGCCGCGTTGCAGGAATGCGGCTTCGCCGCGGATTCTCGTGGCATTGCGCACCACGTGCCACATCATGCCGCGCGGGCCGCGATCCCGGCCCGCGCCGGGACGGCGATCAGGGGCGGGCATTTGCCAGGCGCTATCATGGCCCGGATGCGTGCGTGGCGTTCGTCGCGGCGACACCACATCTTTCGTGGCAACGGGAGCACGCATGATGAAGCACGAGGAGGTCACCGTAGGCACGCGCGATGGGCAATGCCCGGTGCATGTCTTCACGCGCGGCGGTGAAGGTCCGTGGCCGGCGGTGATCGTGTACATGGACGCCTTTGGCATCCGCCCGGCTTTGATGCAAATCGGCGAACGCCTCGCCGGCGGCGGCTACGTCGTGTTGGTGCCGGACCTCTTCTATCGCTACGGCGCGTACGGTCCGCTGGATCCGAAGGAAGCTTTCGCCGGCGACTTCCGCGGCATGGTCGGGCCGCTCATGGCGACCACCGACAATGCCAGGGCCGCGCAGGACACCGAGGCGCTGCTGGGCCACCTCGACACGCGCGACGACTTCACCGGCAAGGTCGGGACGGTCGGTTTCTGCATGGGCGGGGGCATGGCTATCACGGCGGCGGGCACGTATCCGGAGCGCATCGCGGCCGCGATCAGCTTCCATGGCGGGCGCCTGGCCACGGACGATCCGGCGAGTCCGCACCTGCTGGCGCCGAAGATCCGCGCCGAGTTGTACATCGCCGTTGCCGACAACGACCGCAGTTGTCCGCCGGAAATGGTCGAGCGTTTCACGAAGGCGCTGGACGACGCGGGCGTGCGTTACCGCTGCGAAACCTATCGCGGCGCCTCGCACGGCTGGATGAAGCCGGATTTTCCGGTTTACGACGAAGCGGCAGCCGAACGCGGCTGGTCCGAAATGCTGGCGCTGTTCGGCCGCGCACTGCGATGAACAAGAGGGAGACGGAGGCAATCAAGGCAGCTTTATTGCCTCCGTCACCTTTTTTCAGTCGCGGGTGATTACGCCGCAGGCGATGCGCGAGCCGGCATCGCCGGATGGCTGGCTGGTGTAGTCGTCGGGCTTGGCATGCACGATGATCGCGCGGTCCAGGATGTCGGTGCTGCCGCCGGTGCCGAGTTCGACGCCATGGGCCAGCACGTCCACCGTGGCGACGCCGTCGGCGTTCGCCTGCTGGTTGGGCAGATCGCCGGCGTGGCTGGCCGCCTGTCCGGCATGCCCGTGCGGCTGGTGCGTCGGATTGAAATGCCCGCCGGCGCTGCTGGCATCGGGTGCACCGCAGTCCCCGTTCTCGTGGATGTGGAAACCGTGGGTGCTGTCCGGCTCGAGCCCGGTAATGCGGCCCGTGATGCGCACGCCCTCGCCGGTGTTCACGAACGATAGCGTCCCGGCGACATCGCTGCCGCTCGCCGATTGCAGCGTGGCGTGGGCGCGCGCCGCGTAATCGGACGACGTCGGCACTGCCGGAGCCTGCTGCCTGGCGGTGGCGCAGGCGGCGAGCAAGGCAATGGATGCGACGGCAAAAAATGCGTTTACGCGTGCCATGCGTCTTCCTTGTGAGCGTAGGATCCAGCAGCTTAGTGGACCGGCATTAAAGCGCCGTCAATATCCATGGGCGCATCGTCACGCGTGCCATGATTCATCCGGCCGGCCACAGCAGCGGCGCGAGCCATGCCACGGCGACGCCCATCAGCAGGGTCAGGGGCGTACCCACGCGCACGAAGTCCATGAAGCGGTAGTGGCCGGGCTCGTAGACCAGCAGGTTGCCGTGGTGGCCGATCGGGGTCAGGAACGCGGCCACCGCGCCCATGGCCACGCTGAACACCATCGCGAAGGCCGACATGTCGAGCAGGCTGGCCAGGCCCAGCGCGACCGGGCCGAGCAGGATCGTCGTCGCGGTGTCGGACAGGACCTGGGTGAAGAGCGCCGCGGTCAGGAACAGCGCAAGCAGTACCCAGCTGGGCGACCAGCCCGACACCAGAACCGAGAGCCAGTCCGCGAACAAGGTCGCGGTGCCGGTCTGTTCCATCGCGAGCCCGAGCGGAATGGCGCCCGCGATGAACACGAAGATGCGCAGCTCCACCGACTCGTAGGCCTGCCGCAAGGTCAGGCAACGGGTGACGACCATCGCCGTGGCACCGGCCAGGAACGAGATCGCCACCGGCAGCAAGCCCGATGCGGCGGCGCCCACGCTGAGCCCCATGATCAGCGCCGCCAGCCAGCCGCGCCCGCGCACCCTGGCGCGGCCGGAGAACGGCACCAGCAGCAGGAACGAGGGATCGCGCGCTAGCCCGTCCAGCGCACGCTTGTCTCCCCACAACACCATCAGGTCGCCGCCCTCGAGCTTCACCTTGGACAGTTCCTTGCGGATGAAGCCGCGCTTGCGCCACAGTCCGACCACGACGACGCCGTAGCGCTGCAGGAAGTCGACGTTGCCGATGGTGCGCCCGACCAGTCCGGAGTCGGGTCCGACGATCGCCTGTACCAGGCGTTCATCGTCTTCCCGGGCGGCGCGCCGGTCGTCCCCGATTTCCTCGCCGTATTGCACCACGGCGCTCAGCGCGAGCCCCTGCTGCTCCTTCAGCGCCGCCAGTTCATCCGGGCTGGCGCGCACCAGCAGCAGGTCGCCCGAAGCCAGTAGCTTGCGCCGCCAGGGTCTCGGGCGGGAGCTTCCCTGGCGCAGCCAATCCACCACACGGAAGCGCTCGGCATGTTCCTTGCCGAAATCGCCCATGGACTTGCCGACGTGCGGCGAAGACTCCAGCACCACGAGTTCGGTGTAATAGCGCTCCAGGCGGAAGCGATCCTCGCCGCTGCCGCTGCCCTCGTGGCTCGGCAGCAGCCAGCGTCCGAACAGCAGGATGTAGGCGGTGCCGATGAGGGTCAGCACGATGCCCATCGGCGCGATCGAGAAGATGCCGACGTCGGGTACGCCGCCGCGCTCGAGCAGGTCGCGTGCGACCAGGAAGGCCGGTGCGGCGATCACCGTGACGGTGGTGCCCAGCGACGCCGCAAAGGCCATCGGAATCATCAACCGCGAGGCCGGCAGGTGGTGCGAGCGGTTGAGCTCGAGGATCACCGGCAGCATCATCGCGGTGACCATCAAGTGGTGGCTGAAGGCGGCCATCAACGCCACGCACGGCATGATCACCAGCACGGCGCGCCAGATGCTTTCTCCGGCCATGCGCCCGATCCACGCGCCGAGCAGGCCCGTCACGCCCGTCTGCGCCAGCCCCGCCGACAGCACGAACATGGACACCACGAGGATCGCCGGGTCGCTGGAGAAGCCCGAGAGTGCGTCGGCGGGCTTCAGCAGGCCGGTGCCGGCCAGCGCCACCACGATCAGCACGCCGGTGAGGTCGATGCGCACCCATTCGGTGACCAGCAGGACCAGCGCCGCCGCCAGGATCACCAGGAACACGATCTGCTGGAATTCCATGCCGGAACAATCGTCGGGGCCGTCGGCGCGATGGTAATGGCGGCCGGCCCGGCGCCAAGGCGTGCCCCCTCGTCGCCGGACGCCGCGTGGCGGGGCCGATTCGCGGCACGCCGTTCGTGGGGCGTTCGGTGAGCGACCCCCGCGCCTACCACAACGTGAACCTTGCCCCATTTGACGGGGTTCGATTGGCACCGGTCGTGCAAGCTGATCATGGGGCGGTGTATCCATTCCGGACAGGGAGATCCCAATGAAACGCCATCTGCTTCTGCTGGTCCTCGCGTGCCTCACATGCCTGGCGATGCCGGCTTTCGCGGCCCGGGATCATGCCGCGTTGGTCAAGAGCGTGACCGGCAATGTCCAGATCGCCCGCCACGACCACGCGTTCAAGGCGGCCAGCGGGACCACCCTGCTGGTTTCCGACCGGGTGGTGACGGCGTC
>DASSNH010000239.1:0-3707 GCA_035701405.1 Rhodanobacteraceae bacterium
TTTACGTCCATCCCGTCGTGCTCGGCCACGGCAAGCCGTTCTTCGCGGGCCCCCGACCGCGGCTCCGCCTGGTCGCCAGCGATTTGATCGTCGAGGACGTGATCAGGCTGACGTACGTTCCTGCGTGATGACGCCGTGGGCATCGACGGGATTGAAAGCAATGGCGACGCGTGCGGTGGCCTGGCGTGCCCAGGTTCTCCGCTCTATCACATCTTCAGTTCGAACCCCGCATACCACGTGCGGCCGTAGGCAGGCTCGAGGCCGGTGCGCCACACCCGGTTGTAGTACTGGCGGTCGGTGAGGTTGCTGACGCCGGCCAGCAGTTTCAGCCATGGCGTGACCTGCCAGTCGCTCGCGAAATCGACCACAGTGTGCGCGGGAATCTTCGCTGGAATGAAGGTTGCGCCGCTGCCGAACGGCTGGTTGGAATCCTGCCAGTACTGCTCGGCGGTCGACACCGCGGTCAGGCTGGCCTTGAAGTGTTGCTGCTGGCGCCAGGTGATGCCGGCCTTGGCGACGTAGCGCGGCGCGTACGCGGGGACCTTGCCGACCTGGTCCGGGATCACGCTTTGCGTGAAGCGCGCGTTCAACAGGCTGAGGCTGAGGAAGCCTTCCAGGTGTTCGCCGGCCGCCGAGCGCGCGGTCGGCGCGAAGAAGTCGTAATTGATCTGGCCTTCGAAACCGCGGCTGCGGGTGTCGCCGCTGTTGACCTCGAGCACGTCGGTGGCGTTGATGTGCTGCGCCTCGATGCGGTTCTTGAAGTCGATCCAGAACACGCTGACGTCGTAGTACAGGCCGGTCAGCGGCACGCCGTGCACGCCGGCTTCCCAAGACAGCGCCTTGGACGGATCGGGCGCGTGGCCGGGCACCACGTTCGAGAACGGCGAGGCCATGTCGAAGTAGCGCAGCGGCCGCCACCCCTGCGACACGTTGAAATAGGTTTCGTTGCCGGCGCCGAAATCGTTGCCGATGCCGAGGCCGAGCAGCGGCACGGTGCGCGAATCGGATTCGTCGATCAGCGGGCGCGACAGGAATGGCGGCCGTACGGTTTCGGTGACCGCGACGCGTTCCTTCTCCAGCCGGATCGACGGCACGATGTGGATTTCATGGGGCAACCGGAACACGTTTTCCGCGAACACGGCGTAGTAATTCGACTGCCGCTGCTGGCGCAGCCGCGGCGTGCCGGTGCGGTCGTGGCGATCGACGTACAGGTCGGGAGTGTCCCATTGCCGGAACGGATCGTCGCCGTGGAACGCGACCACGCCCGCGGTGAAGGCGTTGCCCTGGCCCCACTTCCTGCGCACGCGCACGTCCAGCCCCTGCGTGCGGAACTGCTCGTCCTGCAGCGTGGTGCCGGTCGGTGTCGGTTGCGGCGCGAGGTCGGGCGCGGTCGGGCCGTTGGCCGCGCGGCTGGCGAGATCCTGGTAACCCGCCCACAGCTTGCCGATCAGCAGCCAGCCGTTCGCCCATTCGTGCTGGTGGCCCAGCACGATTTGGTAGCGATCCACCCAATCGCGGTTCCATGGCGTCGGCGTAACGTCGGGATTCGCCTGCCATTGCGGGAAACTCAGGCGGCCCGGATCGCCCGAATCGGCGTCGATCGCGTGCACGTCGAGCCATGAATATTGCGTTTCGTCAGGCCGGTACTCGACGTACAGGTCGGCCTGGCGCATCTGCGACTGCGCGTTCTCGCGTGGGCCATCGCTGCGGACGTAACCGGCGTCGGCGCGGTACGTCCATTTGCCGGCGCTGCCTTCGAGCACGTTGTAGGTGGAATACAGGCTGTCGCTGCCGATCACTTGTTCGGTGCTGATCGAAAACGGCGTGCCGGGTTTGGGACGCCTGGACACGAGGTTGATCACCGGCGCGGGCTCCGGACCGTACAGCAGGCTCGAACCGCCCCGGATCAACTGGATGTCGGCGATGCTGTGCGAAAGCGGCATCGCGTACAGCGTCGGAAAGCCGATCCAGTCCGATGCCAGCGGAATGCCATCCTGCATCACCAGCACGTATTCCGATTCCTGCGGATTGCCGAGACCCCGGTAACTCAGGTTGAACTGCGTCGGCGTCGGCTGCTGCGACACCTGCACGCCCGGCGAGCGCGCGAACAGTTGCTCGAGGTTGTTGCCAACCACCGTGGGCTGCAGGTCGAGGTGCGTGACCGTGGCCTTCTTGGTCACGGTGATCTCGGTGCCCGACACCTCGGACATCTGGTGCTTCAGCTTGGCCGCGACGTACTTGCGCCAGTCGTAGGGCTTCTCGCCCTTGACGTTGATCGTCGAAAGGGTCTTCGTGGTCTGGTCGGTTTGCTGCGGGTTCGATGAATTGGCTTCCTGTGCGCCGGCGACCGGTGCAAACAGGATCAGCGACAAGGCGAAGGGCAGGGCGGCGGGACGCAACGGCGGCATCAGGGTTCCATGAATGCAAACGGCAATCGTTCACTTTTCACGATCCGCCGCGTTTACGCCATAGGCCATTCGTTTACTGCTCGATCGAGCCCCGGCATCGCGCGCCTCGACCTTACCTTTGGGGCGTCGTCGGGCTGGCGTGGGCGGGAAGGGGGCCGTGGTCGCCCATGTTTCCGCCGAGATCCGACTCGTAGCCCTTGCGCGTTTGCGGCTTGACGAACAGTGCGACCACCTCGGGGTGCGCCTCCCTGACTTTGCGTTCGATCCGGGTGACCAGTTCCTCGATTTCGGGTGCGCGTGCCTCGTCCGCGAATTCGAGACTGAGCACCGCGACGATCTGCTCCGGTGCGAGCTGGACCGTGAACAGGCCGTTGGTTTGCAATGCGGGGTCCACTTCCCGGGTCACGCGGAGAATCGATTCGCTGATCCGGCGATCGGCACGCTCGCCGATCAGCAAGCTCTTGCTTTCGCGCGCGAGCAGTGCGGCGGTCGCCGCGAGGACCGCGCCGATGAGAATCGAGGCGACGCCGTCGGCAACCTCGATATCGAGGGACGTAGCCACGAAGGTGCCGGCGGCCGCGATGGCGATGCCGAGGAGGGCCGCGGTGTCCTCGAAGAACACCGTGAAGGATGTCGGATCCTTGCTCCGGCGAAACGCCTCGTAGAAGCCCAGCGATCCCTTGGCCGCCACGAACTGCCGAACCGAAAACACCCAGGAGGTCCCTTCGAACGCCAGCGCCAGCGCCAGCACCACGTAGTTGATCAGCGGGTCGGTGATCGGCTCGGGCTTGCGGATGTGGAGGATGCCCTCGTAGATCGACACGCCGGCGCCGAGCGAAAACACCAGCAGCGCCACGATGAAACTCCAGAAATACAGTTCCCTGCCATAGCCGAGCGGATGCTCGGGATCGGGACGCCGCGCCGAGCGATGCATGCCGTACAGCAGCAGGACTTCGTTGCCGGTGTCGACGAACGAGTGGATGGCCTCGCTCATCATCGCCGAGCTGCCCGTCAGCATCGCGGCGGCGGTTTTGGTGATGGCCACCAGCAGGTTGCCGATCAGGGCGGCATAGACGACGAGTTTGGTCGATGATTTGGCTGCCACGATGCCTGCCGCAATGGGGCGCAGCAACCACCATACGGGCGAGCCGGGAGCGTCGCGTGAAAGACGGGTGAATGCTTCCAACGCGCCGCGCGGGGCGACTGCGCGCTCGTTGGGCTTCGCTGCGCTCAGCACCAACCTACAGGAGCACTCCGGCCTCACCTTGGTAGGTTGGGTTGATCCCGGAACTTGTTCCG
>DASSNH010000240.1:0-14867 GCA_035701405.1 Rhodanobacteraceae bacterium
CGCTGAGCGCAGCGAAGCCCAACGATCTTCGATCCATGTCGCGGCTGTTGGGCTTCTCCCGGACCTTGTCCGGGATCAACCCAACCTACAAAACGCAGCAAAGCCCTACGATTAAGCGGCGAGGCCTGCGAGCTTCGCGGCCTCGGCCAGGTCGACCTGCACCAGGCGCGATACGCCGGGTTCGCGCATGGTCACGCCGCACAACTGGTAGGCCATTTCCATGGTCGCCTTGTTGTGGGTCACGACCATGAACTGGACCTTTTCGGACATGTCGCGCACGAGCTGGCTGAAGCGGCCGATGTTGCCCTCGTCCAGCGGCGCGTCCACCTCGTCGAGCAGACAGAACGGGGCGGGGTTCAGGTTGAAGATCGCCATTACGAGCGCCACCGCGGTCATCGCCTTTTCGCCGCCCGACAACAGCGAGATGTGGCTGTTCCGCTTGCCGGGCGGCCGGGCCATCATCGTCACGCCGGCATCGAGCAGGTCTTCGCCGGTCAGTTCCAGATAAGCGTGGCCGCCGCCGAACAGTTTCGGGAACAGGTCCTGGAAGCCGGCATTGACGCGATCGAAAGTGTCCTTGAAACGTTCGCGGGTTTCCCGGTCGATTTTGCGGATCGCGTTTTCGAGCGTATCGAGGGCCGTGGTGAGGTCGGTCATCTGCGCGTCGAGGTATTCCTTGCGTTGCGCGGCTTCGGCGTGCTCGGTGATCGCGGCGAGGTTGACCGGTTCCAGCCGCGCGATGCGCGCTTCGAGGTCGGCGATCTTCCCCTGCCAGGCCTCGGGCTGTACCTCGTCGGAAAGATTCGCGAGCAACGGCTCGATTTCCAGTCCAGCCTCGGTGATCGCTTCGGCCAGTTGTTCGGCGCGCAGCCGGTGGCCCTGCTCTTCCAGGCGCAGCTTTTCCAGTGCGTCGCGCTCGTCGCCCATGGTCTGCTCGGCGGCGTGCCGCGCCTGCTCGCGTTCCCGCAAGCTGTTCGCGGATTCCTCGACCACCCGACGGGCCTCGACCAGCTTCTTGTCCACCGAGAGCCGCTGTTCAAGGCAAACCTGGCGTTCGTTGTCCAGCACTGCGGTCGGGTCGCTGCCTTCGGCAAGACGCCGGTCCAGGTCCGCGCGATGCCTTTGCAGTTGCTCATGCTGGGTGCGCATACGGGCCAGCGATTGTTCCAGCGCCGCCAGTGTCACGCGCCTGGATTCCAGCGCGATCGCGTGGCGATGGGCGGCGTCGGAGGCTTCCTGCGCATCGGCACGCGCGGCCTCGCGACGCTCCAGCAAATGCCGACGCTCCGATTCCAGCGCGACGCGCGCCTGCTCGTGCTCGCCCATGTTTGCGACGGCCGATTGCATGCGCGCCCGCGCGGCCTGCAGCAACTGCTCGTTTTCGGCCAGCGCCTTCTCGACCTCGGCATGTTCGGTATCGATGGCCTCCAGTCGGGCACGCGCGCTGTCGATGCGGCCTTGGCGACTCTGCATCTCGCCGGCGAGTTCCGACAGGCGCCGATGCGCGTTGTACAGGTCGCGCTGGGCATCGTCGCGCGCCTGCTCGGCGGTGCGGCGCTGGTCCCGGATTTCGGCCTGCCGCTGCTGGAGGTCGGCGATGCGCTTCTCGGTCGCGGCGAGTTCCGTGGTGGCTTCCTGCAACTCCCGCTCGCGCGCCAACACGCCGACCTGCCCGCCTTCCGCGCGCCGGACGCGTGCAAAGCCCGGGCCGAGCCACACCCCGTCGCGCGTGATGACGGTGTCGGTGGGCGCGAGGGTCGAGGCAATGTTGCGCGCTTCGTCGATCGATCCGGCGGTGCGCACCTTCGCCAGCAAGGCGCGGGCCGCGGCCGGGCCATCCACTTCGGCGGCCAGCGTGCCGGCGACGTCCAGGTCGAGCGCTGCACGGCTGCCAATCAGCGTGATGTCGGATTTCGCGACCTCGGCGAGCTCGCCCGCGTGGACTGCGGGATCGTCCACCAGGACGGCTTCCAGCATGCCGGCCAGCACGGTTTCCACCGCGCGCTCCCAGCCGCCGTTGACCTTCAGCCGCGCACCCAGGCGTTCGCCGTCGGCCAGCCCGACCTTTTGCAGCCATTCGCGCGCCGCATCACGGTCGCGGCCGAGCGCGGCGCGCTGCAGCGCTTCCAGTGAGGCGATCCGCCCGCGCAGGTCCTGCTTTTGCGCGTTGGCCTCGGCCAGCCACGTCTGGGCCTGGCGTTCCTCCCCCAGGAGGCGCTCGGCGTCGGCCTTGTGTCCGTCCAGGCCCTGCGCGTGCGCATCCACCTGGGTTTTCAGCAATGCGTGTTCGTCGGCGAGGCCCGCGGTGCCGGCGGTCAACGCATCCAGGTCGTAGTTCTTGCGTTCGTTCCGCAAGGCCTCGCGCCGGCGCGACAGATCCAGCGCCTGCTTGTCGAGATGGTCGATGTGGGTGCGCTCGACCTCGGCTTCACGCGAGGTCGAAGCAGTCTGGCCGCTGTGGGCCTCCCAGCGCTGCTGCCACGCGGCGTGTGCGGCTTCCGCATCGTTCAATGCCTGGGCGGCTCGAGCCTCGGCTTCGCGCAGGCGCCCCGTCTCCGGTTCAGCCTCTGCCACGGCCGCTTTCAGTTCATCGTGCTGGCTGGTATCGGCCTTGATGTGATCGGCGAGCTCCGTCCACGCGCGCTCGGATTCCGCGCGATCGTGCTGCAGGCGTTCCAGCATTTCCCGGTGGTGCCGGATCTGCTGCTCGACCCGCGCGAGTTCCGCGCCGACCTGGTAGACCTCGGCCTGCACGGCGTTCATCGCTTCGGTGTGCTGCTGGTGCGCTTCGCGGCCGGTTTCGATTTCCGCTTCGAGGTGGCGCTGGGCGGCGAGCTTGCCTTCCAGCGCGGTTTCCGCCTCGCGCAGCGCCTGTCGGTGGGTTTCGAGCTGCGCCGTGACCGAGCGGTAGTTCAGCGCGCGCAATTCGGCTTCGCGCAAGCCACGTTCTTCCTTCAGCTTCTTCCAGCGCTCGGCGGCGCGCGCCTGGCGGTTCAAATGGTCGAGCTGCTTCTCGACTTCCTCGCGCACGTCCTTGACCCGGTCGAGGTTCTCGCGGGTGGCCTTGATGCGGCTTTCGGTTTCCTTGCGGCGCTCCTTGTAGCGCGACACGCCGGCGGCTTCTTCCAGGTGGATCCGCAACTGCTCGGGCCGCGATTCCACGATGTCCGAAATCACGCCCTGCTCGATGATCGAGTAGCTGCGCGCGCCGAGGCCGGTCCCGAGGAACAGGTCGGTGATGTCACGGCGGCGGCAGCGCACGCCGTTCAAGTAGTAATCGGACTGCGAGTCGCGGCTGACGCTGCGCTTCACCGAGATCTCGTTGAAGCCGGCGTATTCGCCACCCAGGGTGCCGTCGGAGTTGTCGAAGATCAGCTCGACCGTCGCCTGCCCGACCGGTTTGCGTCCCGACGAGCCCGAAAAGATCACGTCGGTGATGGCCTCGCCGCGCAGGCGGCTGGCCGCGCTCTCGCCCATCACCCAGCGGATTGCGTCGATGATGTTGGACTTGCCGCAGCCGTTGGGGCCGCAAATGCCGGTGAGGTTGGTCGGGAGGTGGAGGATGGTCGGATCGACGAACGACTTGAATCCGGCCAGCTTGATGGTCGACAGGCGCATGGGTCAGGACTTGGATGTCACGGCAACGGCGGGTCCGGCGCGCAGCGCACCGGTCGAATGCGCCACTGTGCCAAGGGCGGCGGCGGGAAGCAACGAAAAATTCTGCGGGGTCTTGGCAGTCAATGACTTGCGGGACAATCTTCCCGGCCACTCCCGTTCGGGCGCAGGGGGCAAGCGCGCGTCCCTGCACGTCCTCGGCATGGCTCGGTCGGGATCCTACGGCGCCCGCGCCTCGATCGCGAGCGCATGGATGCCGTGGCCCATCAGGTCGGCCAGCGCGTCGTACACCATCCGGTGCTGCTGCACCCGCGGCTTGCCCTCGAAGGCTGCGCTGGCGATGCGCACCCGGAAATGCCCGCTGCCCTCGCCAGCATGTCCGATATGCAAGTGGCCTTCGTCGATTACCTCGAGCGACGTCGGCGCGAACGCCCGCTCCAGCCGCGCGCGGATGCCTTCGACCGGCGCCGCGCTCACGGCAGGGTCTGGCGAAACGGCCGCACCGTCACTTCCCGGAACACGCCGGCCACCCGGTAGGGATCGGCATCCGCCCACTGGCGCGCGGCTTCCAGGTCGTCGAACTCGGCGATGATCAGGGTACCGCTGAATCCAGCCGGGCCGGGATCTTCCGCATCGATGGCCGGGAACGGCCCGGCCAGCAGCAGGCGGCCTTCTTCCAGGAGCTTCTGCAAGCGAGCGAGGTGCACCGGCCTCGCACCCTTGCGCTTGTCCAGGGAGTTGGGGATGTCGATACCGGTGATGGCGTACCACATGGGAGATTCCGATCGTTTTGGCGGGTTGGCCCTCCCCTTCAACGGGAGGGTTGGGCGGGGATGGGTATGCGCCGCGCGCGCCCCGTACCCCTCCCGGCCTTCCTTGTGAAGGGAAGGAGGAAAGCTCGCGACGCCAAGCTTATCCTTCCGGCCGCATGTAGGGAAACAGCAGGACATCACGGATCGAGGCGGAATCGGTGAATAGCATCACCAGCCGGTCGATGCCGACGCCCAGGCCGCCGGTCGGCGGCAGGCCGACTTCCAGCGCGCGGATGTAGTCGGCGTCGAAATGCATGGCTTCATCGTCGCCATGGGCCAGTGCCTCGACCTGCGCCCGGAAGCGCGCCGCCTGGTCCTCGGGGTCGTTCAATTCCGAGAAGCCATTGGCCATTTCCTTGCCGCCGATGAACAGCTCGAAGCGATCGGTGATTTCGGGGTCCGCGTCGTTGGCCCGGGCGAGCGGCGACACCTCGGTGGGATACTGGGTGATGAAGGTCGGCTGCACCAGGGTGTGCTCGACGGTCTTCTCGAAAATCTCGAGGAGCAGCTTGCCCCAGCCGTATTCGTTCTTTACCGGCACCTTGAGTCGCGCGCAATGCGCGCGCAAGGCGGCGGGATCGCGCAATTCGTGTTCCGCGATCCCGGGGTTGAGTTCGCGCACCGCGTCGCTGAGCGACCAGCGCCGGAACGGCTTGCCGACGTCGATGTCGCGTTCTTCCCACCGCAGGTCGGTGGTGCCGAGTACCGCTTTCGCGGTCTCCCGGATCATGGCCTCGGTCAGGTCCATGATCTCGTTGTAGCTGGCGTAGGCCTGGTAGAGCTCCAGCATCGTGAACTCGGGGTTGTGCCGGGTGGACACCCCTTCGTTCCGGAAGTTGCGGTTGATCTCGTACACACGCTCGAAACCACCGACCACCAGCCGCTTGAGGTACAGCTCCGGCGCCACGCGCAGGTACAGGTCGATGTCGAGCGCGTTGTGGTGGGTGACGAAGGGCCGTGCGGTCGCGCCGCCCGGGATCACGTGCATCATCGGGGTCTCGACTTCCATGAAACGGCGGGGCTCGGCTTCCAGCCACTGGCGCATGAAGCCGACGATCGCCGAACGCTTCTTGAAGGTTTCGCGCGCCTCCGGCGTCACGATCAAATCGACGTAGCGCTGCCGGTAGCGCTGTTCGACGTCGGCCAAGCCGTGCCACTTGTCGGGCAAGGGGCGCAGCGATTTCGTCAGCAGGCGCAGCGCGTCCACCTTGACCGACAATTCACCGGTCCTGGTGCGCATCAGCGTGCCCTCGGCGCCCACGATGTCGCCGACGTCCCAGCCCTTGAACGCGTCGTAGGTTTCGGCCAGCGCGTCCTTCTGCAGGAACAACTGGATCGAGCCGGTCATGTCCTGCACGCGCGCAAAGCTGGCCTTGCCCATGATGCGCTTGCCGAGCAGGCGGCCGCCAATCCGCACGCGGCGCGCTTTGGCATTCAATGCCTCGGAATCGGCGCCCTCGGTTTCACGCTGCAGCTCGCCGGCAAATGCGTCGGGTCGAAAATCGTTCGGGAACGCAATCCCCTGTCCGCGCAACGCCCGCAGCTTGTCGCGCCTTTCGGCGATCAGCTTGTTTTCGTCCGCCGCTGGCGTGGCGACCTGATCGTTGGTTTCTGACATTTCCGGGCTAGCTCTGTTGCGTGATCTTGCGCATCGTACCGGACCCTCATCCGGCGCTTCGTGCCACCTTCTCCCGAAGGGAGAAGGGAAACCTCCGAAAACCTCTACGCATCGGCGCGTTTGGCGCCAGCTTCAAGGCCCATCTTCAGGCTCGCTTCGATGAACTCGTCGAGGTCGCCGTCGAGGACGCGCTGGGTATCGGTGCGCTCGACGCCGGTGCGAAGGTCCTTGATGCGCGACTGATCCAGTACGTAGTTGCGGATCTGGTTGCCCCAGCCGACGTCCGACTTGGTCGCTTCCACGGCGGCCTTCTCGGCGTTGCGCTTCTGCAATTCCATCTCGTACAGCTTGGCCCGCAGCATCTTCATCGCGCGGTCGCGGTTGGCGTGCTGGGAGCGTTCGGTCTGGCAGGCCACCACGATCCCGCTCGGCACGTGGGTGATACGGACGGCCGACTCGGTCTTGTTGACGTGCTGGCCACCGGCGCCGGACGAACGGTATACATCGGTCTTCAGGTCAGCCGGGTTGATCTCGATGTCGATGTCGTCGTCGACTTCGGGCGACACGAACACCGAGGCGAAACTGGTGTGCCGACGGTTGTCGGAATCGAACGGCGATTTCCGCACCAGCCGGTGCACGCCGATCTCGGTCTTGAGCCAGCCGTAGGCGTAGTCGCCGGCCACGCGGAACGTCGCCGACTTGACGCCCGCGACCTCGCCGGCCGACGCTTCCAGCAGTTCCGTCTGCCAGCCACGATCTTCCGCCCAGCGCAGGTACATGCGCAGCAGCATCTCCGCCCAGTCTTGGGCCTCGGTGCCACCGGCGCCCGCCTGGATGTCGACGAAGGCGTTCGACGGGTCCATTTCGCCCGCGAACATGCGGTGGAACTCGAGCTGGGCGACGCGCTTTTCGAGCGCGTCGACATCGTTCGAGACGGATTGCAGCGAGGCGTCGTCGCCTTCGTCGGCGGACAGCTCCAGCAGCTCGCCGGCGTCGTCCAGCCCGTGCGTGATCTGGTCGAGGCCTTCCACGAATTCAGCCAGCCGCGCGCGTTCGCGACCCAGGTCCTGGGCACGCTGCGGATCGTCCCAGACGTTCGGGCTTTCGAGTTCGCGGGTTACTTCTTCGAGGCGTTCGCGCCTGGCCGGGTAGTCAAAGATACCCCCTGAGCGATTCCACGCGTTCACGCAGGTCCTCGATGTGGGCGCGGATGGGGTTGCTCTCGATCATGTGGGGTCGCTCGCGAAAAGAGGCGAATGGTAGCAAAGCCGCGCGGGCGCCGCATGCGTCAGCGCCACTTGCTGACGACTGTCACTGGCGCCGGCAACCCATTGGGCCTAGAGTGGACCCGTCCTTCCCGCGAGGCACCGCCGTGACCCCCGAACCCGCATCGGACCGCCACCTGCGGTGGCGCATCTTCCCTGCCGTCGCGATCATCGCGATCGGCGTGCTGTTCCTCTTGAACAACCTCGGCTACAACCTCGCGTTCCTCGACCGGGGGAACTGGTGGGCCGTCATCATCCTGCTGGCGGCATTCGCGCCACTGACGCGCGCCTGGGAAACCTACCGCGAGCGCGGCCGGGCCGACGCCGAAGTCGCGCACTCGCTGTTGTGCGGCATCGCCGTCGCGCTGGTCGGCGTGATGTTCCTGCTCGAGCTCGACTGGGGCACGTGGTGGCCGCTGTTCGTGATCCTGGGCGGCTTGTTCGCGCTGGCGCCGCATCGATCCCGCGGCGAGCGCCACCGCTACGGCGGCAGCGAAGACGACGCGTCGATCAAGCGCTGAAGCGCTTTACCCAGTCGAGGTACTTGTCGACGAAGTTCCCGAGGAACCTCCTGGCGCTGTCGTCCGTCACGCTGCCGTCCCGGCCGAACAGGCCTTCCGTGTAACGGACGAAGGCTTCGGGCTGCTGCAGCATCGGGATGTCAAGGAACACGCAGATATTGCGCAGGTGCTGCTGCGCCAGCGCCGTCGACATCGCGCCCGCCGAAGTCCCGATCACCGCGCCGGGCTTGCCGTCGAAGGCATTGGTGCCGTAGGGGCGCGAGCACACGTCGATCGCGTTCTTCAACACGCCAGGCACCGAGCGGTTGTACTCGGGCGTCACGAACAGCACCCCGTCGCACGACCGGATTTCCTGCTTGCGGTCCTCGCACACCTTCGGGTAGTCGCCGTCGAAATCCTGGTTGTAGAGCGGCAGGTCGTCGATGCGGATGTGGCGGAACCCGGCGCGGTCGCCGGCAATCTTCTCCAGCGCGTGCGCCAGTTGCTTGTTGAAAGAACCCTTGCGGAGACTGCCGACCAGTACCGCGATCACGGGTTGTCCTTTGCTCATGGTGTTACTCCTTGTGGTGTCGCTCGAGCATGCCCGTCAGGGCTTCACGAATTTCAGCGTCATCCTGTCCGATTCACCGATCGCCTGCATCTTCGCATGCTCTGAATCCGGGCCGGCGAGGTCGGGCGGCAGGTGGTGCACGTTGATGTCTTCCGGATCCTTCGGATTGGCATTGATGTCCGAAACCCCGGCGAGCCGGAAACCGGCACGCAGTCCGGCCTCGACCATGTAATCCTCCGGAATGCGGTGCAGCGTCTTCGAGCTTTCCGCCGCGTCGGCGAACGGCCTGGCGCGATGGTCGGTGACGCCGAAGATGCCGCCGTGCTTCAGCACCTTGTACGCCGCCTGGAACACCGCATCCAGGGTTTCGGGGCTGCGGTTCAACCAGTCGTGCGTGTTGCGGAAGGTCAGCACCATGTCGGCCGATCCCTCCGGCCCCAGGTTCACGTGATCCGGCGGCGAAAACGGCACCACCTTCGCGACGTGGCCGTAAATCTCGGGGTTGCCCTTCAACATCTGCTCGAAACGGGACGGACCGCCGTCGCGCGATGGCGGCGCGGCTTCGATCAGATGCCCGTGCGCATAGAGGAACGGCGCGAGGATCTCGGTATACCAGCCGCCGCCCGGCGACAGCTCGATCACCGTCATGTCCGGCTTGATCCCGAAGAATTCCAGTGTCGCGACCGGGTGCCGGTACTGGTCGCGCGCCTTGTTGGCGGGCGAGCGCCAGGCGCCCGCGACGGCTTCCTGCAACATCGCAGGGGTGTCGCCGGATGCCGTGATCGGTCCCGCGGCGAACGCGCTGCCGGCAAGCAAGGCGGCGCACCCGAACAAGGCAAGCTTTCGGCGGATCATGGCAACCATGTCGCGATCTCCTGCGGGCGGAATCCCAAGGGTACGCCGAAACGGATGGCGCCGCGCGATAATCGGGATGCAATCGGAACCGGAAGCCGCCATGTCCCGCCGCACGCTCAACCTCGACGACACGCTGTACCAGTACCTGCTCGACCATTCGCTGCGCGAGCATCCCGAACAAACCGCGCTGCGCCAGGCAACAGCCGGGCACCCGCGCGCCAGGATGCAGATCTCGCCCGAGCAGGGCCAGTTCATGCAGTTGCTGGTGAAGCTGATCGGCGCCCGGCGCACGATCGAAGTCGGCACGTTCACGGGCTACAGCGCGCTCACGGTTGCGCTGGCGTTGCCCGCCGACGGCAAGGTCCTCGCCTGCGACATCAGCGATGAATACACCTCGATCGGCAAGTCGTATTGGCAGCGCGCCGGGGTCGCAGGCAGGATCGAACTCGTGATCGCGCCCGCTCTGCAAACACTGGATGCGCGCATCGCGGCGGGGGAAGCCGGAACGTACGACTTCGCCTTCATCGACGCCGACAAGACCGGATACGACGCCTATTACGAACGCTGCCTGCAACTGGTCCGCGCGGGCGGACTGATCGCCATCGACAATAGCTTGTGGGGCGGCGACGTCGCCAAGCCCGCGCAGGACGACGATACCCGCGCGCTGCAGGCGCTCAACGAAAAGTTGCACGGCGACGAACGGATCGACATGGCGCTGCTGCCGATCGGCGACGGCCTCAGCCTGGCGCGCAAGCGGTAATTGTCCATCCGAGCGACAAATGGATACCGGCCTGAGCCGGTATCACGAGCAAAATCGCTTTTCCAGGTTGGGTTGATGCCGGACTTGCTCCGGGAGAAGCCCAACAACCACCGCCGAGCCCTGCGAAAAGATCTCCCGAGTGCCTACGCCAGCTCCCAATGCCGCAGCAGCAGCCGCATGGATTCGCGGCCCTGCCATTCGTCGATCATCAATTCGAACGCGATGCGCAACGGGACGTGCTGCGGAATGTCGCCATCCGCATGAAACCGCACGCCGTCGAGCAAGCGACCATCACGGGGGTCGCGCAGGCGCAGGCGACGGTGCGCGCCGTCGGCGCCCATCGATTTCTGCGCCGCGCATTCGAACACGTTGTCGAACAGCGGCGCGGCGAATCCCTGCCCCCAGGGCCCGGCCAGGCGCAGTTGCCGCGCCAGTTCGAGTTCCAGCTCCGCGGGCGCGAGTTCGCCGTCGCTCAGCAGCACCGGTTGCAGCGACTCCTCGAGGATGCGATCCCGCACCACGGCGTCGAACAACTCGGCGAAGCGAACGTAGTTCGACAACGCGAGGCTGAGCCCCGCCGCCATCGCGTGGCCGCCGAACCGCTCGATCAGCCCCGGGCAGCGCGCATCGACTTCGGCCAGCGCATCGCGAACGTGGAATCCGGGCACCGAACGCGCCGAACCGCGCAGCGAATCGCCCTCGCCCGCGGGCGCGAACGCGACCACCGGCCGATGCAGCCGTTCCTTCACCCTCGCTGCCACCAACCCGACGATGCCGGGATGCCATGACTGGTCGAACAACGCGATGCCGAGCGCATCGCCGGCGGCGAGCCCGGCGAGGCGCGCCAGCGCATCGTCCACCATCGCCGTCTGCAGGTCCCGGCGCTGCGCATTGATGGCGTGCAACGCCGCCGCCAGCGCCCGCGCGTGCGAAGGGTCGTTCGACAGCAGGCACTCGATGCCGATCGACATGTCCTCGAGACGCCCCGCGGCATTGATCCGCGGGCCCACCGCGAACCCCAGGTCGGCGGCGACCGCGGTGCCGGCGTCGCGGCCGGAGATTTCGAACAATGCCGCGACCCCGGCGCAGGCACGGCCGGCACGGATACGCCGCAACCCGCCCTCCACCAGTGCGCGATTGTTGCGGTCGAGCGCCACCAGGTCGGCGACCGTGCCGAGCGCCACCAGGTCCAGCAGCGACGCGAGATCGACATCGCCGCGTTTCCCCATCGCTGCCCGCAACGCCAGCAACAGGTAGAACACCACCCCGGCACCGCACAGGTATTTGCTGGCGAAGCCATCGCCAGGCAGGTTCGGATTGACGATTGCATCGGCCTCGGGCAGTCGCGGACCCGGCAAGTGGTGGTCGGTGACGATGACGCGGCAGCCGCGCGCCTTCGCGGCAGCGACGCCGGCCAGCGATGCAATGCCATTGTCAACGGTGACGATCAGGTCGGGCGCAGGTTGCATCGTGTCGACCAGCGCTGGTGTCAGTCCGTAACCGTGCCTCGCACGGTCGGGAACCACGTAGCCGACATACCGCGCACCCAGCATCCGCAAGCCCCGCACGGCGACAGCGCAACCCGTCGCGCCGTCGCAGTCGTAATCGGCTGCGACCAGGATGGATCGGTCGTTAGCGATGGCATCGGTCAGGAGCTCGAGTGCGCGATCGAGGCCAGCCAGCCCGGTCGGCGGCAACAGCCCGGCCAGCCGGTGGCCCGCGTCGTCGGGGCAGCAAACCCCGCGCGCCGCATAGACCCTTTGCACGACCGGATGCACCGAAGCCAGCCAATCGCGTGGCGCCCCACCCGCTGTCCGGCGCACGATCCTCAGCCTGGCGGCGCCGGTGCTCATCCGCGCCGCCAGAAGCGGAGGCGGTAGGCGTGCCGCACCCGGAAACGCTCGCCGGCCGGTAACACCAGTTCGACCGAATCGAACCGCCGCCTGCCAAGGGCTTGCTCGAAGAACGGGAGCCATCTGCTTGATTCTTCGGATGACATTACGGCGCCGAGATCGAGCAGCCCGTCGCCGACCGTGCTCTCCAGCGCTTCCGGCGAAGGTTCCGCGATGTCGACTCCCGCCAGCTTGGCAAGCCCCCGGACCACGTCATCCGTTGTTGCGACGACCGTCAAGTCGGTTTCCACCGCCACCGGCAGCGAGCCGGCGCCCCAGAACCACAGCGCGTTGACCGGCACCTTGCCGGCGGCGATCCGCGCCGCATTCACCGGATGCGCGTGCAACGCGATCTGGGCCCCGCTGAACAGGTGCCGCCAGCGGCGCCCTCCCTCGCCGGCCGGAAGGCAAGCCAGCAAGTCGGCGCCCAACGCGTCCGCAGGGCGCGTGAAGGCGACGCCGGCGAGGGCTTGGCCCACATGCAGGCACCACGCGGACGGTGAATCGGCCGCAAGCGCCAATCCCGCATCCTCGAACAGCGGCCCAAGCGTAGCCGCCAGCGCCTGCGCCTCGTCGCCGGAAAGGTCCGGGATCGGACATGCCATCAACCGGGCGCCGGTGGGCTCGCCTCGCACATACGCCGGATCCGCGCACAGCCAGGATCCGCGTGCGGCGTCGCCGGCATGGACATGGTGGCGCAGCGCGGCCACCGGGAACGCCTCGCCGGGAAAGCGGAACAGTCGTCGCACCTGGGCATCCCGCGAGCCTGGCACGTCCGGCAGGCGATCGCCCCTTGCCAGCCAGCGCCGCAGCGCCGCGTCGCTGCAGGGGGGCGGCGACGGCAACAGGACGTGCAGGACGCTCATGCCGTGGCCGCTTCAAGCGCTTCGTAGCGCGCCAGCCACTCGTTTTCGAGCGCCGTCTTTTCCTCGCGCAGGGCATTCTGCTCGCGGCCGATGTCGGCGAGGACGGCGGTCGGTCCTTCGCAGATCGCGGGATCGGCCAGCCGTTCCTGCAGTTGTGCCAGCACGGTGTCGATCGCCGCCATGCGCGCCTCGATCTTCTCGAGATGCTTGCGCTGGGCACGCTGGCGCTCGCGCATTGCTGCGGCCTCGCGGCGACGCTCGCGCGGACTCGCCGCCGGCGAAGCCGTGGTCTCGCGCGCGACGGGTTCGCTGTTGCGCGTGCGCAGCCAGCGCGCGTAATCATCGAGGTCGCCATCGAAGGGCGCGACCGCGCCGTCCGCGACACGCCAGAAGCCGTCGCACACGAGTCCGAGCAGGTGCCGGTCGTGCGCCACCAGCACCAGCGCACCGGGATAGTCGTTGAGCGCATCGGCCAACGCTTCGCGCATGTCCAGGTCGAGGTGGTTGGTGGGCTCGTCCAGCACGAGCAGGTTCGGCTTGCGCCACGCGATCAGCGCGAGCGCGAGGCGCGCGCGCTCGCCGCCCGAGAAGCCGTCCACGGGATCGAACGCGCGGTCGCCCGCGAAATGCCATTGGCCCAGCCAGTCGCGCAGGACCTGCGCCGGCGCGTCCGGCGCCAGTTCGCGCAGGTGATCGAAGGGCGTCTCGCCCGCACGCAGACTCTCCACCGTGTGCTGCGCGAAGTACCCGATCACCAGGTCCTTGTGGGCCTCGCGCATCCCCGCGAGCGGCGGCAATTCGCCGACCAGTGTCTTCACCAGCGTGGATTTGCCCGCGCCATTGGGACCAAGCAGGCCGATGCGGTCGCCGGCTTCGACGTTGAATCGGACGCCGGACAATATCCGTGCAATTTCGCTTGTAGGAGCGGCCCATGGCCGCGGCCCTTCACGCTCATCTGCGGTAGCGTGATCGCGGCCCTGGGCCGCTCCTACATCGGGTGCCAGGCCGTAGCCGGCGTCGACGTGTTCCAGCTTCAGCATCGACTGCGGCACGCGCGCCGGTTCGGGGAACCGGAATTCGAAGGTACGTTCGGCGCGCACGGCCTCGGTGCCGGCGAGCTTTTCCAGACGCTTGATGCGCGACTGCGCCTGGCGGGCCTTGGTGGCCTTGGCACGAAAGCGGTCGATGAAGGACTGCAAGTGCGCGCGCTCGGCCTGCTCCTTCGCGAATGCAGCCTGCTGCTGGTGCAGGCGCTCGGCGCGCTGCCGCACGAAGTCGCTGTAGTTGCCGGCGTACAAGCGCGCACCGCCCTGCTCCAGGTGCAGCACGTGATCGACCGTGCCGTCGAGGAAGTCACGGTCGTGCGAAATCACCATCAGCGTGCGCGGATACCGGCGCAGCCACTGCTCGAGCCACAGAACCGCGTCGAGGTCGAGATGGTTGGTGGGTTCGTCGAGCAGCAGCAGGTCCGAGGGCGCCATCAGTGCGCGCGCGAGGTTCAGCCGTCCGCGCCAGCCGCCCGAGAATTCGGCCACGGCCCGCTCGTGTTCGCCGGCCTTGAAGCCCAGCCCGTGCAGCAGCCGGCCGGCGCGCGCACGGCCGTCGTAGCCACCCATCGCGTCGATGCGGTGATGGGCGGCCGCCGCGGCGGCGTGGTCGCCGGCTGCCTGCGCACGCGCCTCGTCGGCCAGCGCCGCGGCGAGTTCGGTGTCACCGGCCAGGACGTAGTCGATCGCCGCTTCGGACAGAGCGGGTGTTTCCTGTGCGACCGAGGCAATCCGCAAACCTGCCGGTATGTCGAGCGCCCCCGCATCCGCCTCGACCTCGCCGAGGATGGCCGCAAACAGGCTCGACTTGCCGGTGCCGTTGCGACCGGCGACGCCGATCTTCCACCCGTCGTGCAGGACTGCGTCGACTCCTGCCAGCAGCAGCCGTCCACCGCGGCGAAGGGCGAAGTCTCGGAAACCGATCACACGTATCGCACGCCCGTGATTTCGTAGTTGCGCTCGCCCGCCGGAGCCTCGAAGGCGAAACTGTCGCCTTCGCGCTTGCCGATCATCGCGCGCGCGATCGGCGAGGACACCGCGATCAGGCCCTTCTTGATGTCGGCTTC
>DASSNH010000241.1:0-6533 GCA_035701405.1 Rhodanobacteraceae bacterium
ATGGTCGAGTCCGGATGTTGCAGGCGAGCGAGCCGGACACCAGCGACATTGCCGCTCGAGCCGCGACACGGTTGTTTCAGTCACACGCAGCTCCGTGCGCGCGACGCCCGGGGGAACACGCCGTCGGGTTTCCCGGCGTCGTGAACCGCTGGAGCGGCGGAGGGTGAGGCTCGTGGCGATGGGCCGGACCCCTGTATCCGGGATGCGAATGTTGCAATCCGGCACGGCGCGACGAAGCCTCGCCGTGCCGCGCGGAGATACAGGCCCGCCGTCACCGATGAGGGACACACCCAGCGCGAAGTTGTCCGCCGCGGCGCCAATGCGACGGGCCACCCATCAATGATGGGTGGTGCGTGCGATTGTTGCCGGTCAGGCGCCGCAAATCGAACCGTGCGTCTCGCGGGAGAGGGACAACGTTCGGAACAGGAGACGCCTGCCTCGCGACGCTCCTTCGATTCAGCGGCTGCCGTTTGCCACGGGCGCGCGCACTGCCGCAGACTCCGGTGCCCCGAGCCCGGTGTCGACCCGGAACACGCCCTCGCTCGTCGGCGTTCCGTCCGAGAGTACGGCACGGTTGTAGTAGATGTAGGGACCGTTGGCGGTGATGTAGTACTCGGGATCGCGCCTGGTGTGGATGTCCGGCCCGGTGTCCGCCGTGAGCATCCGGAACGTCGATATGCCTGTCTGGATTCCGGAAATGGCTATCTGGCCCGCCGCGTAGCTGCCGCGCTGCCTTTGCGCCGCGTCGACCTCGAAAAACACCCAGGACCTGCCCTGGTACACGAAGGGTTCGGGAGAAATGATGTACGGGTAATCGGGCGTGGATTGGATCCGCTTGGTAACCCGCCAGCTCGACGCGCCGCTGCCGTCCGGAAGATACCGGTAGATATCGATTTCCTTGCCGTTGGCCCGCACCGCGAGAAACACGTACGTGTTGTTGAATTCGGGTGCCTGCCACATGAACGCCGAATTCTTGCTGCTTGGATCGAAGGTGAGTTGTTGCAGGGAGCCGTCGTCGGTCGAATAGAGGAAGATCTGCTGATAGACATTCCCCGACTGATCGGGGGGCGCCGACGCCGCCAGCAGCATCGCGTGCGTACCCGGGATCCAGCGACGCGATTGAAGCGTCCCGTTGTCGTCCAGCACCAGCTGCGGCGTGGACTGCCAGGACAGCAACTGCCAATAGATGCTGGTGCCGCCGCTGTCCGACTGGTCCTGGAAACTCATCATGGGATACGCGTCGCCCACGATGGCGGTCCCGAGCGGAAGCTTGCCCCCGCCCGTGGCGGGCACGCAGCCACCCGACCACGCGCCGCTGGTGTTGACCTTGGCCAGCCCGACGCAGGTGTCGCCCGGCACGCTTTCATTTTTGCGGGTATAGACCAGCGCGGAGGCGCTCGGCAGTCCCACCCATTCCGACCCGTTGCCGATGGCCTGCGCCGGAACCGCGTTGGTGTCGACGAGGGTTTCCTTGCCGTTGCCCGGCACGAAGTTTCCCGTCGTCACGTCGATATGACTCACCCATACGTTGCCTTGCTGGTCGATGTAGGTGAGGCGGTTGTTGCCGGCACCGTAGTTGCAGCTCGCGCAATAGGTGCCGTCACGGCCCCAGTCGAATTCGAAGTCGTTGACGACGCGCGTGCCCACCTGGACTTCCGGCGGCAAGGATTGCGCCTGGACAGCCAGCGCCGATGCAAGCAACAGGGCCGCGCATGATGCGACGGCCAGCTTTCGCAAGAGTGTCTTCATGGGTTTCCCGACCGAACTGAACCGTTTTGACTTGCCGCTGCCTGCGCCTGATGCCCCCGGCAGCCGCGCCCTTTTCTCAGTGCCTCGCCTGCATGGCAGGATACGTTGCGTGAGCCTGTGGAGGACCCAGCCCGACATCCACCCGGAACACACCCTCGGTTTGCGTTGCGCCTCCACCGGCCGGAAGGATGTAGCGGTTGTAATAAAGATACGGGCCGTTCGCGGTGATGTAATACTCGGGGTCGCGCCGGGCGTGTAGATCCGGCCCCGCGTCCTCCGTGAGCACGCGGAATGACGGCACATCGGGCTCGATCCCTGAAATGGCTATCTGACTTGGCGCGAAGTCGCCGAGTTGCCGTGGCGCAGCGGCGATCTCGAAAAATACCCACGACTTGCCCTGATAGACGAAGGGTTCGGGAGACGCGACGTAAGGGTAATCGGGCGTCCCGTGGATACGCTTGATGATTTTCCAACTCGACGACCCGTCCGGATTGAGAAGGTACCGGTAGATGTCGGCCTCCCTGGAATTGCCCGGCACCGCAAGCAGGACAAGCTCGCTGCCGAACTCGGGGGCTTGCCACATGAAGGGGGCGTTCTTGTCGGATGCACCGAAGGTAAGCTGCTGGAGGCTGTCGTCCTCCGTCGAATAGAGGAAAACCTGTCGGTAGACGTGGCCCGAATCATCGGGCGGAGCCCCAGCAACCAGAACCATGTCGTGGGTACCCGGGATCCAGCGGCGCGATGGCGGAGCCCGGCTGCCGGTAAACACCCGGTGCGCCGCCGAGCCGTCCGACAACAACCGCCAGAAGACATTGAACCCCGGGTGGGAACTGTTCTGGAAGCTCACCATGGGGAAGTAGTCGCCCACGATGTCGGTGCCGAGGGGAAGCGACGCCCCGTTGGTACGGGACATGCAGCCACCCTGCCACACGCCATCGGTGTCGACATGGGCAACGCCAACGCACTTGTGGCCGCCGCTGCCTTCAAGTTGGCGGGTATAGACGAGTCCCGAGGCCAGCCGCGAGGCCAGCCATTCGGGGCCATTGCCGATTGCCTGCGAGGGGACGCCGTCGATGTCCACCAACGTCTCCTTGCCGTTGGTCGGTACGAAGTCGCCCGTCGTGGCATCGACATGGCCGACCCACACGTTGCCGGACGAATCGATGTACGCCAGACGGTTGTTGCCGGCGCCGTAGTTGCAGGTCTGGCAGTAGTTGCCGTCGCGGCCCCAATCGAACTCGAAGTCGATGACGTTCTTGGTCCCCACCTGGACTTCGGGCGGCAACGATTGCGCCTGCACGCCCGGGGACAAGGCAAACAGCAGCCCCGCGTACAGCGAGGCGACCGTACTCCGCGACCTTGCCTTCATGAGTCCTCCCTGGAATCTGATCGGTGCTGCCTTTGCCCCGGCTCCTTCCGGATAGCCGGCAACCGGGGCGGACAAGCCTGCCATGCCGGTATTCAAGGGTGGGCGCGTGCCGCGCGGAGGGTTGCGGGCGCCTGCGGCGGACCGAGCCCTGTATCCACCCGGAATACTCCCTCGTTCACCGCCTGGCCGCCCGGCGGCGCGGGGATGATGCGGTTGTAGTAGAGGTAGGGCCCCATCGTGGTGATGTAGTACTCGGGGTCGCGCCGCGCGTGAAGATTCGGCGCCACGTCCCCGGTGAGCACGCGGAACGAGGGTGCGTTCGGATCGATGCCGGACATGGCGATCTGGCTCGGCGCGAATTTGCCAAGCTGATGGGGCGCGGACGCGAGCTCGAAGAATATGTAGGACTTGCCCTGGTACACGAAGGGCTCGGGCGAGTAAATGTACGGATAGTCCGTGGTGCCCCGGATGCGCTGATAGACCTGCCAGGTCGGCGGTCCGTTCCTGTTCGGGAGGTACCGGTAGAGATCGACTTCCTTGGAGTCTTCCGGCACCTGCAGGAAGACATACTTGTTGTTGAATTCGGGCGCCTCCCACATGAATGGCGAATTCTTGTTGGTGGGGTCGAAGGTGAGCTGTTGCAGGGTGCCATCCGTGGAATAGAGGAAGACCTGGCGATATACGTTGCCGGATCCATCGGGAGGCGCCGCCGCCACCAGCACCATTGCGTGCGTATTGGGAATCCAACGATGCGAGGGCGGAGCTGCGCTGCCCGGATACACCAGCTGGGGCGTCGATCCCCTCGACAGCAGCTGCCAATAAAGGTCGAAACCTTGCCCGGCGTTGTTCTGGAAACTCACCATGGGATAGGGATCGCCCACGATGGCGGTGCCGATGGGAAGCGTGTCGTTGTCGCTCCCCGGCACGCAGCCGCCCGTCCATCCTCCGGCGGGGCCGACATGGGCGAGCCCGAGGCACATATCGGGCGTCGACTTCGTGTATTTGTAGCGCGTGTACACCACCGCCGAGGCCTTGGGCAAGTTGATCCATTCGGAGCCGTTGCCGATGGCGACGGAGGGCACCGCGTCGGAGTCGACGAGGGTGCCTTCACCATTGGTCGGCACGAAGTCGCCCGTGGTCACGTCCACGTGGCCGATCCACACGTAGCCAAACGGATCGATGAACGTCAGGCGGTTGTTGCCATCGCCGTAGTTGCAGGTCGCGCAGTACGTTCCGTCGCGGCCCCAATCGAACTCGAAGTCGGTGATGACGCGGGACCCCACCGAGACTTCAGGTGGCAGGGATTGCGCATAAACACTTCCCGCCACGGCGAGGAGCCCGCCGGCGAGGAAGACGAACAGCCCAGGACGACGCATGACCAGTCCCCCCAAGAACGTGAGCCACGTCACGTTTTCGGACGCTACTCCCGGGGATGTTAAGCTTTCGTAAAGACGGCCAATGGGGGGCCGTAGCCGCTCGAACCGGCGGAATTCACGCCTCTGAACGGGGTCCCAGCGCACAGCCATGCGTTGTCGGGGTGGCGTCGTTTGATACTGGACCCCGTGTCAGCGGTCATCCATGGCCTGCACGGGATCAGCGCATCCTGCACTCATTTTCCGATGCAAAAGGTGGAGAAGATCGCGCCGAGCAAATCCTCGCTCGAGAAGGCGCCGGTGATTTCTCCGAGCGCCTGCTGGACCTTGCGCAGGTCCTCGGCCACCAGCTCGGGGGTGGCGCTTTCCGATGCCACGCGCGCGGCGTCCAACGATGAGCGGGCGCGCTCGAGTGCCGCCACGTGCCGTGCACGTGCGCTGAAGACGCCCTCGCTTTCGCTGCCGAGTGCGAGGCGCCGCAATTCCGTGCGCAGGAGATCGACGCCCTCGCCCGTACGCGCCGACAACGCGATCGTCACCATGCCCCCGCGTTCCTCGCGCCGTGGCGGTTCGCCGCGGATGTCGACCTTGTTGACGATGAGAATGCGGCGCGCCGCCATCGGAGCTCCCGCGAACAGGTCCTCCTCGCGCAGCGCACCCGGCTCGTCGATGACCCGCAGCGCGAGATCGGCGCGAGCGAGTTCGAGGCGCGCGCGCCGGACACCTTCGCCTTCCACGGCGTCGGCAGACTCGCGAAGGCCCGCGGTGTCGGCGAGGGTCACTTCGACGCCATCCAGTACGATCGATTCACGCAGCACGTCCCGGGTCGTTCCGGGTATGGCGGTCACGATCGCGCGTTCGTTGCCGGCCAGCGCATTCATGAGACTGGATTTGCCGACGTTGGGTTCGCCGACGATCACCGCGTGCAGGCCATCGCAAAGGCGTACGCCACGACGCGCGGATACCAGCAGCGTCCCGAGTAGTTCCGACGCCCCGGCGAAGAGCTGCTCGATCAGGCTGGACGATGCGCCTTCCGACGCGTCGTCGGAGAAATCGATGCCCGCCTCGATTTCGACGCGGAGACGCACGATGCTTCCGAGCACGGCTTCGACGCGCCGGGAGAATTCGCCATCGAGCGAACGCAGCGCCGCCTGCGCCTGTGCCTCGGAGCGCGCCGCGATCAGATCGGAGACCGCTTCGGCCTGGGCAAGATCGAGCTTGCCGTTGAGGAAGGCGCGTTCGGAAAATTCACCCGCCCGCGCCGGGCGTGCACCCAAGCCGCACACACGCCGCAGCAGGCGATCGAGCACCACCGGGCTGCCGTGCGCGTGGAGTTCCAGCACGTCTTCGCCGGTGAAGGAATGCGGCGCGGGGAAATACAGCGCGAGCCCGCGGTCGATCGCGGTGCCGTCGGCATCGAGGAAGTCCCCCAGCCGCGCCCGCCGGGCCTCCGGCAGGCCGCCGCACACGCCGGCCGCGATGCCGTCCAGCATGCCGCCCGATATTCGCACCACGCCGAGGCCGCCGCGCCCCGGCGGCGTCGCCACCGCGACGATGGCTTCGGCGCCCTGCACGTCCGCGGCGCGCCGGGTCAGGCGCGCGCGCGCGCGTCGGCGCGTTCGATCTTGCGGGTGACGTACCACTGCTGCGACAACATGCAGATGCCGCGGACGACGTAATAAAGCGTCAGACCGGCCGGGAAGAAGAAGAACAGCACCGAGAACAGCACCGGCATGACCTTCATGATCTTGGCCTGGGTCGGGTCCATGCCCTGCGCCGGGGTCAGGTAGCTGGTGCCGAGCATCGTCAGTGCGTACAGGATCGGCAGGATGAAGTACGGATCGGCCGCGGACAGGTCCGAGATCCACAGGAACGACGCGTGGCGCAGTTCCACGCTGAAGATCAGCACGTAGTACAGCGCGAAGAAGATCGGCATCGTGATCAGCGCCGGCAGGCAGCCCGCCACCGGGTTGATCTTCTCCTTCTTGTACAGCTCCATCATCGCCTGCTGGTACTTCTGCTTGTCGTCGCCGAAGCGCTCC
>DASSNH010000242.1:0-21714 GCA_035701405.1 Rhodanobacteraceae bacterium
GGCCGCTTCGACCTCGCGATCGCGCTCGGCATCCTCGCCGCGGGCGGCCAGTTGCCGCACGCCGCATTGCAAGGCTGCGAATTCCTGGGCGAACTCGCGCTGTCCGGCGAGCTCCGTCCGGTACCGGGGGTGCTGCCCGCGCTGCTTCGCGCCCGCCACGGCCGGCGCTGCGTGATCGTGCCGGTCGGCAACGCGCCGGAAGCGGCATTGCTGGGTGACGTGGATGTACGCGTGGCGCGGAACCTCGCCGAGGTCTGCGCGCACCTGCGCGGCGCCGATGCCCTGCCCCCGCCACCGGATAGCCAGGCCGAGGACGCCTTCGGTTATCCCGATCTCGCCGACGTGCGCGGCCAGCGCCAGGCGCGGCGTGCGCTGGAAATCGCCGCCGCGGGTGGCCATCACCTGCTGATGACCGGTCCTCCCGGCACCGGCAAATCGATGCTGGCCGCGCGCCTGCCCGGCGTCCTGCCCCCGCTGACGGAAGCGGAAGCGATCGAAGCCTGTGCGGTGCGCTCCGTCGCGGGCGTGCCCTTCGATGCCGGCAACTGGCGCCAGCGTCCGTACCGCGCGCCCCACCACACGGCGTCCAGTGTCGCGCTGGTCGGCGGCGGTTCGCACCCGCGCCCGGGCGAAATCTCGCTGGCGCACAACGGTGTCCTGTTCCTCGACGAATTGCCGGAATTCGACCGGCGTGTGCTCGAGGTGCTGCGCGAACCGATGGAATCCGGCCGCATCGCGATCTCGCGCGCCGCACACCAGGCCGAGTTTCCCGCGCGCTTCCAACTCGTCGCGGCGATGAACCCCTGCCCTTGCGGCTACGCGGGGGATCCGGACGGCCGCTGCCGTTGCACGCCGGACGCGATCGCGCGTTACCGCGGCCGCATTTCAGGACCACTGCTGGACCGAATCGACCTCATCGTCGACGTGCCGCGAATTGCACTGGCCGAACTCGATTCGTCACGCGGATCGTCCGCCGAGGATTCGGCGACGGTACGGGCCCGCGTCGCGGTGGCGCGCCGCGTGGCGACCCAGCGCGCCGGCAAGCCGAACGCCGCGCTCGCGACCCGCGAACTCGAGCGCGACTGCGCCTTGGGTAGTGCGGAACGCGCGCTGCTCGAGCGCGCGATGGAGAAACTTTCCCTGTCGGCGCGCGCCTACCACCGGGTGCTTCGGGTGGCGCGCACCATTGCGGATCTTGCGCGCTGCGATCGCATTGCGTGCGAGCATCTGGCCGAGGCCGTGCAGTACCGGCGGACGGATGCAGCAATTCAGCCGTAGCAGCGCGCATCCCTTCTGCGACATGGGAAGTGGTGTGCATCTTGCTTGCAAGTGCGAGCGTATCCAAAGGGGGAATCCACATGAAGTTCCGATTGCTGTTGCCGATGATGTTGGCGCTGCTGTGTTGCGCATGCGTTACCCATATCCGCCCGACTGTCGCAGGAAATCCGCCACCGGCGGAACCGCTGTCGCACTTCCAGCATTTCATGTTGCAGCCGGTCAAGGCATCGGACGCCGCAGCCCATGAAGCGGATGCCGTTGCCAAGATATCCACCTATATGCAGCAACGCGTGGGTGGCAGGCTCGCGACGTGGGAAAACCGCAACCAGAGCGGCCGGGTGCTGGACATCGAGCCGTACATCGTCCAGTTGAAATTCGTCAGTGGCGGCGCGCGGTTCTTCGCGGGCGCACTGGCTGGCAGTTCGGCGGTATTGATGCGGGTAAAATTCGTCGACGCACAGACCGGCCGCGTGATCGCGGATCCGGAGTTCTACCAGCGCGCTGCAGCCTACGGCGGTGCCTGGAGCATCGGCGGGACCGACAATGGCATGCTTGCGCGCATCGCCACCGTTGTGCAGCAGTATCTCGACCGCAACTATGGCCAGGCCGTTGGGGGACCGACGGGACTCGACGGTACCGAGCCGGATTGAAGCTCGGTGGTCGCACGCGCCGCGGGTCACACCCCGCGGTGCCTGCCCCGGAACGGACGGTAAAACTCGCGCAACGCGGCGATGTCGGCATCCTTGTCGCCGGTGGGCTGGAACAATGGACCCAGCCCGATGACCTTGCGCGGATAGTCGAAATAGCCCGGCAGGATCGGCACACCGGCTTCGCGCGCGATGTGCCAGAAACCGGACTTCCATTTCACGACCGCCTTGCGCGTGCCTTCGGGCTCGATGCCCAGCCACAGCCGCTCGTTCGCGCGGAAGCGATCCACCATTTGCTCGACGACGTCATGTGCCGCGCGCCGTTCGATCGGAACGCCGCCGAGCCGCCGCAGCAAGCCGCCGAGCGGCCAGCGGAACAGTTCGCGCTTGGCCATGAACGTGATGTCGGCGCCCAGCGCGACCTTGAACAGCAGGCCGTGGATACCGTCCCACCACGATGAGTGGGGCGCGACGATCAGCACCAGCTTCGCGACGTCGGGCAGTTCGCCCTCCAGTCGCCAGCCGCTGGCCTTCACCCAGGCGCGGAACACATGCCGCCACGCGCTGCCGGGAAATTGCGGCATCGCCGGCGGCAGCGTCCGGGGCACTGGATCCGCGCGAAGGTTCCCGCCGGAGGAATTCAATCCTCACTCCACGAGCGGCCGCGATTGCGTTTCACTGCGCCGCGCTGTTTCTTGCCGGCGAGCCGGCGTTCCCGCGAGGCGCGGGTCGGCCTGGTCGCGACCCGCTTCTTCGGGGGCGTGAGCGCGCCGCGGATGATCTCGACGAGGCGCGCACGCGCGTCATCGCGATTGCGTGACTGGTCGCGGAAGCGGCGCGCCTGGATCACCAGCACGCCCTCGTCGGTCAGCCGCCGGTCGCGTCGTGCCAGTACCCGTGCGCGCACGGCGTCCGGCAGGGAGGGCGAATGGGCGACATCGAAACGCAATTCCACCGCGCTTTCCGTGCGGTTGACGTGCTGCCCGCCGGGGCCGTCCGCACGCAGGAAGCGCTCGGTCAATTCCGAGTCGGGAATATCGATCGAGGACGAGATACGCATGCTGCAAGGTTAGACGATTCACGACGAGGCCGCGTCGCACAATCGCCTTCGGCGATTCTCGCCATTCCGCCGCAGGCGGGATCCAGCATCTTTTCCCCGCGACATGACGTCAAGCTCTCGATCCACCCCGATATCAGGTAAAACGTCACGTTACGCGCTCGGCCAATCCATCTCGAGATGCGTGTTGTTGAATTCCGGATCTTCCAGCGATCCGGCGCGCGTCACCGTCAGGCCGCCGGGAATCCCCTCGACATCCACGGTGGAGCCGTCGCCAAAACGCATGCCTTGCACCTGCAATTCCGCCAGGCGGGCGGCGACCTCACCGGCGTGCTGCACCTGCTCCCGGGGCACGCCTCGAATGCTGATGTCGGGACGCGCGAACTTTCGGAGACCCCGGGTATGGATCCAGGCATGGTCGGCCGCGCCGTCGCTGCACAGGACCGCGACATGCCTGCGAGACGACGCGGGGTTTCCGCCGGCGTAACGCACGCGCCAATCCTCGGCGGAGAAGAGTTCCAGGATCTGCGGATCGACCACCGCGATCCCGCCCGCGTCCAGCAGCGCCGATATCACGCCCAGCGTGTCGCGCAGGTACGCAAGCGAATCGGGATCGGCCAACTCACCGCGCAGCAGCAGGCACTCCGGCGCCTTGCGCGCGGTTTCGAACGCGGCCGGATTGCCGTCGCGGAGGATGTCACCCAGGGCGCCGCGCAAGGGATGCCCTTGCCAGTGCGCCAGCCGCTCCTTCGGGATGCGCAGGATCTCGACGCCCTGCGGCAAGCCCTGGCTGCCGTGCGCGGAAAGGTCGAGGGTCGGTTCGGCGGCGAATTCGCCGAACACGAAATACACCAGCATGGCCCTGGCCTCGTCGCGACTCCAACGCGGACGCGTCCAGTCGGGTTCCGCCATGTGTCGAAGTCCTCGAGAAACCGAAAGGCGACACGGTAACATTGTCGGCTGGTTTGCCGGATCGACCGCATGCTCAACCCCCAACAACGCGCCGCCGTCGAGTACACCGACGGCCCCCTGCTGGTTCTGGCCGGCGCGGGCTCGGGCAAGACCCGGGTGATCACCGAGAAGATCGCGCACCTGGTCGCGCGCGGCATCGTGCCTTCCGGGAAGATCGCCGCGATCACCTTCACCAACAAGGCTGCCCGCGAGATGCGCGAGCGCGTGGCCAGGCGCGTCAAGGGGGATGCCGCCGAAGGCCTGAACGTGTGCACCTTCCACGCGCTGGGCCTCAAGTTCCTGCAAATCGAACATGCACGCGCGGGATTGCGGCGCGGGTTCTCTGTGCTGGACGCCGACGACAGCGCCGGGCTGGTGAAGGAACTCGCCGGCGCCGCGGTGAAATCCGACAAACTGTTCCAGTTGCGGTCGCTGCTTTCGCGCCTGAAGAACGAGGCGCTGACGCCCGAGCAGGCGCTCGATGCCGCGCGTGCGCCGCGCGAACTCGAAGCCGCACAACTGTATGCCGCCTACCAGAAGCGCCTGGCCGCGTTCAACGCGGTGGATTTCGACGACCTGATCAGGCTGCCGGTCGCGGTGCTGCAGCGCGACGAGGAAGCGCGCGCCGCATGGCGCGAACGCATCCGCTATTTGCTGGTGGACGAATGCCAGGACACCAACGCGGCGCAGTACGAGTTCCTGAGGTTGCTGGCCGGCGGGCGGGGCGCGTTCACCTGTGTCGGCGATGACGACCAGTCGATCTATGCCTGGCGCGGCGCCGATCCGGACAACCTCGACAAGTTGTCGCAGGACTACCCGACGCTGCGGGTCGTGAAGCTGGAGCAGAACTACCGCTGCGCGAAGCGCGTGCTGCGCGCGGCCAACGCGCTGATTGCGCACAATCCGCATGCGCATCCCAAGAAGCTGTGGAGCGCACATGCCGATGGCGAGCGCATCCGGGTGCTGGAGTGCCGCGATGCCGGCCACGAGGCCGAGCGCGTCGCGTCGCAGATCATGTACCTGCGCGAAAAGTTCCAGCTCGCGTGGTCGGACTGCGCGGTGCTGTATCGCGGCAACCACCAGTCACGGCCGATCGAGAAGGCGCTTCAGTTGAACCGCATCCCGTACCGCCTGGCCGGTGCGCTGGGCTTCCTCGACCGCGCCGAGGTGAAGGACGTGCTGGCGTACCTGCGGCTGGTCGCCAATCCCGACGACGACGCGGCGTTCCTGCGCGTGGTCAACGTGCCGCGCCGCGAGATCGGCGCGACCACGCTGGAAAAACTGGGCGAACTCGCGCAATCGAAGCACCTGTCCCTGCTGCGTGCCGCGCGCAATCCGGCGGCATTGCAGCAGCTGCCGGCGCGCCCCGCCGCGGCGCTGGCGGGTTTCGTCGATTTGGTCGAATCACTCGTCGCGCACGCCAAACATGCCAAAGCCGTCGAACTGGTCGAAGAGGTCCTCAAGCGCACCCATTATGCGGAGCACCTGTCGAAGGGCTCACGCGATCCGGCGCTGCAGGAACGCAGGCTCGGGAACGTCCGCGAACTGATGGAGTGGTTCCGCGCGATGGATTCCGGCAAGGTGCGTGCGAGCGACCTGGCCGCGCAGCTCGCGCTGCTGAACCACGCCGACAAGGACGACGGCGGGGAGGCAGTGCGGCTGATGACCCTGCATTCTGCGAAAGGGCTCGAATTCCGGTCCGTCCACATCATTGGCTGCGAAGACGGGACCCTGCCCCACGAAGGCGCGATCGACGAAGGCCGCCTCGACGAGGAACGCCGGTTGTTGTACGTGGGGATCACGCGCGCCAAGGAATTGCTGCACCTGAGCTACAGCGTGCAGGGCCGTCGCTATGGCCAGGTGTTCAAGCAAAAGCCGTCGCGATTCCTGGACGAATTGCCTGCCCCCGAATTGCACCGCGACGGTGCCGACCCGGAAGTGGAAGCCCAGACCCGTCGCGATGTCGGCGCCGCGCAACTCGCGAAGATCGCGGCGATGCTCGGGTGAACTTCTTGCCCCTTCCGCAGGAAGGGCGAAGCGAAGGAACGCGCAGAGCGCGAGAAGAGGATGTGGCTTCCCTCGCTGGCCGCTGATTCGCACCTGGACATCCCCTGCCACTTCGTCGCGATTCCCTTAGCGTGCGAAGGGGGTGAGCCCGCCGTTGCTATCATCGCCCGCCATGCAGGCGCCGCCCCCGTTCCCCCGCAAGCTGTTGGCGCCACGCCACTGGCCGGCGTGGCTCGGGGTGGCCGCCGTTCGCATGCTGGCGCGGCTCCCGGTGCGATGGCTGCTGGCTGGAGGCGCCGCTTTCAGCGCTGCCGCTTCGCCCTTGCTGCGCGAACGCCGGCATGTGATCGCGCGCAACCTCGAGCTGTGCTTTCCGGAACTCGATGCGGGGCAGCGCGAGTCGCTGCGCCGCGAGGCGACCCGCGAAATGGGCCGGATGCTGGGCGAATTCGCGCTTGGCTGGTTCGCGAGCGACCGCAAGCTAGCCCGGCTCAACGTCACGATCGAAGGCCTCCACCACCTTGAAAGTGCGCGCAGGCAAGGTCGTGGCGTGCTGCTGGTCGGCGGGCATTTCTCGCATCTCGAATTGTGCGCGCGCCTGATCTCGCGGCAGATCGGGATCGCGGGCATGTACCGCCACATGGATTCGGCGGTCTTCGAGACGGTGGTGCTGCGCGCGCGGCTCGCCTATGCCGACGCTATGTTCGCCAAGGACGAGCTGCGCGCGACCGTGAAGTACCTGAAGGGCGGCGGCACCGTCTGGTACGCGCCCGACCAGGACATGCGCGGCAAGGATTCGGTGTTCGCGCCGTTCTTCGGCGTCCAGGCCTCGACGATCACCGCGACCCACCACCTCGCGCGCCTATCCGGCGGCGCGGTGATGCCATTCTTCCACCACCGCACGCCCACCGGCAGTTACGCGTTGCGGCTGGAAGCGCCGCTCGAGCATTTCCCCAGCGGCGACGTCATCGTCGACACCACGCGCGTCAACGCCGCGATCGAGCGCATGGTCCGCGAAGCGCCCGCGCAATACCTGTGGGCGCACAAGCGGTTCAAGACACGACCGCCGGGCATGCCACCGGTGTATTGAACGGCGGGAAGCAGGCCTGCCCGGGTGGGCGCGGTCGCTTCCGGTTTTGCTCTTCCCCGTGCCCTGCTCCCTAGTCCCCGCTCCCCGCTCCCCGCATTCGCGGCAACACGGCCGGCGCGGAATCCGGAACGTCCGCGTAAAGCGCGGCGCACCACAGCGCCAGCAGCCACCAGAACAGCAGCCCCCACCACGCCGAATAGAACGCGAGGTGCGTGTTCAGCGGAAACAAGGTCACCGCAAGGGCAACGGTGGCCGGAAACGCCCGCCGGCGCGCGGCTGCGCCTGCCGCTCGCCACGCGCGCAAGGCCAGCGCGAGGCCTGCCAGCCACAGGGCGAGTCCGATCGCGCCGGTATCGCCCAGGATCTCCAGCACGACCTGGTGGGGATGGCAGGCCCCCGCGTCCTCGCCGCAGGGTTCATCAACGAGGAAGTGGTCGCCGGGCTTGGCGTAGGTCGAATAGGCGTAGCGGAAGTCGCGCACGCCCACGCCGTTGACCGGGTGCGCGGCGATCATCCTGGACGCGACCCGCCAGATGTCGAGCCGTCCGCTGAGCGCGTCGTTCCAGGCGTGCGGATGGTCGCCGAACGCGGCCAGCGTGCGTTGCATCCGCGCGTCGAACCGCGGCGAGGTTTGCCAGGCGATGCCCGTCGCCGCCGCGGCCACCACGCACGCGGCGAGCACCCACGCCGCGAACCGCAACGGCCTGCGCGCTTCGACCCAGAAGAACACGAGCAGCGCCACGCCGTAGGTGATCCATGCCGCGCGGGAACCCGCCAGCAGGATCGGGCCGAGCAGGAACACCATCGCGGCGACCAGTCCCATCCTGCCGAGCCACCGCCGCGCGGCCCACAGCACGAAGGGCGACAGCGACGCCAGCACCGGACCCAGTTTCAGGTTCCCTGCCCCGAAGATCCCGGAAATCCGTTGCGCCTGCGCGTGGCCGCCGATGCTGTAGCCGGTGAACGCCTGCACCCAGGCGTCCAGCGCCCACAACGCGACCACCACGCCGGTGGCGAGGCAGAGTGCCTGCAGGCGCGATTCGCGCCGCACCGCGAAGCAGACATAGACCGCGAGCGGCGCGTAGCGCAGGTAGGCCGCGACGTTGCTCCAACTCCGCGACGGGTCGACCGCATCGGGTGCCGAGACGAGCGCCGCGACGAAGTAGGCCGCCCATAGCCACAGCGCCAGGCGCGCGCCCGCGTGGCCGGCGAGCGCCTGGCGATCCCGCGCGAGGAGCAGGATCGTGCCCAGGATGCACAGCAGCGTGCCGAATTCGCTGGCGCGCCCGAACGGCAGCAGCAAGATCACCAGCCAGATCGGCGTCAGCGGCGACAGCAGCGCCGACCGCAGCCATGCACCAGGGAAGAAGCCGCTCATGGGGAACCGGGCATGTCGAAACGCGCATCGTACCGGTGCACCCGCCGGCCCGCGGTCAAGCCTTGTGCATCTTCTCGGCCAGTTCCTCGTACAGCGCCAGCACTGCCGACTGCATGTCCGACAGATGGTAGCGTTGCAGCGGCGGGATCGGCGGCGCGCGCCCCAGCAGTTCCGCGGCGCGCACGACCAGCCGGTCGACGTCGCCGACCGGCACGCGCCCGGCCGGGTACAACTCGGCCAGCAGTTCGCCGACGCCGCCGTGCGCGTAGCCGAGCACCGGCCGGCACAGCGACAGCGCCTCGATCACCACGCGGCCGAAGCTTTCCGGCTTGTTGGAAAGCTGCAGCACCAGGTCGGAGGCCGCGAACACGTCGCGCACGTCGCTGCGCGGCGGCGAGAACACCACGACGTCGGCGACGCCGCGCGTCTTCGCCAGCTCCTGCATTTCACGCAAATAGGCTTCGCGGCCGCGCTCGGCGATCCCGAGCAGCAGCAACCGCGCCTCGATGCCGCGCTCGCGCAGCCCCGCGATCAGTGCGATCGCGTCGGCGTGGCCCTTCAGCCGGGTGCCGCGACCGGGCAAGGTGAGCAGCGGCGCGCCGGCCAGTTGCGGATATTCCTCGAAGAATGCCTTGCGCCAACCCGCTTCGGGCCGGTAGCCGTAAGGGAACGCCGCCGGATCGATCCCGCGGGGGATCACCGTGAGCCGCGCGGTATCGACCCGCCGATAGTGCCCGAGCACGAAGTCGCGCACGGATTGGGAAACCGCGATGACCCGGTCGCCGCGGGTCATGATGCCGCTCCACGTGCCCGGGGTATTCAGCCCGTGCACGGTGGTTACGAATCCCGGCCGCGGCCGCATGCCGCGCAGCGCGAACCAGGCCAGCCATGCGGGCAACCGGGAGCGCGCGTGCACGATGTCCGGGCCGATTCCGGCCAAGGTGCGGCGCAAAGTGCCAATCCGCGTCAGGCTGCGCAGCGACTTCGAACCGATGTCGAGCGTTATGTGCTCGCTGCCTTCGGCCTCGAGTTGGGGGACCATTCGGCCCCCCGCGGAGACCACCACCGAACGATGGCCGGCCGCGACCAGGGCACGCGCAACCTCAAGCGCCGAGCGCTCCGCGCCACCGTTCTCCAGCGCCGGCAGGAGCTGCACGACGGTGAGTCGACGGGGGGCTGAGGCGGCGGGCTCGATCACGAATCCCTGCGGAACCGGAGCATCGGACATGCACCAAAAGCTTGCAAGAATCACGCCCGGAATCGCGGGTCGGAACTCCGCGAACGCAGGCGCGCGGGGCGGTTTAGGATCGCTTCAGGACGAACGTCGATCCGCAGTACGGGCACAGCGTTTCGCCGCCATCGTCGACGATCGGCAGGTAGATGCGCGGATGCGAATTCCACAGCACCATTTCCGGCAGCGGGCATGCCAACGGCAGGTCCGCCTCGCTCACCTCGTAGCGGCGCTTGGCGTTGGCGGGTTCACCGACGGGAAAGGAGGACGCAGGCTGGGATGGCATGCTGGGAATCCCTAGGATCACTGATGTGGATTGAGCCGCGTCGCCGCGCGGCGTCGGCTCGAATGAAGCCTGATTCTAGCGCACGCCGCCGCGCGCCTGAATCCAACTGCCGCGCAGCGCCACGTCCAGCGACACCGATTGCGCGCCCGGCAGCGCGCGCAACCCGTCGGCCAATTCGCCCAATTTGGCACGATCGAAGCCCCGCGCGAACTCGATGGTCACTTCGTCGCCGTCGTCCGGCACGCGGCGGGTGACGACGGTGCTGGCAGGCAATCCGCGGTCGACCAACAATGCCTCGACGGCCGCCAGCGGCGCACGATCGGCAAAACCGACCTGGATCTGCGGCAGCGTCTTGCGCAGCGCGAACCGCCGCTCCAGCGGCCTGAGCGCGGCGAGGATCACCCACGCGATCCCGGTGGCGATCGCCGCCGCGATGTACATCCCGCCACCCACCGCGAGCCCGATCGCCGCGACGGTCCACAGGCCGGCCGCCGTGGTCAGGCCGCGGATCACGTTCTCGCGGTGCAGGAACATGATCGTGCCGGCGCCGAGGAACCCGATCCCGCTGATCACCTGCGCGGCGATCCGCGAGGGATCCAGCACCACCCGCGGCCACTGCTGGAGGATCCCGGAAAACGCGAACGCCGAGACGATCATCGTCAACGCCGCGCCGAGGCACACCATCATGTGGGTGCGCAGCCCCGCCGCCCACGTGTGCCGCTCGCGGTCGAAGCCGATGACGCCGCCCAGCACGGCCGCGAGTACCAGGCGGATCGCGATTTCAGAGGTCGAGAGCACCGGCCAGCCCGATCCGGACGACGCTGCGAGTCTATCGGCATGCGGCGCCTCCCGCATAATCGCGGTCGCCTTCCCGAATCGAATGCCCGATGTCCACGCCACCACGCACTGCCTGGGTCATCAGCGACGGCGCCGCCGGCAACGAACGCCAGGCGCTGGCGCTCGCGTCCGCGCTGGGGGCGTCGGCACGGGTGCTGTCGCTGCCGCTGCGCGCGCCGTGGGCATGGTTCGCGCCGCGCCGCCTGCCGGGCGGCCGGCTCGCCCTCGCCGCCCGCGACCGCGCGGGCTTCACGCCGCCCTGGCCCGACCTCGCGATCGGTTGCGGGCGCAGCGCGGCGTTGCTGACCCGGATGCTGCGCGATCTGTCGCGCGGCGATTGCTACACGGTGCAAATCCTCGATCCGCGCATCGATCCGCGCCACTGGGACGCCGTGATCGCCCCGCAGCATGACCGGCTCGAAGGCCCCAACGTGCTGAGCACGCTTGGCTCCCTCAACGGGATCGACGACGCGTGGCTCGCATCCGGCCGTGCCGCGTTTCCCGATTTCGAAGCCTTTCCGCGGCCGCGCGTCGCGGTGCTGGTCGGCGGTCCGCGGCACGGGGTCGATTTCGACGCCGCCCTCGCCGGCCGTCTGGTCGACACGGTGAGCAGCCTCGCCCGGAACGGCAGCGTGCTCGCCACGACGTCCCGGCGTACGCCGGCCGCGTTCGCAGCGTCGCTGCGCGATCGGTTCGCGGCGTTTCCGTGTGCCTTCTGGAACGGCGAGGGAACCAATCCGTATCCCGGCCTGCTGGCATGGGCCGACTGCATCGTGGTGACCCCCGACTCGGTCAACATGGTTTCGGAAGCCTGCGCGACCGGCGTTCCGGTGCATGTGCCGACCAGCATGCCGCTGCCGGGCAAGCTCGCGCGCTTCCATGCCGCGTTGCGCGAACGCGGGCTCCTGACCGAACCCGGCTCCGCGCGCGGCGACGTGCCGCCCTTGCGGGAGACGGCGGCGGTCGCTGCCGAGTTGCGGGACAGGATCGCGGCGCGTGCATCGCAGCCGTGATCGCGGGCATCGCCCGCGAGTCACCAGGCGGCGTCACGCGCCGCCGAAATCGAAACCCGCGCGGCGCGCGACCTCCAGCACCTTCCTGCAGCGCGCATCGAGCACCAGGTCCCGCGGCACCACCCGGTGGATGCCGGCCAGCGTCGCCGACAGCGCGCGTGCGAGCAACTCGCTGTGTGCGACGTGCAGCGCTGCAGCGGCGGCGGCCGGCAATGCGCCGGTCCGCGCGCAGTCATCGAGCAGGCGCGGCGTATCCGCATGCACCGCAAGCTCCGGGTGCGCATGGGCATGCATCAGCACCAGGCCCTGCAGCAGGAACTGGATGTCCAGCAGGGCGCCGGCGCCCTGCTTGAGGTCGAGGTGGCCGGGGTCGGAACGGTCACGCTGGGCACGCCACTCCGCGCGCATCCGGCGCACGTCCGTGACCACGTCTTCGGGGGCGCGCTCGCGTCGCACCACCTCGCCACGTTCGCGCGCGAAGGCCGCGCCGAGCGCGGCGTCGCCCGCCACCGCGCGCGCCCGCACCAGCGCCTGGTGTTCCCAGGTCCAGGCGCGCTCGCGCTGGTAATCGATGAACGCCGGCAGGCTCGCGACCAGCAGCGACTTGCCGCCGTCCGGCCGCAGCCTCGTGTCGACTTCGTACAAACGGCCGCCACGGGTTCCGGCCGACAACCAATGCACCACCCGCTGCGCCAGCCGGGCATACCAGCGGGCGCCATCCAGTGGCCTCGCACCATCGCTGGTCGCTTCGCCGCGCGTGCCGTCGTACACGAACACCAGGTCGAGATCGGAATTGAAACCGAGTTCGTCGCCGCCGAGGCTGCCGTAACCGAGCACCGCGATGCCGCTTCCCTCGCCGGGCAGCCGTCCGTGCCGGATGACGAGCTCGTGCTCCGCGATGTCCAGCACCGCGCCGACCACCGCGTCGGCGAGCTCGGCCAGCGCGCGCGCGGTCGCGATCGCATCGAGCGAACCATCGCGGAAGGCGAGGCCTAACCGCATCCGGTAGCTGCCCCGCCATTCGGCGATCGCCGCGAGCACGGCTTCGGGATCGCCGCCCGCCTGCGCGGCGGCGAGTTGCTGCGCCAACTCGTCGCGCAGGTTCGAAACACCGCGCGCGAGGTGTTCCACGCGCGGCGCGAGCACGTCGTCGAGCAGCAAAGGCTGGCCGATGACACGCTCGGCGAGGAACGCGCTTTCCGCGCACAGGCCGGCCACCCGCGCGCGGGCCGCGGGCTGCTCCTGCAGCAGCGCCAGGTAGGCCGAGCGCCGCGACACCGCCTGCACCAGCCGGCAAAGCCGCACCAGCGCATCGGCGGGGGCCGAGGTCGCGGCCGCCGCCTCGATGAGGTCCGGCATCAGGTGCTCGATGCGCCGCGCCGAGCGTGCGCTCAATCCCTGCAGACCGGTAACGCGGCGCAGCGCTTCGAGACAGGGACCGGGCGGCATGAAGCCGGCGGCCGCAAGCGCGGCTTCGCCGAGGCTGGCCTCGCGCGCGCGCCGCCACAGCCGGGTGCCGTCATGCGCCCGCGCATGCGCGCCATCGGGAGGCCCGGCGGATTCGCGCGGTTGCAGGACTTCCGCGAAGATCGCCGAGACGATCTCGCGCCGTCGGTTCAGCGCGGCCGCGAGCGGGCCCCATCCGGAATGGCCCATGCCGCGTGCGATCCGTTCGCGCACGACAGCATCGTCCGGCAAGGCGTGCGTCTGTCGATCGGCGAACATCTGCAAGCGGTTTTCCAGGAGCCGCAGGAACAGGTACGCCTCGCGCAGGTTTACCGCCTGGCGCTGCGAAAGATAGCCACGCGCGGCGCAGGCCTGCAGCGCCGGGAGCAGGCCGCGGGCGCGCAGGGACGTATCGCGGCCGCCGCGGATCAACTGCTGCAATTGCACCGTGAACTCGATTTCGCGGATGCCCCCGGCGCCGAGCTTCACGTCGTCGGCGAGGTCGCGCCGCGCGACCTCTGCGTCGATCAGGGCCTTCATGTCGCGCAGGCCCGCGAGCGCCGTGTAATCGAAGTAACGCCGGTACACGAACGGCCTGAGGATCTCCAGCAGTCGCCTGCCTGCGGCGAGATCACCCGCGACCGGCCGCGCCTTGATCCAGGCATAGCGCTCCCAGTCGCGGCCCTCGCGCTGGTAGTACTGCTCCATCGCGCCGAACGATGCGGTGACCGGCCCCGCTTCGCCGAACGGCCGCAACCGCAGGTCGACGCGCGCGGCAATGCCGTCCTCGGTCGCTTCCGTCAGCAGCCGCACGAACTCGCGCGCCACCCGTGCGAAGAACTCGCCATTGTCGAGCGGGCGCGCGCCGTCGGTCGTGCCGCCTTCCGGGTAGGCGAGCACGAGGTCGACGTCGGAGGAAAAATTGAGCTCGCCGCCGCCCAGCTTGCCGAGCGCAATCACCGTGAGCGCCTGCGGCACGCCCTCGGCGTTGCGCGGGGTGCCGTGACGGGCACGTGCACGGCCTTCGGCGTGCCGCAGTGCCGCGGCGATCAGTTCTTCGTACAACGACGTGGTCCCGGCGAGGGTGTCGGTAACCTCGTCGAGGCCGTTGACGTCGCGGAAGACCAGCCGCAACGCCTCCGCGCGACGGAACCGCCGCAACGCCGCCATGGTGTCGGGCGCGTGCCGCAGGGGCGCGGCTCGTGCCGATGCGGGCGCCGGGTCGCGCAGGCGTTCGAGCCCCGAGGCGGTGAGCAGCCCCGGGTCGGCGCGCAGCACCTCGAAGGCGAAGTCGCTGGCCAGCAGCATGCACCGCACGCGTTCGGCCACGCCTGCGTCGTCGTGCATCACCACGCCGGACGCGCGGCAGTGCGCGGCCAGCTCGGCGTAGCGTTCGGACAACCCGTGTTCGAGCGTGGTCGGCAGGGACGGCATGCCGGCATTATCAGCGGGATCATTCCGGGCCGCCGCACCGCTGGGTGCCGGAATGCCTGCTCGCCATTCGCGTTCCGATCGTCCGAGGACGTTCCCGGCAACAGCCCGGTTTGCGCCAATCCGTTCATCCGGCTTCGGGTACGCTTGCCGCTCGCCGCATCCCAAGAACCGCATGGCCCCTGCATCTCCACCCAGAGCCCGGCGTCATTCCCCGGGCGCCCGCGTCGCGCTGCTCGTGCTGCTCGCGGTCGCGTTCGTGCTGTGCACGGCGTGGCTCGACGGCGGCAAGGGCATCGTGCCGCCCACCCTTTGGACGCACCCCGCATGGTTGCCGTGGTGGGACACGCCGCTGCGGATGTTCTGCAATGCGCTGCCGGGCCTGCTGCTGGCCTTCGTGCTGTTCGCGTGGACGCGCCGGGCGGGATGGTCGTTCCTGCTGGCGTTCGTCCTGCAGGCAGTGCTGTATGGGGTGAACGCCTTGAAGGTGCAGAACCTCGGGGCACCGCTGATGCCGGCCGACTTCCGGATGCTGGGCCAGCTCGGCAAGGGCGGCGGCGACTTGCTGTCCGGGTACCTTCCGCACATCGCGCTGCTGGTCGTGGTCGTGCTCGCCTGCGTCGCGGCGCTGGTCGCGTGGTACCGGTTCGAACCGCCGATGCTGGACAAGCGTCGGCGCGTCCCGCGCGCGGCGGTCTCGGTCGTGCTGCTCGCGGGCCTGGTCACCCTCGTCGCCGGCGTGCCGTTCTGGCGCGGGCTGTACAACGCCAAGCTGCTCGGATTGCAGCCGTGGTCGCCGACCGCAACCCGCGAGCACAACGGCCTGGTCGAATCACTGTTGCTGTTCCACCTGCAATACGGCGCCGCCCACGACAAACCCGACGTGGATGCCGCGCTGCAATTGATGGCGCGGTACGAACCCCGGATCAAGGCACTCGGGAAATCGACGGCCGAGGCGGCGCCAGCGCAGAAGCCGGACATCGTGGTCATCCTGAGCGAATCGTTCTTCGACCCGACCATCCTCAACGGCTACGACAAGGACGTCGATTTCATGCCCAACCTGCGCCGGCTGGCGCAGCACGGGACCTCCGGCTGGATGCACTCGCCCGCCTTCGGCGGCGGGACCATCCGCACCGAATTCGAGGTTCTCACCGGGCTGCCGCTGCGCTACTTCAGGGACGTGATGTTCCCCTACCTCCAGCTCCACCAGAAGGTCATCCCGGGCATCGTGCGGCTGCTGGAACAGCGCGGCTACCAGACGGTTGCGGTCCACGGCGGCGATCCGCATTTCTGGAACCGCGCGTCGGCGTTCAAGGCGCTCGGCTTCGACAAATTCATTTCCGAGGGCGACTTCCCCGCCGACGACGCCGTGCACGACGGCAAGTACATGTCGGACAAGTCGTTCACCGACGAAATGCTGCGCCAGCTCAAGCCGGATGGACCGCCGCAGTTCATGCTCGGCATCAGCATCGAGGCGCACGGCCCGTACGACCAGAGCTACGGCATCGACACCCGCGAACGTGATGCGATCCCGGTACCGCCCAAGGTCACCGGCGAGGCGAAAAAAGAACTGCAGAATTACATCTACCACATTCGCCACGCCGACCAGCAACTCGGCCGGTTCGCGGACGCCCTGGCGAAACGCAATCGCCCGACCCTGCTCGTGTTCTTCGGGGACCACCTTCCCGCGATCGTGCCGGCCTTCCAGCAGGCGGGCTTCCATGACGGCAAGGGATTCCTCGTGCAGACGGTGCCGTATCTCTTGATCGATACCTCCGAGCTGCACACCGCCACGCCGGTGACGAAGGATGTCGCCGCCTGGGAATTGCCCGGCATGGTGCTGCGCCAGGCCGGCATCCACGACCCGTGGTTCGCGCTGACGCAACTGGTGGCGCCGCAACTGGAAGGTCTGACCCGCGCGCCGGATGCGCCGGTCGCCCCGGAAACCCCGGAACAGAAGGCGCTCGACAAGGGCATGGGCAACGTCGCAGAGCTGCGACTCGAAGGCAAGCTGGAGGCGCTGTGGCCCAAGGCCGCCACGATGGCGGCCCAACCGCAACCCTCGTCCACCGCGAGCGCCGGCGCGCGAAGCCCGGGCTCGTAGGGCGGACGCCTCCGCCGCAATTCCGCCTGCGGATGACGAGTCGCGCGGGGGCGGTCGGCGTCCGCGGCGCGGGACGTGGCTGGCCATGCCCCCGCGCCGGAAAGCTTCGGGACGTCAGCGCCCGAGTTGCTGCAACAACGTCCCCGCCGCCGCATCCAGATCGCTGTCCTTGTCGTGGTACGCCTCGCCCAACGGGCGCGATATCGGCACGTCCACCGGGCGCGGATGCATTTCCATCGGCTGGCCGTCTTCGGTGGTCACGGTGATGAACGGCAGGCGCACGGTAGCACCGTCGATGAGCTTCTCGTTGCTGGTGTAGATGATCCAGCCCGCGGTGGGCTCGCCCACGACCTTGCCCAGGCCCAGCTCGCGATAGCCTTCGGTGAAATCCTCGCCATCGGAAAGCGTCACGCGATTGGTGACGAGCACCGTCGGGCGCTCCAGCGCGCGCTGGCCGAGGATGCTGCGCGCGGGTTGCGCCTGGTCGAATCCACGGAAGGTCATGTTCAGATATGGACGGCGTGACAGTACGTCAAGCGCGTAGGCATTCACGAAGCCGCCGAAGTTGTTGCGCACGTCGATCACGACGCCCTCGCGGGTCATGTTCTGGGCATCGAGGTCGCGGTACAGCCGGTGCAGCGACGCCTCCGACATGTCCGGCAGGTGCACGTAGCCGAGCCGTCCGCCGCTGATCTTCGCGACGTAGGCGCGGTTGCGCGCGACCCAGGCGTCGTAGGCAAGCACCCCGAGGGTGTGCGAATCGATCGGCTTCACCTCGACATGGCGCGTGCGGGACTTGCCCGCGAGCCGCAGCGTGGTCTTCTTGCCGATGCGGTTCTCCAGCAGCGCGTACAGGTTGTCGTTGGCCCGGATCACACGGCCATCCACGGCCTGCAGCACGTCGCCCGGTTCGATGCCGGCGATCGCCGCCGGCGACAGCGGCACCACCTCGGCCACCCGCAAGGTGCCATCGCGTTCGTAGGCCGCCGTGTCGAAGATCAACCCCAGCCGCCCCGTCACCGAATCGGGATGCGCATCCGGCCGCACGCCCGAATGCGAGGCGTCCAGTTCGCCGACCATCAGGTTCATCAGGCGGTTCACGGCCGCGCGGGTCGGTGCTCCGGCGATCAGCGGCGCGTATTTTGCGCGCACCGCATTCCAGTCCGCGCCGTTCATCGCCGGGTCGTGGAAGTTGTCGCGCAGCCAGGTCCAGGCCTGCTCGAACGCGGTCATCTTGTCGCGCGCGAAATCGACGTCCGTTTCGGCGTCCACGTCGATCTGTTTGGCCTTGCTGCCCTCGGCGAGCTCCACCGAATGGAGCTTGCCGTCGTCGAGGTAGTACACGGCCTTGCCGTCGGGACTGAATTGCGCATCGGCCTTGTCGCCGCTGGTCGACGTCAACTGGCGGGCGACCGGCGGCTTGTCCGCGCCGGCAAGCGGATCGAGCGACCATGCATACAGGTTGGTGCGACCGGCGACCTGCGCGGTGACCACCAGCGTCTTGCCGTCCGGGCTGGCGACGATCGACTGTGCATCGAGACCCGTCGGCAGCAGCGTCAAGCGACGATCGATCCCGTCGGCTTCGATCGCCACGTGCACCGGCTTGTGCGACGGCTTGCCCTTCGCGGAGGACGACTTCGCGGATTCGTCCGTGGCCGTCTGGTTGTTTTCGTGGTCGGGCTCTGGCGTCGTCTGGCGGAACAGGTCGCGGAACTGGTCCTCGCGGAAGTGCGGCGTGCGCGGCACCAGGTCGACACTGGCGATCTGACCCTGCTCGGTGCGTTGGCCGGTGGTGAACAGGAAGGTCTTGCCGTCCGGGCTGAAGGTGACATCGTCGGAAAACGTGTTGGCCAGTCCGCTCAAGGAAATCGTCTTGCCACTCGCCACGTTCACGGCCGCCGCGTTGCGGAACATCCGGGGGCCCGACTCGAGCACCGCGATCCAGTGGCCGTCCGGCGACCATGCCAGCGGACGGTCGGACGTGAGCGGGCGATGCAGGTCGAGGTGGCCGCGGGTGAGCGTGCGCAGGCGGCGGCTCGATACATCCAGAAGTTCCAGTTCGCGGCCGTCGCGCAGGAACGCCAGCGACTTGCCGTCCGGCGAAAACGCGGGCGAGGCGTCTTCGCCGTCGCCGCTCGTCAACTGCGTCTCCTTGCCCGAATCGAAATCGTAGAGATAGAGATGCCGGCTGCCGTCGCGGAACGCGCCGTACACGATGCGATGGTTGTCCGGTGCCCAGGTGATGCCGTAGGCCACGCCCGGTTCGCTCGTGACGCGCACCGCGTGGCCGCCCTTCTTCGCATCGGCCGCGTAGACATTCCCGGCCGCGATGAAAGCGGCCTTCTTGCCATCCGGCGACAATGCGAGGTCGCTGAAATCGTCGTGCAGGCTCTTGTGCTGGTCCTCCGGTCCCGAGACCGCGCCGGCCAGCGTAATGGCGACCCGCTGTGCCTTGCCGGTGGCGGTGTCGACGGTCCAGATGCCGAAATCGCGCTCGAACGCGATCGTCTTTCCGTCACCGGAAATGGTCGGCCACAGCAGCCGGCCATCGGTGAATCGGGTCAGCGCGCTTTCGCTGCCGCTGCGTTGCACGTGCCAAAGGTTTTCAGCGCCGGAACGATCGCTCATGTAGTAGAGCGACTGGTTGTCCGGCGCCCACATCGGCCAGTCCGCGCGCGCATCGTCCGGCGTCAGCCGCGAATACGCGTGCGAAGCATCGTTCGCGCGCAGCCAGATCGCGCCGTGGTCGATGTGCGCGCTGCCGTGTCGCCACCACTGGAACGCACCCATTCCGCCGCCGACCAGCGCGATGCTGGCATTGTCCGGTGAAGGCACGCCCTGTTCCTCGTTGCGGTACGCCTCCAGCGACACCGGCATCGGCGTGCCACCCAACGCGCGGACCCGGTACACCGCGTTGAAGCCGCCCACGTTGTCGCGCGAGGAGCTGAAATAGACCCAGTTGCCGTCGTGTGACCAGCCGCTCGGTTCATCGGGGCCGTCGGCGTGGGTGAGCCGCGTCAACGTGCCGGCCGCGATGTCGAGAACGTAGACGTCGCCACCGCCGGTCGCGTCGGACACGAACGCGAGCTTGTCGCCGGACGGCGAAAACAGCGGGTGCGAGTCCTCACCCTTGTCGGCAACCAGCAAATGCGCCGCGCCGCCCGTCGCCGGAACTTCCCAGATCGCGCCGCCGGAGACGAACGCAATGCGGCTGCCGTCCGGCGAAATCGCCGGCTGCGCGAAACTCGGCTTTGGCGCGGGCACCATATCGACCGCCGCCTGCAACGGAAACGCCAGCGCCGCCAGCAACGCCGCGGCGGCAAAATGGATCGCGCGCATCGGGAACTCCCCTGGACCGTATGGTCGCGGGAGTGTAGCCATGCCCACGCGACCGGCCATGGGCCATAGGTCGTGGCGAGCGTGATGGCGTCCCGCAGCGATCTTTGTCCGATCGCCGCCGCGCCCGCCGTTCAGCTTCGGCGGGTAAACCGATGTTTCCGTGGCGCGTTATAGCCAGTGAAGGAACACTGACCCGTCACCACGACTGGACAAGCTCCGTTCATTCGCATCGCGCAACACTCCTAGCGCACCGCACCAGCGTCTCGCGGTATCCGACCTCCCTCCCCGGAGCACACCATGCACATCAATCCATCCCGTATTGCTGTCTTGAGCCTCGCATGCGCCGCAGCCCTCGGCTTCAGCATGCAGGCCACCGCACGTGTCCACGCCCACGGCGGTCACCGCGGCGCGGGGCAAGCCGCCCACTGGCGCGCCACCCGCTTCACCGGCCCCAACGGTGGCACGCTCGGCCACGGCGAGCGCACCGTCCGCGATCGCCAGGAACAGACCCTGTCGCGCGGCCGCGCCACGCGCGTGACCGGCCCGGAAGGAAGCACGATCGCCCATGGCAGCAAGATCGTACGCGATCGTGATGACGGCACGGTCACCCGTTCCCATGGCACCAAGGCCACCGGTCCGAACGGCAGCACCCTCGCGCACGGCGGCAAGACGGTCTATGGCCCCGACGGGGCGGTGACGCACAATGGCGGAACCCAGTTCAACGGTGCGAATGGCGGGACCGCCACCGGCCACAACAGCTACACGAAGAATCCGGATGGCTCATCGGATTTCAGCCATACCACCAGCGGCACCACGGCCAACGGGACCGACTTCAGCCACAGCAAGGACGTCACCAAGTCGGCCGACGGCACACGCACCGCAAGCAAGGAAACGACGGTGGACGGCGCGAACGGCGGCAGCCTGGACACCTCCAAGACCTCCGGCGGCGGCACCATGACCCGCAACACGGAGGCGACCACGAAGTCCGGCGCCACCTACACCGGTGAGACCACCTACACCAAGGGTCAAGGCGTGACCCACACCGGCACGTGCACGGACGCCAATGGCAACACGATCACCTGCCCCCAGAAACACCAGTGATCGTCGACCGTTGATCAGCGGACGGAGAGCCATGGCGGCAGCGTAGTATCACCAGGACAAACCTGGCTCACGCTTGGCCAGCCGCACAACAAAAAGCCCCGCGATTGCTCGCGGGGCTTTTTTGCGACGTATAACGCAACGCGGGCACGTACCCTCACCCGCCGCTGCGCTCGCGCTACGCGCGCGTTCGCTTCGCTCCGCCTCTCCCGGAGGGAGAGGGGAGCAGCACGAACTCAGAAGTCCATGCCGCCCATGCCACCCATGCCGCCCATCCCACCAGGTGCGCCGCCATGGTTGTGCTCTTCCTTCTTCGGCGCTTCGCCGATCATGGCTTCGGTGGTGATCATGAGGCCGGCAATCGAGGCCGCGTTCTGCAGCGCCGAACGGGTGACCTTGGTCGGATCGAGGATGCCCATCTCGACCATGTCGCCGTATTCGCCGGTGGCGGCGTTGTAGCCGTAGTTGCCCTTGCCTTCGGCGATCTTGTTCAGCACCACCGACGGCTCTTCGCCGGCGTT
>DASSNH010000243.1:0-2511 GCA_035701405.1 Rhodanobacteraceae bacterium
CGTGGCAGTTACAACCGCAAGCTGCTGGAGGCCTGCGGCCACCGCGCGCCCGGCAATTTGCGGATAAAGCTGTTCGACGGCCTCGCGGACGTGCCGATGTTCAACGAAGACATGGAATCCGAAAGCCCGCTGCACGCTGGCGTGGGCCGGCTGCGCCAAGCCGTGGCCGGCGCGGACGGGCTGTTGATCGCAACGCCGGAGTACAACCAGACGACGCCGGGGATGTTGCAGAACGCCATCGACTGGCTGTCCCGGCCGTTGCCCGCAGACCTCCTCGTCGGCAAGCCGGTGGCAGTCCTGGGCGCTTCGGCCGGGCGCTGGGGCACGCGGCTCGCCCAGGCCGCATTGAGGCACACGCTCACCGCGACCGAAGCGCACGTGATGCCCGCGCCCATGCTGTTCGTGCGCAACGCCGAGCAGGTTTTCGACGACGAAGATGCCTTGCGCGACGCCGGTACGTCGGAGGCCCTGCGCGAGTTCCTGCTCGCCTTTTCCGACTGGATCGAGCTGGTCGGCAGCCGGCGCGCGGCGGTCGCAGCCTGACCCTCGACCGCCGGCGCATTGCTCGCCGATCAATACGCCGTCATCGAGTACGGCTGGTCCTGCGGTCGCGTTGCCCAATCCTTGTTCGGCTCGGCCTGCATCGTGAAGTGCAGCGTGCCACCGCGGGTGATCTCCGCATACGTCAGGTAGTCGCGCGTGAGCGGCTCGCCGTCCAGCTTGACCGAGCCGACATAGGGATGATCCTGGCCGAGCCCGTCCGTGGTGATTGTGAAGGTCTTGCCGTTGGGAAGGTGCATCACCGCGCGGCGCACGAACGGACGGCCGATCACGTACTGGTTGCTGGCGGGGGCAACCGGATAGAACCCGAGCGCGGTGAAGATGTACCACGCCGACATCTGGCCGAGGTCGTCGTTGCCCGCCAGACCGGTCGGCGTGGGCGCGTATTGGGTGTGCATGATTTGGGCGAGCCGTTCCTGCGTCTTCCAGGGTTGTCCGGCGTAGTCGTAGAGGTACGCGATGTGGTGGCTGGGTTCGTTGCCCTGCGCGTAGTAGCCGATCAGGCCCGAGATGTCCTCGACGTGGGCGAATTCCTTCGGATCCACTTTGGCGTCGAAAACCCCGTCCAGTTTTTCGATCAAGCCGGCGTCGCCGCCGAGTTCGTGGATGAGGCCCGCGACGTCCTGTGGCTCGTACCAGGAATATTCCCACGCGTTGCCCTCGGTGTAGTCGCTGCCGTAGCCGACCGCCGCCGGATCGAACGGCGTCCGGAATTCACCGTTGGATTTGCGCGCACGCACGAAGCCGGTTTTCGGATCGAACACGTTGCGCCAGTTCGCGGCGCGCTTGAAGAACTTCGCCGCGACATCGTTGCGGCCCATTGCCTGGGCCATGCGTGCGATGGTCCAGTCATCGAAGGCGTATTCGACCGTCTTGGATGCCGCCTCCGGTTCCTTGTCGATGGGCACGTAGCCGTGCTTCATGTAGTCGCCGAGGCCGCCGTAGGGCGCATAGGTTGCGCTCGCGACCATCGCCTTCAGGGCGGCGTCTGCATCGAAACCGCGGAAACCCTTCATGTAGGCATCGGCGATCACCGGCACCGCGTGGTAACCGATCATGCACCAGGTCTCGAGGCCCTGGTACGCCCACACCGGCAGGATGCCGAACGGACTTTCCTGCTGGGCGGCAATCAGCGAATTCACGAAATCGTTGACGCGCCGGGGCGGCTGCAGGAATGCCGTCAGCGGCTGCTGCGCGCGATAAACATCCCAAAGCGACCAGCTCGAATAGAAGGTGAAACCATCGGCCTTGTGCACCTGGTGGTCGGGGCCGCGGTATTCGCCGTTTGCGTCCATCGCGAGGTTGGGCGCGATCAGCGCGTGGTACATCGCCGTGTAGAAGTTCTTCTCGACGTCCGGCGGCGCGTCCACATCGATCGCCGAGAGTGCCTTCGCCCACGCCGCACTCGCCTCGGCGCGGCGCGCATCGAAATCCCAACCCTTGCCGTCCTTGTCGAGATTCGCGACGGCGTTGTCGGCGCTCACGGTTGAAATCGCCACCTTCACCAGCAAGGGCTTGGCAAGCTTGCCGAACTCGAACGCGCCCTCGAGCTGCTTGCCCGCGACCGCGTCGTTGCCGTCCGGATTCGCGGCCGGGGCCTGGAAGCCCTTGTACGGAACATCGGTTTCGCGGTTGACCAGCTGGTGCGAGGCCATCGGTTGCGAAAACCGGATCGCAAAATACAGTTGCCGCCCCGGCGCCCAACCGCGCGTTTCGCGATAGCCGGTGACGGTGCCGTCGGCACGGACTCGCAGCCGCGCCCACAGCACCTTGCCCGGGTAGTCATAGATGCTCGGGCGAAGATCCAGCAGCACGTGCGCGTCCTGGCCCTTCGGGAACGTATAGCGATGCCAGCCGACGCGCTTGCCCGCGGTCAGTTCCACGCGCACGCCGGAGGTCGCCAGCGTCACTGCGTAGTAGCCCGGCTGGGCGACTTCGGTCTCGTGGCTG
>DASSNH010000244.1:0-11081 GCA_035701405.1 Rhodanobacteraceae bacterium
GGATCATGAGGAAGGGTGCTGCCCGCCGATAGCCCCGAGCAGCGGACCCGCCTACGAACCTCGCGCCACCGGACGCGAGGGATCGCTCACCCAGCCGCTCCATGACGGCGCGAACAGCCGCGAGCCATGCAGGCCCGCCGACTCCATTGCCAGCAGGTTGTGGCAGGCAGTCACGCCCGAACCGCACATGTGCACGACGTCCCGCGGTACGCGCCCGCCGAGCGCCTCGCCCCATTCTTCGCGCAACGCGGCGGCCGGCTTGAAGCGTGCGTTGGAATCGAGGTTCTGCGAGAACGGGCGGTTGGCCGCGCCGGGCACGTGCCCGCCGACCCGGTCGATCGGTTCGGATTCGCCGCGGAACCGCGGCGCCGCACGCGCGTCGACCAACAGTGTTGCGTGTCCCTGCCGCAAGTTCTCGAGTTCCTCATAGAACACGACCCGTCGCGGGTCGAAACCAAAATCGACCGGTGCGGACGGAAGTGGTACGGCCTCGCCCGACTCGGTCGGGAGCCCCGCTTCGCGCCAGGCCCGCCAGCCACCGTCCAGCACGCTCGCGGCAATGCCGGCGGCGTCGAGCATCCACCATAGCCGCGCGGCGGCGAGTGCGCCGCCGGCATCATCGTAGGCCACCACCCGCATTCCCAATCGCCAGCCCCAGCGCGAGAGGGTCTGCGCGAAGACCTCCGGCTCGGGCAGCGGATGCCTTCCCAGCCCCTGCTTCGACAGGTCCGACAGGTCACGGTCGAGGCTCGCATACACCGCGCCGGGAATGTGCGCCTCCAGGAACTCGCGCTCGCCCTGCCCCGGATCGGCCAATGCGAACCGGCAATCCACGATGAGCACGGATTCGGATGGCAATCCCGCCAGCGTCTCCGCATCGATCAAAACGTCATTCATCCGATGAAGGCTCCGCAAAACGTCCGCGGCGAAGAACCCTTAGCGTACACCGTGGGCCGGGATTCGGCCGCCGCGGATGGCTTTCGCGGGGGAATGCTGCCATGCCAGCCGCTGCGCGATCACGGCATACGCCCCATCCTTCGCAAAAGATTGACCAGCATCAACGCGGTGGCGCCCCAGATCCGCGGCGCGACGCCGGTGTATTCATACACCTTCCGGGGCTCGCCGCGCAGCGGGATTTCGTATTGGCGCAGATTGGCGGGTTCGAGCAGGAAATCGAGCGGCACCTCGAAGATCCGCGCGACTTCATCCGGTTGCGGCGAGAGGACGGCGTCGGGCGCCAGCCTCGCCACCACCGGCGTGACGCAAAAGCCGCTGGTCGTTTCCAGCCGGTCGAGGTAACCCAGCAGCTCGACTGCACCCGCATCGAGCGCGATCTCCTCGCGGGCTTCGCGCAGTGCAGTCGCCGTGGGGTCGGCATCCCCGGGATCGGACCGGCCTCCGGGAAAGCTGACCTGGCCCGCATGGTGCGCGAGATCGTCGCAGCGCAGCGTGAACACCACGCCGGGCTCGGGCGCATCGCGGATAGCCATCAACACCGCGGCTTCGGCGCGTGGTGCGTCTTCCAGGATGCCGCGGAGCGATGCATGGTTCCAGCCCGGCGGCGCGGGCGGAGCATCGAGTGGATGCAACGCTTGTCCAACGGCCGTGAACCAGTTCGTCATGGCCGTGCCGCCCTGCGCACGGGCTGCACCTCCGCGATCCAGCGCCGGCGTTCGGCGTCATCCATCGTGCCCCAGCGAGCGATTTCCGCCAACGTGCGACGGCAACCCACGCACAACCCTTCGGCATCCAACCGGCAAATGCCGATGCACGGCGTCACCGGCGGTTGGTGTTCCGGACGATGGGGATCGGGCGACATGCCACAAGCCTACCGCACCCGCAATGACCGGGGCGACGGCAACGTGCGTGGACAACCCCTGTCGCGCGCGCCTGGTTCGCGCGGACATCGAAACAACGCCGATTGCGCGTGAACGAACGCGCCGGAAAGGCGAGGCGCTTGCCGCCGCGGTCAGGGCTCCACGCCGAGCAGGCGGATGTCGAACACCAGCGCCTCGTTCGGGCCGATCCTGGGCGGCTCGCCGCGGATGCCGTAGGCCTGTTCCGGTGGGATGAACACCTGCCAATGATCGCCGATGTGCATGCGGGTAATGATCTGGCGCCAGCCGGGAATCATCTGGTTGACCGGAAATACCACGGGCTTGCCGCGGTCTTCGGTGTTGTCGAACACGGTCCCGTCGAGGAATGCACCCCGGTACTGCAACGTCACCTTGCTGTCGACGGTCGGGCTCTTGTCGCCACTGCCACCGTCGAGCACCTTGTACTGCACGCCCGACGCCAGCGTCACGACGCCCGGCTTCTGCTGGTTGCGGGCGAAGAATTCGTGTGACTTCCGGAGGTTCGCGGCCGCCAGCTTCTGGTAGGCCGCGCGCGCATCGGCGATCATCTGCTGCTGCATCGCGCGGATCACCTGCTGCATTTCCTGCGGCGGATAGGCAGGCTTCTTGCGCGAGTAGCCATCCTGCACGCCGCGCAGCACCGTGGCGATGTCGACGTCGTGCTTGCGCCTGCCGAGATCGAGGCCGGCCTCGTAACCGAGTGCGTAGGAAAGCTCCGCCCGCTTGGCCGGGGACGTCTCCGGCTTGGCGGTTTGTGCGGCGGCCGCGTCGAGCGCCCACAGCGTGCCCGCAATGAGCACCATCGCCACGACGACCCTGCCCATGCCGGTTTCCAAGACGTTGTGCGTCATCCGTTGTCCGCGATCAATGGCACCAATCCGCGCTGTTGCGCCCATTTGGAGCGCTGCGGCCGCGAAAGGTTCCCGAATGTCATTGTTTTTCCCGGTACTTCTTTTCGCCCGCCCGGACCGCCAGGTCCAGCCGGTTCTCCGGCGGCGCCAGCGGACAGGTCGCGTAGGCCGTGAAGGCGCACGGCGGGTTGTACGCCTTGTTGAAGTCGAGCACGATCCTGCCGTCGCTGGGCATGTCCGCATACAGGAAGCGCGCGGCGCCATGGGTTTCCTTTCCCGACGTGGCATCGCCGAAGATCAGGAACAGTTGCCGATCGCCAGGCGCCTCCAGCACGGGAAACAGTTCGAAGGTCCGGCCGTCGCGCTCGAACACGGCCTTGCCGGGCGCAGGATACCGTTCGATGGTGCCGATCACGGTCCCTGTTGCAAGGGCGAACGGCGGATCCAACGCTTGCCATTCCGCGACGATGCGCCAAGCCGGATCGACCGGGAAGCGATCGATGCCCGAAAAGCGGGTACGCGTCGCGGCCTCGCTATCGCGCACCCGCAGTCCCTTGCGGCCGCCGCGCTCGATGGCCACGAAGTTAACCGTGCCGAACGCCACCTCGGTGGGCGCGGGATGGCTGTCGTCGAGCAACGCCGCGTGCGCCGTGCGTCGACCGTCGACCGTTGCATCGGCCGCGGAATCGATAGTCAGGGACAACGACCCGTCCGCGTGCCACTCGATGCTGCCGAGATGCGCGGGTGCCTCGGCGAGCACGACGTCGTTGTCGGCAGCGCTGCCGATCCGGTTCACGCCGGGCTGCAGCCATTCGAGGCCGACCAGGCTCAGCCACCCGCGCGGCGCGGTGAGCCGCTCGACGCGCGCCGCGTGCCACGCCTCGATTTCGCGTTGATACGACTCGGAATCCATCCGGCGCTCCCGTTTCCGCCAATCACAACTGCCCCACGATAACGGATGCCCCTGCTCTCTGTTCCGTGCCCACCTGCTCCGCTCACCGCCCGCGCAGGAACAGCTTGTCCAGCTCCGCGACCGACAATTGCGTCCACGTCGGCCGTCCGTGGTTGCACTGGCCGGAGCGTTCGGTCGATTCCATCTCCCGCAGCAGCGCATTCATCTCCGGAAGGGTCAATCGCCGGTGGGCGCGCACCGAACCGTGGCAGGCCATCGTCGACAGCAATTCGTTCTGCAATTCCTCGAGCCGCCGCGAACTGCCATGTTCGGCGAGCTCGGCGAGCACGTCGCGCGCGAGACCGCTGGCATCGGCGCCCTCGAGCAACGCCGGGATGCGCCGCGCTGTCACCTGGCGCGGACCGCTGCGATCGAGCTCGAAGCCGCACGCCGCGAGCATCGCTGCGTGTTCTTCCGCCGCCGTGGCCTCGCGTTCGCTCACCGCGATCGCCTCGGGCACCAGCAATTGCTGCGACCGCACCCGGTTGGCGTCGCGGGCGGTCTTCAGCTTTTCGTAGGTCACGCGCTCGTGCGCGGCGTGCATATCGACCAGCACCAGGCCGTGCGCGTTCTCGGCGAGGATATAGATGCCCGCTAGCTGCGCGAGCGCGTAGCCGAGCGGTGGCGCCTCGCCAGCTTCCGCCTGCTGCAAGCCGACGCTCGCAGGACCTGAGCCGTGGTCCGCGCCGAGCAATGCGGCATACGGATCGGTGGGCGCGTCGCGGATGCCGAGGCCGTACTGGCGCGCAGGGAAAATGGGGCCAGGTACATTTTCCACACGCGAACCCGGCAGCAACCGATCTTCGGCAACGGAAAATGTGCCTGGCCCCAATTCGGCGTCTCCGGCGCGGGTCTGTGCCACCGCTTCGTGCAGCGCGTGGAACAGGAAATCGTGCACCAGCCGCGTGTCGCGGAAACGCACCTCGCGCTTGGCCGGATGCACGTTGACGTCGACTGCCGCCGGATCGAGCTCCAGGAACAGCACGAATGCCGGATGGCGGCCGTGGTACAGCACGTCGGCATAGGCCTGGCGCACCGCATGCGCCACGCTGCGGTCACGCACCAGCCTGCCGTTCACATGGAAATACTGCTGGTCGGCCTGCGCGCGCGAGGCGGTCGGCAACCCTATCCAGCCGGCCAGCCGCAGGCCGGCCGCAGAGTGGTCTATCCGCAGGCAGTTGGCTGCGAACGCGTCGCCCAGCAGCTCGCCGACCCGCGTGAGCTGCGCCGCGTCATCGGCGGCCCCCTTGAGGATGCGTACCGGCTTGCCGTTGTGGGTGAGCCGGAACTCGACGTCGGGCCGCACCAGGGCAAGCGCACGCACCAGCTCCTCGATGTGCCCGAACTCGGTGCGCTCGCTGCGCAGGAACTTGCGGCGCGCCGGCACCGCATGGAACAGGTCGCGCACTTCCACCGTCGTGCCGGGCGGATGCGCGGATGGTTGCGGCTGCGCCGCCCCCCCGTCCAGGCGCATCGCATGCGCGTCGGAATGACGGCGGGAGGTGATGCTCGTGCGCGACACCGATGCGATCGAGGCGAGCGCCTCGCCACGGAAGCCAAGGCTTGCGACGTGCGTGAGGTCATCGAAGCTCGCGATCTTGCTGGTCGCGTGCGGCGCCATCGCCAGCGGCAGTTCCGCGGCCGCGATTCCGCCGCCATCGTCGCGCACCCGGATCAAGCGCATCCCCCCCTGCTCGATATCGATGTCGATGCGCGCCGCGCCGGCGTCGAGGCTGTTTTCGGCGAGCTCCTTGACCACCGACGCGGGTCGTTCTATCACCTCGCCGGCGGCGATCTGGTTGATGAGTTCGGGAGCAAGCGGACGGATGGAAGTCATCGTGCGCAGGATAACGGAGAGGTGGAGCCAGGAACCTGGACGCGGATCAACGCGGATAAAAGCGGATTGTTGCCAGTGGTCTGGCCGAGCCCGCATCCATTTGCGTCGTTCCCGGATGGGTAGTGCTCGACGAAGAGCCCCGGAGCAGGCTCGATGCAGATGGATGCGGATTGCTTTTTTGCCTTATCCGCATTTATCCGCGTCAACCCGTGTCAAATGCTCTTTCTTGAACCGTGGCAGATCAATCGATGGCATCGCCACCGACGATCCGGTAGCAGGGGACGTACTTGCTGCCCGGAAGCTTCATCCGGTGCTGGGCGACGAAGCCCTGCAGCAGCTCGTCGAGGGCGCGCATGAACGCGGGATCCCCATGGATCTCGTAGGGTCCATGGCGCTCGATCCGCTGCATCCCTTCTTCCTTGACGTTGCCGGCGACGATGCCCGAGAACGCGCGCCGCATGTCGGCCGCGAGCGCATGTGGAGCGCGGCCGCGGTCGAGGTCGAGCGCGGCCATCGCTTCGTGGGTCGCGACGAATGGTTGCTGGAAGGACAGGTCGATCTCCATCTCCCAGTTGAAAAAGAACGCGTCGTGTTGCTCCACGCGGTGGTTGCGGACGTCCTCGATGCCGTGCTGCATCGCGTGCGCGACCGCGACGGGATCGTCGATGATGATCCGGTAGCGGCGGGCAGCGGCCTCGCCGAGCACCAGCTTGAGGAAGGTGTCGATTTGCTCGAAGTAAGACGCCGCCACTGCAGGGCCGGTGAACACCAGCGGGAACGGCAGGTCCGCGTTGCGCGGGTCCAGCAGGATGCCGAGCAGGTACAGGATCTCCTCGGCGGTACCGACGCCACCCGGGAACACCACGAAACCGTGGCCCGTGCGTACGAACGCCTCCAACCGCTTTTCGATGTCGGGCAGTATCACGAGGCTGTTGACGATCGGATTGGGCGATTCGGCCGCGATGATTCCGGGCTCGGTCAGCCCGATGTAGCGGTTCTCGTAGTGCCGCTGCTTGGCGTGCGCTATGGTCGCACCCTTCATCGGTCCCTTCATCGCCCCGGCGCCGCAGCCGGTGCAGATGTCCATGCCGCGCAGGCCAAGCTGGTAGCCGACCGCCTTGCTGTAGTCGTATTCCTCCCGCGAGATGGAATGGCCGCCCCAGCAGACGACGAGATTCGGATCGAAACGCGCGCGCAGCACCCGCGCGTTGCGCAGGATATCGAACACCGCGTGGGTGATGCCGCTGGAGTCCGCGAGGTCGAATTGCCCGGCTTCGATCTGCGTCGCAACGTACACGATGTCGCGAACCACCGCGAACAGCAGTTCGTTGGTGCCGCGGATGATCTTGCCGTCAACGAACGCCTGCGCCGGGGCGTTCCTGAGGTCGAGCTTCACCCCGCGGTCCTGCTGCAGCACCTGGATGTCGAAATCCGGATACCGGTCGAGCGTCGCACGCGCGTCATCCTGCACCACCCCGGAGGTCAGCACCGCCAGCGTGCATGAGCGCAGCAAGCCGTGCAGCCCCGACGCCGTGGCATCGCGCAACCGCGCGATCTCGTTGCGGGACAAGACGTCGAGCGTGCCGGCGGGAACGATCTGTGCATCGACCGTCGCGGGTCTCGCGCGTCGTGGCGTTGCGACATCCTGCATGTTCAATCGATTCATCCGAAGCAGCTGTTGTGGAAAGTCAGAGCCTGCCCCCGAAGTGCTTCTGATCGGGGGCCATGGATGGCCGTTCTGGTGTCCGCGATCCGAAGGACCTGGAGCCAATGCTCATCCCAGTGAAGCAGCGATCACGGATGATCGCACTAGATACCCTTCGACGCCGCCCAGGATCATCTGCGCCGACAAGGCGATCAGCAGCATGCCCATCACCCGCTCCACGGCTGCCAGCACGCTCTCTCCCAGGAACTTGAAGAGCCATGTCGAGCCGAGCAGGATCACCGCGGTGGCAAGCCAGGCGATCAACAGCGCCACGCCCCATTCGACTTGTCGGCCCGGTTGCGCGCTGGTCAGCAGCAGCAGTGTCGCCATCGCGGAGGGTCCGGCGACACCGGGAATCGCCAGGGGCACGATGAACGGCTCGCCCTGGCCCACCGGACCGAAGATGCCGCCCTCCCGGGGCGGAAACACCATCTTGATCGCGATCAGGAACAGAACGACTCCGCCGCCGATGCTGATGGCTTCCTGGCGCAGTTGCATGATCGACAGCAACTCGCGGCCGCCGAGCAGGAACGCGACCAGCACCGCGAGCGCGATCAGCAATTCGCGCACCATGACCCAGCGCCGGCGCCTCGGCGGGACGTCCTTCAGGATCGACAGGAAGAAAGGCACGTTGCCCGGCGCGTCGAGCACCAGGAACAGCGTGATGCATGCCGACACCATGGTCATCTGCGTCTGCATGGCTAGCCCCCGTGCGGTTCGGGTACACGCAGGTCCAACAGCTTGCCGCGCACGGCGAGCCCGGCAGGTGACAGCAGATACAGCACGGCGCGTGCCGCGGCGTCGGGCGTCGCCACCTCGGCCGGATCCTCGCCCGCCCAGACGGTGCGACGCAATGCCGTGCGCATCGGCGCCGGCAGCAAGGCGTGCACGCGCAGCGAGGTCGAATCGGTCTCGTCGTGGAGGATCGAGGCGAGCCGCTCCAGCCCCGCCTTGGCCACCCCATAGGCGCCCCAGTGTGCCCGCCCCATCCGTTCCGGATCGTCCAGCACGAATACCACGGCGCTGTCCTCCCGCGCCAGCAACAGCGGCATGCAGGCCTGGGTCAGAAGGAACGGTGCGGACAGGTCGACGTGCAACGTCGTCATCCATTCGTCCGGCGACAGCATCGCGAGCGGGGTGAGGCCCTCGCATTTCACCGCGGCGTGGACCAGCCCGTCGAGCCGGCCCAGCTGGCGCTCGATCGATTCCGCGAAGGTCTGGTATTCGAGCGGCGAGGCGCCCTGCAGGTCCACCGGCTGCAGCACCGGCTGGGGCGCACCCGGCAGTGCCGCGATTTCGTCGTAGACCGGTTCCAGCGCGCGCGTCTTGCGGTCGGCCAGGACTACCGTCGCGCCCGCTTGCGCGCAGGCCAGCGCCGCTGCCCGGCCGAGGCCGCCCGCAGCGCCGGTGATCAGCACAATCCGTTCCGCCAGCGCGTCCGCGGCGGGTTCCCAATCCACCGGCGGTCGCGCGACGGGCAGGCTCATCGCTCGGTGGGCTGCTTCGTTGCCTCGCCGACCATCCGCTGCAATTCACCGGACTCGTAAAGTTCCAGCGTGATGTCGCAGCCACCGATCAGCTCGCCGTTGATGTAGAGCTGCGGGAAAGTCGGCCAGTTGGAGTAGCGCGGCAGGTTGGCGCGGATTTCGGGGTCTTCCAGCACGTTCACCGAGAAATACTCGGCACCGGTGGCATTCAGCGCCTGCGAGGTGCGCATCGAGAAACCGCACATCGGGAAGTCGGGCGTGCCCTTCATGTACAGCACGATGGAGTGCTCGTCGAGCGTGTGCTTGATGCGTTCGATTACGTCCATGGGATATGGGTCTAGAATGGAGGGTGGTGTCATGCGGACGCCGCGTATTGTACCAGCGCGCGAACCGGGCATGCCTCCACATCCGCCCTTCGAATAAAAGGAGAATCCCATGGCGATCGAACTTCCCCCGCTTCCCTACGAGCGCAACGCACTGGCGCCCCACATTTCGGAGGAGACGCTGGAGTACCACCACGACAAGCACCACAAGGCCTACGTCGACAACTTGAACAAGCAGATCGAGGGCACCGATTTCGCCGACATGAACCTCGAGGACATCGTCAAGAAGGCGACCGGCGGCATGTTCAACAATGCCGGACAGGCGTGGAACCACAACTTCTACTGGAACTGCCTATCGCCGAATGGCGGCGGCGAACCCTCCGGCAAGCTCGCCGACGCCATCAAGAAGGCCTTCGGCGACATCGGCAAGTTCAAGGAGGAATTCGCCAAGATCGCGACCGGCACGTTCGGGTCCGGCTGGGCGTGGCTGGTGCAGCGCACCGACGGCTCGCTGGGCCTCGTCAGCACCCCCAACGCCGGCACCCCGATCACCGGCAGCGACCGCCCGCTGCTGACCTGTGACGTCTGGGAACACGCCTACTACATCGACTACCGCAACGCGCGCGCGAAGTACGTCGATGCGTACTGGAGCGTCGTGAACTGGGACTTCGCCACGACCCAGATGGCGTAGCACGCGCCCGCCCGGAGCGCTCCGCAGGCGAAAGCCACGGGGCGTTTCTTTCTTGCGCCGGTCCGTTACGCCGCGGCCGCGCTTTCGACGGCGGTCGCCAGTTTCGAGGCCAGCGCCTGCACCTCGTCCGCGTCCTCGCCCTCGATGGTCACGCGGACCAGTGGCTCGGTTCCCGAAGGGCGCAGCACCACGCGGCCGCGTCCGTGCAGGACCACCTGCACTTCCTCCAGCGCATGCTGCACGGCAGGCTGGGCCACGAGTTGGCGACCGCCGCTCACCCGTACATTGCGGGTGATTTGCGGCAGCTTCTTCAGGTCCGCGCGGGCTTCGGAAAGATCGAGGCCGCTGCGCTTCACCGCATCAAGGACCGCAAGCGCCGAGACGATGCCGTCCCCGGTGCTGGCTCGGTCCAGGCACAGGATGTGCCCCGAAGTTTCCCCGCCGAGCACCCCGTGGTGCTGCTTCAACTGCTGCAGGACGTAGCGGTCGCCGACATTGGCGCGCAGGAACTTGACGCCGGCGCCGGTCAGCGCGCGCTCCAGTCCGTAGTTGCTCATCAAGGTACCCACCACCGGCCCCCGCAGGTGGCCGTCCTCCAGCCAGTCGCGCGCCAGCACGTACAACAGGTCGTCGCCGTCGGCGAGTTCGCCGTTGCGGTCGATCATCTGCACGCGGTCACCGTCGCCGTCAAAGGCGATGCCGAGGTCCGCACCTTGTTCGATCACGGCGCCGCGCAGCGCGACCGGATGCGTGGAACCGACTTCACGATTGATGTTGAAGCCGTCGGGGTCGCAGCCGATGCGCGTGATCCTCGCACCCAGCGATTCGAACACCTTGGGCGCCACGGCGTAGGTCGCGCCATGCGCGCAGTCCAGCACGATGTGCAGGCCCGACAGGTCCGGCGGCGCCTGCAGCGTGCCGAGGCAAAAGCGCGCGTAGCGCTCCACCGCATCGTCGATCCGGCGGGCCTTGCCGAGCCCTTCCGGCGCGACCGTCGTGAACGGCGCGTCGATCTCGCGCTCGATTTCGCGCTCCACGTCGTCGTCGAGCTTTTCACCCGTCGCCGAGAAGAACTTGATGCCGTTGTCCTGGTAGGGGTTGTGCGAGGCGCTGATCACGATGCCGGCACTGGCGCCCAGCGCGCGCGTCAATTGCGCGACCGCCGGCGTTGGCAACGGGCCGAGCAGCCCGACGTTTGCGCCCGCCGCCACCAGGCCCGATTCCAGTGCGGCTTCGAACATGTATCCCGACACACGGGTGTCCTTGCCGATCAACACCAGCGGACGCTTGCCGTTGCCCAGCACCACCCCCGCGGCGCGCCCCAATTTCAGCATGAACTCGGCGGTGATCGGCCATTCGCCGACGCGTCCGCGGACGCC
>DASSNH010000245.1:0-26929 GCA_035701405.1 Rhodanobacteraceae bacterium
TCGACCTGCTGGCGCGCGACTTCCACCGCCTCGTCGTAGCGGTCTTCCTTGATCAGCTTCTTGAACTTCGCCGAGCCGGTGACGTTGGTGCGCTCGCCGATGTTGACGAACAGCGTCTCGGGCGTGATCACCAGCGGCTCGAGGCCGGAGAGTCGTGTGTAGCGCAACGGTTCCTTCATTTCATCCTTCTTTGGAAGAACAGAAGCTTTTGACGCGGATAAGAGCGGATCAAATCGGATAAAACCCCGATTGTTTGCTCTATCCGCTCTTGTCCGCGTTGATCCGCGTCAAAAGCCTTTGCTGCCGAGGCTCACGCGGCCTGGGCGTGCGATGGCAATACACGCGGCGGCACGCCGCGCACGGCTTCGGCGATCGCCTCGATGTGTTCGGGCGTGGTGCCGCAGCAGCCGCCGACGATGTTGAGCAGCCCGTCCCGCGCGAATTCCCCGAGGGTCTTCGCCATTTCCTCGGGTGTTTCGTCGTAGCCGCCCAGTTCATTCGGCAGCCCGGCGTTGGGATGCGCGCTGATGCAGCAATCGGCCACCCGCGACAGCGCTTCGATGTGCTGGCGCAGGTCCTTCGCACCCAGCGCGCAGTTGAGCCCGACGGAAAGCGGCCGGGCGTGTGCGACCGAATACCAGAATGCCTCGGCGGTTTGGCCGGAGAGCGTGCGTCCCGAGCGGTCGGTGATGGTGCCTGAAATCATGATCGGGAGTCGCGCGCCGACCTCGTCGAACACGCGCGAAATGCCCGACAGTGCGGCCTTCGCGTTCAAGGTATCGAATATCGTCTCGACCATCACGATGTCGGCGCCGCCTTCGAAGAGGCCGCGTGTGGCATCGGCATAAGCGGCTTCGAGTTCGTCGAAATCGACATTGCGGAAGCCGGGATTGTTGACGTCGGGCGACAGCGACGCGGTGCGGCTGGTCGGTCCCAGCACCCCGATCGCGAACCGCGGGTGGCCCGGCGTGTTGCGCTCGGCTTCGTCGCACGCGGCGCGCGCCAGCTTCGCGCCCTCGCGGTTCAATTCGGGCACCAGGTGCTGCAGCGCGTAATCGGCCTGGCTGATCGAGGTCGAATTGAAGGTGTTGGTCTCGACGAGGTCCGCGCCGGCATCGAGATACGCCGCGTGGATGTCGCGGATGATCTCCGGGTGGGTCAGCGACAGCAGGTCGTTGTCGCCCTTGAGATCGCGCTGGCAACCACCGGGACCGGCGTGTTCACCCGCGTGGCCGTGCGCGTGCCAGGCATCACAGCCCGTTGCGAACCGCTCACCCCGATAACCGGCTTCGTCCAACTCGTGACGCTGCAGCATCGTGCCCATCGCGCCGTCGAGGATCAGGATGCGCCGGGCAAGCGCGGAGTGAAGTGCGTCCACGCGGTCGGGGTGCAGGTAGGGCAAGGTGTGTGCCATGGATTTCTCCTGTAGGTGCGGGCCATGCCCGCGAGGGCGCCCGCCGTGGTGTGCCGGATCGCGCACATGGCGCGCCTGCATCCGTTTACCCGGGTTTTCGTGCCAGCAGGCTCAACACCTCGAAATGCGGCGAGCGGGCCTCGCGTGAAATGCGTTCGCACTGCAGGACTTCGAGGCCGGCCTTGCGTGCGAAGCCGGACAGCTCTTCGCGCTTGAAGCCTAGGTTCTTGTGGTCGAATGGCGCCACCGCCGCGCGATGCGCGTGTTTCGCGAGGGTCGCGGCAAGCAGCCGGCCGCCCCGCTTCAGTACGCGCGCCGCCTCGGCGACGGCCTGTTGGGGCTGCCCACTGTAGGTCAGGGCGTGCATCATCAGCACGAGGTCGAACCGGCGCTCGCCGAGTTCGAGTGCGTGCATGTCGCCTTCGACCACCTCGACGTTGCGGAAAACCTTGAGGCGCTTGCGCGCGGCGGCGACCACATTGGCGCTGGAGTCCACGCACACGATCGAGTGCGCGTGCGGTGCCAGCAACTCTGCCAGCACGCCGTCGCCGGAGGCGATGTCCAGCACGTCGCCGGTTTCGAGCAGTTGCAGAAGGGTCCGCGCGAGCGTCTCCCAGGTGCGCCCCGGCGAGTAATGCCGCTCCATGTCCCCGGCGACGCTGTCGGCCCAACCACGGGTGCGCGCGCGCGCGGTGAGGACAGCCGGCAGGCGCTGGGCGTCGCCGTCGAGCACCGCGTCGTCGACGCTGTCCTCGAGCGCGCGCAGCAGGTCCGCGGCATTCTGGAACCCGTGTTCGTTGAAGCGGTAGTACGCCGATACGCCGGCGCGACGGTCGTGGACCAGGCCGGATTCCTTCAACTTCGCCAGATGCGTCGAGACCCGCGGCTGCGCGAGCCGCAGCACCGACGACAGCTCCGCCACGGTCAATTCCTCGCGGCGCAGCAGCGCGAGCAGTCGCACGCGGGTAGGGTCCGACAGCACCCGCAGCAACGCGGTGGCGGTAACCAGATCGAGCATTCCATCTTTATATCAGGATAGAGAGATTAATTAAAGCATGGCGTCCGCCGCCGCCTCGGTCGCATGCGCGACGGGTTATGATGGCAGGCTGGATTGTCGCGTCTCGTGGCGCGGGAGCGGACAGGACCAACGGCGAGAGGTAGTGCGATGGATTTCCAGTTCTCCGAAGAACAGTTGCAGATTCAATCGATCGCGCGTGATTTCGCGCAGAAGCGGATCGCCCCGGTGGCGGCGGATTTCGACAAGTCCGGCGAATTCCCGCTCGAGAACATCCGCGAGATGGGCAAGCTCGGCTTGATGGGGATCGAGGTGCCGGCCGAGTACGGCGGTGCCGGGATGGATTCGATCAGCTACGTGCTGGCGATGATCGAAGTCGCCGCGGCCGACTGCGCGCACTCGACCATCATGAGCGTCAACAACACGCTCTATTGCAACGGCCTGCTGAAGTTCGGCAGCGAGGAACAGAAGCACAAGTACGTGACGCCGATCGCCTCGGGCGGGGCCATCGGTGCGTTCGCGCTGACCGAGCCGCAGTCGGGTTCCGACGCGACGGCCATGCGCTGCCGCGCCGCCAGGCAGGACGACGGCAGCTTCGTGATCAACGGCAAGAAGAGCTGGATCACGTCCGGTCCCGTCGCCAGCTACATCCTGCTGTTCGCGATGACCGACCCGGGCAAGCAGGCGCGCGGGATCACCGCCTTCATGGTGGATACGTCGCGCAAGGGCTTCAGCCGCGGCAAGACCGAGCCCAAGCTCGGCATCCGCGCGTCGGCGACCTGCGAAATCGAATTCGACGACTACATCGCTCAGCCCGACGAGGTGATCGGGGAGGAAGGCCACGGCTTCAAGATCGCGATGGGCGTGCTGGACGCCGGCCGCATCGGCATCGCTTCGCAGGCGGTGGGTCTCGCGAGAGCGGCCTACGAGGCGACGTTGGAGTATTCGCGGGACCGGAAGGCCTTCGGCCACCCGATCGGTTCGTTCCAGATGACCCAGGCGAAGATCGCCGACATGCGTTGCAAGCTGGACGCGGCGCGGGTGCTTACCTTGCGCGCCGCATGGCTGAAGCAGGAATCGGCGAAGACCGGGGCGCGCTTCTCGACCGAGGCAGCGGTCGCCAAGCTGACCGCGTCGGAAGCGGCGATGTGGATCACCCACCAGGCCGTGCAGATCCACGGCGGCATGGGTTATTCGCGCGAGATGCCGCTCGAACGTTACTTCCGCGATGCCAAGATCACGGAGATCTACGAGGGCACGTCGGAGATCCAGAGGATGGTGATCGCGCGCAACGAGACAGGCTTGCGTTGAAACCGAAAACCGGGTCGCAAAACTGGGGTCAGGGTGCAATTTCGAGGAAGCGACTTGGCTAACTCGGAGGCCGATTCGAAATTGCACTCTGACCCCAGTTTTGCGCTGACCCCGGGTTTCGTCACTTGCGCGTGCGGTGCGGCTCCGCGTCCACCGAGATGAATTCGGGGTCTTCGCGGTCGAGCCGCAGCGCGGTGAGCTTGCCGCCCCAGACGCAGCCGGTGTCGATGGCGTAGATTCCAAGGCCGGCGAACCGCCCCAGCGCCGACCAGTGCCCGCACACGATCCGCGTGTCGCGCGTCCGGACGCCGGGCACCTCGAACCATGGATACAGCCCCGTGCGCTGCGAGCCCGGCGGCCCCTTCGCGTCGAAATCGATGCGGCCGTGGGCATCGCAGTAGCGCATGCGAGTGAAGATGTTGATTGCGGCACGCAGGCGGTCGTGGCCGTGCAGCCGCGACGACCATCGCGCCGGCCGGTTGCCGAACATCCGTTGCAGCAATGCGTGGTGGCCCGGGCCGCGCAAGGCGCGCTCGACCTCATGGGCGATGTGCTGCGCCTGCTTCAGCGTCCAGGACGGCGCGAGGCCCGCGTGCACCAGTGTGAAACCCAGCGTGGCGTCGTGGTGGAGCAGTGACTGGCCGCGCAGCCAGTCGATCAGGACGGGTCCGTCCTCGGCTTCGAGCACCCGCCGCAGGTCCTGGTTGGTGCGGGCTCGGGCCTCCGGTTCGCGTTCCGCGATTGCCAGCAGGCTGAGGTCGTGGTTGCCGAGCGCGACCACGCAGTGTTCGCGCAGGCCGTGGACCAGCCGCAGCACTTCCAGGGAGCCGTTGCCGCGGTTGACCAGGTCGCCACAGAACCACAGGCGGTCCGATGCCGGATCGAACCGCAGGCGGTCCAGCAGGCGCTGGAGTTCCGGGTGGCAGCCTTGCACATCGCCGATCGCGTAGATGGCCATGCGTTCAGCAGCCCGGCATCAGTGCAGGGTGCGGGGTACCGACAGTACGAATTCGGGGATCGGTACTTCGAAGTCGGTGCCGTCGTCGGCGTGGAAGAGATAGGCGCCGCGCATGGTCCCGACCTGGGTTTCGAGCACGGCGCCGGAGGTGTAGCGGTAATGTTCGCCCGGCTGCAGGCGCGGCTGCTCGCCCACCACGCCTTCGCCGTGGACTTCCTCGACCTTGCCGTTGGCATCGGTGATGACCCAGTGGCGGGTCTGCAGGCGCACCGGCATCACGCCGAGGTTGCGCAGCGTGATCTCGTAGGCGAACACGTAGCGGTCCGCCTCCGGTTTCGATTGCTCGGCGACGAAGCTCGCCTCGACCTCCACCTCGACCGAATACGGTTCGGGCTCGCGCGCATCGCGTGGTTGGTCCGTGCTGGTCTGGCGTGGGCTCATGAGGGGATGGCGTCAAGGGGCACCCGCATTGTCGGCGAGTTTCGTGCCGCCCTGCAAGTTGGCGGAGGCGACCTCCCGCGCAAGCGCGGCGAAGCCTTGCGGCGGCACGTTCTCGGCGCGCACGCCCGGGTCGATACCCGCGGCGCGGATCAGGTCCGGGTCGGCGAGTCCACGCAGCGCGTTGGCGAGCGTCTTGCGCCGTTGCCCGAACGCGGCACGCACCACGTTTTCGATGGCAAGTGCGATCGGGGCATCCGGGCGCTTTGCCGCCGGCAGCGGTACCAGCCGAACCACCGCCGAATCGACCTTGGGCGGCGGGCGGAACGCGCTTGGCGCAACGCGCAGCAGCGGCTCGACGCGGCACGCGAGTTGCAGCATCACGGAGAGCCGCCCGTACACCTTGCCGCCGGGCTGCGCCGCCATCCTTTCCACCACTTCCTTCTGCAGCATGAAGTGCATGTCCGCGATGGCATCCGCGAAATCGAGGCAGTGGAACAGGATCGGGCTGGACACGTAGTAGGGAAGGTTGCCGGCGAGGCGCAAGCGGGCGGCACCTGCGAGCGCGCCGAGATCGGTTTTCAGCACGTCCGCCTGGATGACCTCGAGTTCGCCGACGCCCGCCGCGCGCGCGCGCAGCGGCTCGATCAATTCGCGGTCGAGCTCGATCGCGGTCAAACGCCCGGCGGCGCGCAGCAAAGGGAGGGTCAGCGCACCCTCGCCGGGCCCGATCTCGACGATGCGATCGCCAGGCTTGGGCGCGATTGCCGCGACGATGCGTTCGATCACCGATCGATCGTGCAGGAAGTGCTGGCCGAAGTGCTTCTTGGGGCGTGGCATATCGTTCGAAGGCGGGCGACAAGAAAGCGGATGGACGCGGATGAACGCCGATAAGGCAACAAAGCTATCGGACGCGGATAAAAACGGATCGACGCGGATTGGAACGACGGCTTTGGATTTGGTCAGATTTCGATCCGCGTCGCTCGATGTCGACGCTTCTCCTGCTTTCGCTGGATCAGATGGGAGCCGCGTCAATGGATTCTTGTTTTCGCGCGGCAAGTTGCAAGGCCACGTCCGCTGCGGCGAACATGCTCGATGGATCGGCGCGGCCGGTGCCGGCGAGGTCGAGCGCGGTGCCGTGGTCGACCGAGGTCCGCACGAACGGCAGGCCGAGCGTGATATTGACGGTGCGCTCGAACGCCTCGGATTTCAGCACCGGCAGCGCCTGGTCGTGGTACATCGCGAGCACGGCGTCGTAGCCGGCGCGCGCCGCAGGCACGAAAGCGGTATCGGCGGGCAGCGGGCCGAGCAGGCGCATGCCTTCGCCACGCAGCGTGTCCATGGCCGGCACGATGGTGTCGATTTCCTCGTGGCCCAGGTGGCCGCCTTCGCCGGCATGCGGATTCAGGCCGAGCACGGCGATGCGTGGTCCGTCGATCCCGAACTTCCCGATCAGTTCCGCGTGGACGATGCGCAGCGTGCGCACCAGCCGTTCCGGGGTGATTGCCGCCGGCACCTCGCGCAACGGCAGGTGCGTGGTGGCGAGCGCGACACGCAATTCGGGCGAGGCGAGCATCATTACCACGTCCCGGCCGGCGCGTTGCGCGAACAGTTCGGTGTGGCCGGAGAAGCGCTCGCCGGCGTCGTTGATCACCGATTTCTGGACCGGTGCCGTGACCAGGCTGTCGAATTCGCCGGCCATGCAGCCGTCGGCGGCTCTCGCCAGCGTCGCCAGTACGTAGAAGGCATTGCGGGGATCGAGCCGGCCGGGCACCTCCTCGCAGCGCAGCGGAACGTCCAGCACGCGCAGCATGCCGGCCGCCCGCATCGTGCGCGGACGGCCGTCGTAGGCTTCGATCTTCAGTGCGACGCCGCAGCGGTGCGCGGCGCGTTCGAACAGCGATTGGTCCCCGATCGCGATCAGGTCGGCGGGAATCGGCGTAGCCGCCAGCCGCGCGACGAGTTCGGGGCCGACTCCGGCGGGGTCGCCGCCGGTGACCGCCAGCTTCCGCAGTGCCGGCGGATGCGAGCCGGTCGCGACCGGCTCGCCGTTCATTGCCCCTGGTCGGCGGCCGCGGGCGATGCGCCCGCCAGCTCGGGCAGGCGGATGCTGATGTAGGCCGACGACTCCAGGTCGCGCAGGAACTGCTCGTACGCCTGCTGGCCCTTGCGCGCAGCGATCGCCTGGCGCGCCTGCTGGCGTTCCAGGTCCCGGGTCTTGTCCGCCTGGCGCTCGCCGAGCAGCTCGATGATGTGCCACGATCCGTCATGGCTCTGGAACGGCTGGCTCACCTGGCCCGGCTGCATGCCGGCGAGCAGCTTGCCCACGTCGCTGCCCCAGTCGTCCTGCATGAACCAGCCCATGTCGCCGCCCGCGTTGGCGGTGGTCGGATCATCCGACTCCTGCTTGGCGAGCTTGGCGAAATCGGCGTGGCCGTCGACGATTTCCTGGTACAGCTTGTTGATCTTGTCCTTGGCCTCCTGCTCGCTCAGCACGGCCGTCGGTTTGATCATCAGGTGGCGCGCGTGGTACTCGGTGACGATCTGCTTGGTGTCGGGCGTGCGCCGGCCCTCGAGCCTGAGGATCGTGAAGCCGGACGCATCACGCAGCGGCTGGGTGTGGTCACCCGGTTGAAGGGATTCGACGACCTGCTGCACCGCGGGCGACAGCTCGTCGACGCGCCGCCAGCCCAGATCGCCGCCCTCCAGGGCTTCCGGCGCGCTGGAGTTGCTGACCGCGAGCGCGGCGAAACCCTTGCCGTCCTTCAGCTCACCCTCGATCTGCTCGGCCTTGGCCTTGGCCGCGGCGATCTGGTTGGCGTCAGCGCCTTCCGGCAAGCCGACCAGGATGCGCGCGAGGTGGACTTCGCCCTTCTTGAACGCGGGGCTCGCGATCAGGTTCTTGATCTCGGCATCGGAAACCTGCCCGTTGGATTCCATGACCTGCTGCTGCACCTGGCGCACCAGGAACTGGTCGCGGAGTTGGTCCCGGAACGAGGCGTAATCGATGCCCTGTTGCTGCATGGCGGCCTGCATCTGCGGCACCGTCATGTTGTTCTGCTTGGCAATGTTGGCGACTGCCGCATCGACCTGTGCATCGGGAATGCGCAGGCCGTTTTCCTGGGCCTTCTGCACCAGCAGTTCGTTGAGGATCAATCGCTGCAGCACCTGCTTCTCCAGCACCTCCCGCGGCGGCTGGCGCCCGCCCGAAGCGGAGATCTGCTGGGCCACGGTGGCCATCGTCTGGTCGAGCTGGCTTTGCAGGATCACGCCGTCGTTGACGACGGCCACGATCCGGTCGAGCGGCTGCACGCCGTTGGGGGCGGCCGCTTGCGGGGCCAGCAGGGAAGAGTCCTGGGTGCCGGTGGGCGGCGGCGCGTTCGGGCTCAGCAGTTGCGCGAACGCGGGCAGCGCGAATGCGCAGGCCGCGAACGACAGCGCCAGGCGGGCGAAAAAGCGGGAACGGGTCATTTTGCTCATGGGCGGGAAGGTCGTATGGGCGTGCCGGACCAAGCGGTCCGATGGAAGCGAAGGGTTGGACAGCGCCAGTCGTGAAAAAGTTGAGTTGTCGAGCGGTTGTTGTGAAAAGTCAGGGCCGGGACGGACGCTTACGCGATGCCGGGGGCATCGCGTGCCCGGCCAAGCGACCGGCCACGGATGGCCCGGCCGGCGCCCGGCGCCATGGACGGCTGCTTGCTAAAGGCATTTGCGGTCACCGCCGATCATGGACGATCGCACGATTATTGATAGCCAAGGATAGCAGTTTGCAGGAAGCTGCCGAGGTGCTGCCCATAACTGCCGAGGCCCTTGAACTGGATCTCGAACATGATCGCGTCGTCGGAGTGGCCCTGGTAGTCGTAGACGTAATGCCGCGACAGGATCCGGATGGCGGTGCAGCAACTGTCCCATTCGACGCCCGCGAAGGCGTCGAGGGCCATCTGGTCCCGGAACGAGTAGTTGTATCCCGCCACCAGCTTCCAGGCGGCGCCGACCGGGACTTCGGCGGAGACGTCCGCCTGGTCGAGCAGGTTGCGGCGGTAGCGGTAACTGAGGTTCACGATGCCGTCGCCCCACAGCCGGCGCTGCAGGCCCACGGTCGAGACGTCCGTCTGGTTGGTGTTCGGGTTCCATTGCTGCGACGCCGTCAGCCGCCAGTTGTCGCTGAGGCTCAACGTCAGGTTGGCGACATAGTTGGATCCGGCGTAGTCGACCTCCTTGCCGCCGCGTCGCAAGGTGACGCGCTGCGGTTCGAAGTAGCGGATCTGGCCGATGCCCGCTGAGAGTTTCTCCACGCCGTTCTCGTCGAGGAAGCGGGTGGTCAGCGCCAGCGACAGGTTGTTGGCGTTCATCTGGCGGTCGGCGCCGCTGAAGGTGTTGGTGGTGAAGAGCTGCCAGAAGTCGAAGGTCATCTGCCGCGTGTCGAACAGCGGTATGTCGTCCTGGTCGCGGTACGGCACCCGCAGGTAGTAGGCACGGGGTTCCAGCGTCTGGGTGTACTCCTGCCCGAACAGGTGGACGTCGCGTTCGAACACCAGGCCGGCGTCGAGGTCGAAAATCGGCGTGGTGCGCGACGGATGCGTCGAGTAGCCCTTGACCAGGGGCCGCGGCAGGTTGTACGTCGTGTAGCGCAAGCCGAGTTCGGGCCGCAGGAACCAGGCCGCGCCCTGCAGCGGCCAAGCGAGGTACGGATAGAAATCGAAGCGGTCGCCTCCGATCTCGTCCGGCTTCACGAAATGCACCGCTTCGGTTTCCGTGCCCCACTCCGGCCCGCCGGTGCCGCCGATGGGTCCGCCTGCGTTGAAGTACACGCGCGGCAGGCGCCGGTACGCGGCGGAGCGGTCGGAAAGGCTGGGGTCGGCGATCTGGTAGAAATCGGCTCCGGCGCCCGCGTTCCACCAATCGCCCGAACCGTTCACGTACGACGATGAGTGCAACTGGCGCAGGTTCGAGGTCCTGAAGTTCTCGCCGTAGTCCTGGTACCAGGCCTTGTCGGAAATCCAGTTGATCCGCGTACTCCAGCGCAGGTCCCAGGGCAGGCGCGTCTGGTTGGCGAGGATGAGGTGGGTCCGGTCGGTGTCGGTGACCTTGTCGTGCGGTATGTAGTCGAGGTCCAACTCGCCCTTGCTGGTCGAGGTCAGCCAGCGGAACTGGCTGTCGAGCATCGCGCCGCGCTCGGCGTACCAGGTCGGCGTGAAGGTGGCGTCGTAGTTGGGGGCGATGTTCCAGTAGAAGGGAATCGAGAAGAAATAGCCGGCGCGGCTGCGCTTGCCGAACGAGGGGAAGAGGAAGCCGGTCTGGCGGCGATCGTCGAGCGGAAAGCGCATGTACGGCAGCCACAGGAACGGCACGCCCTTGAGCCGCATCGTGACGTCATGGGCGCGCCCGAGCCCCTCGTCGCGGTCCATGGTGATGGTCTTCGCCTCGATCTCCCACACCCGGTCATGCAGCTCGCAGGTCGAGTAGGTGACGTCGTGCAGCTTGTCACGATCCTGGTCCAGCATGATCGCCCGGCTGGCGACGCCGTTGCCGTGGGAATCCAGCAACTGGTACTGCACGTTGTCGGCAACGCCGTACTCGGGGGTGGTGGTCCCCTTCATGCTGTCCGCCGAGAACAACATCCCACGTTCCTGGTAACGCACGTCGCCTTCGGCATCGTATGCCGTGGTCTCGCGGTTGTAGGTGAGGTTGTCGGCGCGCAGCAACTGGTCGAGGCGCTGCAGCGAGGTGTGCCCCGACAGGTGGAACAGGTTGCTGTCCGGGCTGCTGAACGTGTCGCCGAACACCTGCGCAGGGCTGGCTTCACGATCGCCGGTGGTTGGCAAGCCGGGCTGGTAGAAATCCAGCAGGTCGTTCTTCTTGCACAGCGCGAAATCGTTCGTGGCCACCGGACACACGAACGCGCCGAGCGGGCAGACCCTGGGACCGGTCTGCGCCAGCGCCATCCCGGGTGCCGCCGCCAGCGTGATCGCGAACGCCAGTGCGCGCGGTGTGGGCGGCTTGATTCGGCGCAGCACGGGCATTCCTGGCAATCGAATCCGCGTAAGCTAGCAGAATGTCGCGCGCCGGGTCAGCAGGCTGGGTGCCGTATTCAGGCTGCCCGGGCCGTGGAAAGCGGTGCGCAGCGCGCGTCCAGCCAGGCACGGTCGGCGGGATCATCGAGCAGGGGCGCGAGCCGCTCGCGCACCATCGCGTGGTAGCCGTCGAGCCACGCGGTTTCGGCTGGATCCAGCAGCGCCATGTCCAGCAGCCGGGTGTCGATCGGGCACAAGGTCAGGGTTTCGAACGCGAGGAACTCGCCGAACTCGCCGTCGCCGGCGGACACCGTCGCCGCGAGATTCTCGATCCGCACGCCATGGCGGCCGGGCTTGTAGATGCCCGGCTCGATCGAGGTGATCATGCCGACGTCCATCGGCTCGAGCTGCGAGGCCGAGCGGGGTGGGCGGATCGACTGCGGGCCTTCGTGCACGTTGAGGCAGTAGCCGACGCCGTGGCCGGTGCCGTGGCCGTAGTCGATCCCCGCGGCCCAGATCGGCGCGCGGGCCAGGGCATCGAGCTGCTGCCCGGAGGCGCCGCGCGGGAATTTCGCGCGCGACAGCGCGATTACCCCCTTCAACACGAGCGTCACGTCGCGGCGTTGCTCGGGCGTCGTCTCGCCCAGCGCCCACATGCGGGTGATGTCGGTGGTGCCGCCGAGGTATTGCGCACCGGAATCGATCAGCAGCATGCCGCGGGCCCGGAGCTCGGCATGCGATTCCGGCGTCGCCGAATAGTGGGGCAGCGCGGCGTTGGCCTCGTAGCCGGCGATCGTGGAAAAGCTTTCGCTGACGAAGCCGGGTTGCTGCGAGCGCAACCCGCGTAATTTTTCGTCGACGTCGAGTTCGGTGAGCCGCCGGCCGTCCTTGAGCGATTGCTCCAGCCAGCGCGCGCCGCGAACCAGCGCCACGCCGTCGCGGCGCATCGCTTCGCGCACGTGCTCCATTTCCTTGTCCGATTTGCGCGCCTTGGCCGCGGTGATCGGACCGGGCGCTTCGATCACCACGACGATTTCGGGAATCGCGTGCGCGAGGGCGGCGGAGACCTGCCCGGGAGCCAGGAGCAGCCGGGTGTCCTTCGACAATTCGCGCAACGCGTCGCTCGCCGCTTCGTAGGGCGCGACGCGGACGCCTTCGTCCGCCAGGCGCGATCGCAGCTTCGCATCCAGTTTGGCCGCATCGACAAACACGGTCGCTTCGCCCGCGCCAATCAACAGGTGCGCGAGGAACACCGGGTTGTAATCGACGTCGCTGCCGCGCAGGTTCAGGACCCAGGCGATTTCATCCAGGGCGGAGACGACGTGGTGGCTCGCGCCCGACGCCCGCATGGCTTCCCGCACGTCGCCGAGTTTCTCCGCGCGCGACCTGATCGCGTAGTCGATCGGATGCTCGTACACCGGCGCGTGCGGCAGGGGCGGCCGGCCGCTCCAGATTGCGCCGGGCAGGTCGTCTTCGACCAGCTCCCCGCCGTGCGCCGAAAATTGCTCGCGCAGCGAATGCTCTGCCGCGAGCGACAGCATGTCCGCGGCGCACGCCACCTTGTCGCCCTCGTCCAGGCGCCCGCACAGCCACGCGACGTGCTCGGCAGTGTGCGGCACGTTCAGCTTCATGAGCTCGATGCCGCTGCCAGCGAGCTGGCGCTCGGCCTGCGAGAAGTAGCGCGAGTCGGTCCACAGGCCGGCGAAGTCGCGGCTGACCACCAGTGTGCCGGCCGAGCCGGTGAAGCCCGACAGCCATTCGCGCGCCTGCCAGCGGGCGGGCAGGTATTCGGAAAGGTGCGGGTCGGCGGTGGGCACGATGCACGCGGCGATGCCGCGCTCGTGCATCACGTGGCGCAGCGCGGCAATGCGTTGGGGAATGTTGGCGTCGGTCATGGTGTCGGCCGAGGTGCAGGTTCCTTCATGTTCTCGCGTCAGGAGGATCGCTGCAAACCGGGTTGCGCGTTGGTTGTGCGGGGCGCTTCCGGTAGAATGACGCTTTCCACACACGGTCCGATCATGACCTCCCTGATTTTCGTCACCGGCGGCGTGGTGTCTTCGCTTGGCAAGGGCATCGCGTCGGCGTCGCTGGCGTCCATCCTCGAGGCCCGCGGCCTCAATGTGACGTTGATGAAGCTGGACCCGTACATCAACGTCGATCCCGGCACCATGAGCCCGTTCCAGCACGGCGAGGTGTACGTCACCGACGACGGCGCCGAAACCGACCTCGACCTCGGGCACTACGAGCGGTTCGTCCGCACCAGGCTGTCGGGCAAGAATTCGATCACCACCGGCAAGATCTACGAAGCGGTGATCCGCAAGGAACGCCGCGGCGATTATCTCGGCGCGACGGTGCAGGTGATCCCGCACATCACGAACCAGATCAAGCACGCGATCGACGAGGCCACCCGCGGCTTCGATGTAGCGCTGGTCGAGATCGGCGGCACCGTGGGCGACATCGAGTCGCAGCCGTTCCTGGAGGCCGCGCGCCAGTTGCGGATCGAGCGTGGCGCCGACAACGTGTTGTTCATGCACCTGACGCTGGTGCCCTTCATCAAGGCCGCCGGCGAGATCAAGACCAAGCCGACCCAGCACTCTGTGAAGGAGTTGCGCGCGCTCGGTGTCCAGCCGGACATCCTGGTCTGCCGCTGCGAGGAGCCGCTGCCGGAATCGGAGCGCCGCAAGATCGCCCTGTTCACCAACGTGCCCGAAAGCGCGGTGATCAGCGCGGCTGACGCGGACACGATCTACAAGCTCCCGTTGTGGCTGCACAAGGAAGGGCTCGACGACATCGTGGTCGAACGCCTGCACCTCGACGCCAAGCCCACCGACCTGGCTGAGTGGCGGCGCACGGTGGATGCCGTCGAAAACCCCAGGGACGAAGTGCGCGTCTACATCGTCGGCAAGTACGTCGAGCACAAGGACGCCTACAAATCGCTCGGCGAAGCGCTGCGCCACGGCGGCATCCACAACCAGACCCGGGTGAATCTCGAGTGGGTGGATTCCGAGATCATCGAAACGCGCGGCGCGGACGCCGTGTTGCACGACGCCGATGCGATCCTGGTGCCGGGCGGCTTCGGCAAGCGTGGATTCGAGGGCAAGATCCAGACCGTTCGTTATGCGCGCGAGCGCGGCATTCCGTATTTCGGCATCTGTTACGGCATGCACGCGGCGGTTGTCGAGTTCGCCCGCGATGTTGCCGGTCTGTCCGGCGCGGGATCCACCGAGAACGACCGCGACTGCCTCGAGCCCGTGATTGCGCTGATCACGGAATGGACGCAGGCCGCGGGCGACGTACAGCACCGCGACGAGACATCCGATCTCGGCGGCACGATGCGGCTCGGCGCGCAGGAATGCCGCCTGAAACCAGGCAGCCTGGCGCACGAGCTGTACGGCGCGGACACGATCCGCGAACGCCACCGCCATCGCTACGAATTCAACAACCGCTATCGCGAACGGCTGGAGAAGGCAGGGCTGGTGATCGCGGGCGTATCCGTGGACGACCTGGTGGAGATCGTTGAATTGCCGCAGCAGAAGCACCCCTGGTTCCTGGCCTGCCAGTTCCATCCGGAATTCACTTCGACGCCACGCGACGGCCATCCGCTGTTCAACGGGTTCGTGCGCGCCGCGCGCGAGTACAAGGCCATGCGCGATGCGCCCCGGCTCGCCAAGGAAGCCGCCGGATGAATTTGTGCGGCTTCGACGTCGGCCTCGACCAGCCATTCTTCCTGATCGCCGGCCCCTGCGTCGTCGAATCCGAGCAGTTGCAGATCGACACCGCGGGGGCCCTGAAGGACATCACCGGCAGGCTCGGCGTCAATTTCATCTTCAAGTCGAGCTTCGACAAGGCCAACCGCACCTCGGGCAAGAGCTTCCGCGGGCTCGGGATGGAGGAAGGCCTGCGGATCCTCGGCGAAGTGAAGAAACAGCTCGGCGTGCCGGTGCTGACCGACGTGCACGAGTACACGCCGTTCGATGAAGTCGCCGCGGTGGTGGACGTGCTGCAGACGCCGGCATTCCTGTGTCGTCAGACCGATTTCATCCAGAAGGTCGCGGCTGCCGGCAGGCCAGTCAACATCAAGAAGGGCCAGTTCCTGTCGCCGTGGGACATGAAGAACGTGGTCGAGAAGGCCCGTGCGGTCGGCAACGACCAGATCCTGGTGTGCGAACGCGGCGCGAGCTTCGGCTACAACAATCTCGTGTCGGACATGCGTTCGCTGGCGGTGATGCGCGAAACCCACTGCCCCGTGGTGTTCGACGCCACGCATTCGGTGCAGTTGCCGGGCGGGCAGGGCACGAAGTCCGGAGGCCAGCGCGAATTCGTGCCGGTGCTGGCGCGGGCCGCCGTTGCGGTGGGCGTCGCGGGCGTGTTCATGGAAACCCATCCCGATCCGGACGAGGCGCTGTCGGATGGCCCGAACGCCTGGCCGCTCGACAAAATGGAAGCGCTGCTCACGACGCTCAAGGAACTCGACGCGGTCACGAAGCACAACGGGTTCCTTGAAATGCGAAGCTGATCTGGACGCGGGTCAACGCGGATTGATTTTGCCTTATCCGCCTTGATCCGCGGCAATCCGCGGCAATCCGCGTCAAGGGCTTCTTCTGGAGTGATTCATGACGACAGCAATCAAGACGATCCACGCCCGCGAAGTGCTGGACAGCCGGGGCAATCCCACGCTCGAAGCCGAAGTGACGCTGGGCGACGGCGCGTTCGGTCGCGCGATCGTGCCCAGCGGCGCATCCACCGGCACGCGTGAAGCCGTGGAACTCCGCGATGGCGACAAGGCGCGCTATCTCGGCAAGGGCGTGACCAGGGCGGTCGGCAACGTCAATGGCGAGGTCGCCAAGGCGCTGGCCGGGTTCGACGCGGCCGACCAGAAGGGCCTCGATGAAAAGCTGATCGCGCTGGACGGCACGCCCAACAAGTCGCGCCTCGGCGCCAATGCCACGCTGGGCGTGTCGCTGGCAGCGGCGCACGCGGTCGCGGCCTCGCGCAGGCAGCCGTTGTGGAAATACCTGGCCGGCGACCGCGCGCCGATGCTGCCTGTTCCCATGATGAACGTCATCAACGGTGGCGTGCACGCGGACAATCCGCTCGACATGCAGGAATTCATGGTGATGCCGGCGGGTTTCGGAAAATTCTCCGACGCGCTGCGCGCGGGCGTCGAGGTTTTCCATGCGTTGAAGACGCAGCTCAAGAAGCGCGGCATGAACACCGCCGTGGGTGACGAGGGCGGCTTCGCGCCGGCGTTGCGTTCCCACGAGGAAGCGATCGAGGTGATCCTGGAGGCGGTGAATGCGGCCGGGTACACGGCGGGCGAACAGGTCTGGATCGCGCTCGACCCCGCCTCGTCGGAGTTCTTCGACCACGGGGTGTACGACCTCAAGGGCGAAAACCGCAAGCTCGATGCCGCCGGCATGGTCGGGCTGTATGCCGACTGGTGCGGCAAGTACCCGATCATCAGCATCGAGGATGGCCTGGCCGAAGGCGACCAGGCCGGCTGGAAGCTCATCACCGAAACGCTGGGCCAGAAGATCCAGCTGGTCGGCGACGACCTGTTCGTCACCAACCCGTCGATCTTCCGGGAAGGCATCGCCAACCACATCGCCAACGCGATCCTGGTCAAGGTGAACCAGATCGGCACCTTGAGCGAGACGCTGGAGGCCGTCGCGATGGCCGACCAGGCGGCCTATGCCGCGGTGATTTCGCACCGTTCGGGCGAAACCGAGGACACCACGATCGCGGACCTCGCGGTGGCGACCACCTCGACTCAGATCAAGACGGGTTCCCTGTGCCGCTCGGACCGCATCGCCAAGTACAACCAGTTGCTGCGGATCGAGGAACAACTCGGGTCCGGCGCGAAGTATGCTGGCCGCGATGCGTTTCCCAATCTCAAGGCTCTTCCCGGCTGAGGCCGTCGCCCCTTGCTTCGTTGGATAGCGTTGGTCCTGATCGCCCTCCTGATCGGCTTGCAGGTCAAGCTGTGGGTGGGTGACGGTGGCATGCGCGACCTGCGTGCGATCCGCGCGCGCGTTTCGTCGCAGCAGGCCGAGAACGCCAAGCTCAAGCAGCGCAATGAAGCGCTCGGCGCCGACGTCGAAGACCTCAAGCACGGGCAGGATGCCGTCGAGGCCAGGGCGCGCTCGCAATTGGGCCTCATCAAGCCGGGCGAAGTGTTCTACCAGGTCGTGGTGGCGCCCTCCGGCAGCAGCGCGGCGGCGTCGCCTGCGGCCGCGAGTACCGCCGCAGCTTCCGCCCACTGATGAACCGTTCCGCGGTGACGTATCGGCTAAACTGATCGCTGCGCGCGTCGCGCAAGGTTTCGGTTTGGGGTTCGACTGCATGCGGATGTTGCTGAGCAATGACGATGGCGTGGATGCGCCCGGGCTGGGCGTGCTCGCCGAGCGGCTGGCGGAGGTGGGCGAGGTGACGGTGGTGGCGCCGGATCGTGACCGCTCGGGCGCCAGCAATTCGCTCACGCTCGACCAGCCGGTGCGGGTCGCGCGGCTGGACGAACGCCGTTACCGCGTGGTCGGCACGCCCACCGACTGCGTGCACCTCGCGCTCAGCGGCCTGCTCGACGGTGAACCCGACATCGTCGTCTCGGGGATCAACAATTCCGCGAACCTCGGCGACGACGTGATCTATTCGGGCACGGTTTCCGCCGCGATGGAAGGGCGCTTCCTGGGACTGCCCGCGATAGCGGTGTCGCTCGCCGGTATCGGCGAACGCCATGACGGCAACGGCCACCACTTCGACTCCGCGGCACGCGCGGTATTGCTGTTGATGCGCCGGCTGCTGGTGGACCCATTGCCGGCCGACACCATCTTGAACGTCAACGTGCCGGATTGCCCGTGGTCGGCGATACGCGGCTTCGAGGTGACCCGCCTGGGCCGGCGGCTGCGCTCCGAACCGTGCGTCCCGCTCAAGGATCCGCGCGGGCGCACGCTGTGGTGGATCGGCGCGGCCGGCGAAGCCGACGACGCCGGTCCCGGAACCGATTTCGATGCCGTGCGTCGCGGATTCGTTTCGGTGACCCCCATCCACGTCGATCTCACGCGCTTCCAGGCGCTCGAAAAGGTGTCGAGCTGGATCGGCGGTTTGACCGCGCAAATGGAGGGGGAGCAGGCGGCATGAACACGTTGTTCGGAGCGGTGGCTGCCTCCGCGGGCGGACGCGGCATGACCTCGCAGCGCGCGCGCGACCGGCTGGTCGCGACGCTGCGCGGCGAGGGCATTTCGGACCCGCGCGTGCTCGACGTGATCCGCACCACGCCGCGGCACCTGTTCATCGACGAAGCGCTTGCCTCGCGCGCCTACGAAAACACCGCGCTGCCCATCGGCCTGGGGCAAACGATTTCGCAGCCGTGGGTGGTCGCGCGCATGACCGAATTGCTGATCGAGCGAGCGATCCCCGACCGCGTGCTGGAGGTCGGCACCGGCTCGGGTTACCAGGCCGCCGTGCTCTCGCAACTCGTCGGCACCGTCTATACCGTCGAACGGATCGAGGAGCTGCTGCGCAAGACGCGCCGGTTGTTCCGCACGATGAAGCTCGAGAACATCCGCACCCGCCATGACGACGGCAACATCGGGTGGACGGCCGAAGCACCGTTCGACGCGATAGTGTTGACCGCAGCCGGCGAAACCGTGCCGCGCGCGCTGTGCGAGCAATTGGCCGAGGGCGGGGTGCTGGTGGCGCCGTTGGGACCGGCCGGCAGCCAGCGCCTGACGCGCATCAGTCGCGAAGGCGAGTCATGGCCGCGCGAGGAATTCGAAGCGGTAAGCTTCGTGCCGCTGTTGGGCGGCCTCGGTTGATGGTTCCTCGCCACGCATACAAGCCCTTGGGATGCAGCGACCAAGGACGATCGCACCAGTGAAAGTCTTCCGGCCGCTTTACGAGTGGGCGCTGAAATGGGCCGCCAAGCCCCGCGCGGACGCGTGGCTGTGCGTGCTGAGCTTCTTCGAGGCCTTCATCTTCCCGGTCGCGCCGGAAATCATGCTGGCGCCGATGACGCTGGCGCGCCCGAAGCGCTGGTGGTATTTCGCGACGATCAGCCTGGCCGGCTCTCTGGTCGGTTCGATGATCGGTTACGAACTCGGTCATTACGCCTTCCATTACCTGCAACCGTTCCTCGCCGACATCGGCTGGTCGCAGCACCTGGATGCGATGGTGGAGAAGTTCGGCACGGCGGCGAAGCGGCATCCATGGGAAGCTTTCTGGATGCTGGTCGCGGCCGGCTTCCTGCCGATCCCGATGAAGGTCGCGAGCTGGGCCTGCGGCATCGTCGGCATGCCGATCCTGCCGTTCCTCGCCGGCATCCTGATCGGCCGCGGCAAGCGCGTGTTCCTGGTCGCGGGCGTGATCCGCCTCGGTGGCGAGCGTGCCGAGAAGGCACTGCACAAGCACATCGAAACCGCAGGCTGGGTGATCGTCGCGATCGTCGTGGTGCTGGGGTTGTATTTCTACCTGCGGTAGTTGCCGACAAATCCGTTCGGGAGCAGCTTCTTGGCGGAAAGTCAGGCCAAGGATGGCCGTTCTGGAGTTTCCAAATGTCGAGCGCTCCGTCCACGCCATGGCTGGTGGAGCAGCGATCCAGGACGATCGCACGAATACGTTATCCTTGCGCGCATCATGCGAACGATGAAACCAATGAAGGTACTGTTTGCCGCCGTGGCGAGTGCGGCCTTGCTGGCGGGCTGCGCCTCGACACCTGCGCCGGTGGTCAACCATTCCTTCCGGCCGGGGGCGCCGGCATCGCCGGGCGCTCCCGCGTCGCAGCCGGCGGCGTCGAATGCAGCCGGAACACAGACCTTCGGGCTGGGCCACGCCAACGGCACGGTCAGCGCGGCCGGTTACACCGTCGCGCCCGGCGACACGCTGTACAGCGTCGCGTTCGCGCATGGCATGGATGTGCGTACGCTTGCGGCGCAGAACGAGATCCCGCCGCCGTACGTGATCCGTCCGGGCCAGGTGCTGAAACTGGAAGCCCCGCAAGCCGCGGGCGCCACGGCCGCCGCGGGCACGAACGCGATTGCACCCCCGCCCGCGCCGGCAACACAGTCCACGTCACCCGTGTTCGGCCCCGTTACCACGCAATCCATGGCGGCGAATGGCGTCGCCCCCGCCGCATCGCCTCCGGCCGCGAGCACGGCTCCGGTGTTCGGGCCAGTCACCACGCAACAGATGACCCCCGGCGGCGTCGCGTCGGCGTCATCGTCATCGGCCGTGGTCGTGGCGGAGTCGCCGCCTGCGGCAGCGAACGTGCCGCCCGTTTCCGCGGCGCCCGTCCCTGCAATGACACCCACGCCGCCCCCCGGCACGACCCGCACCGCAGCCGGGATCACCTGGCGGTGGCCGGCGAGCGGCAAGGTCGTCGGCGGTTTCAAGGCAGGCGTGGGTGGCGATGGCGCGGGGGTCGACATCGCCGGCAACGTCGGCGATCCCGTGCGCGCCGCCGCAGACGGAACGGTCGTGTACAGTGGCAACGGCCTGATCGGCTACGGCGAGCTCGTGATCATCAAGCACAACGACACGTATCTTTCCGCCTACGGCCACAACAGCCGGCGCCTGGTCAAGGAAGGCGAGCACGTCGATGCCGGGCAGGAGATCGCGCTGATGGGCGCGAGCGGTGCGCCGCGCGTGGAACTGCACTTCGAGATCCGCAAGGACGGCAAGCCCGTCGACCCGTTGGGTTATTTGCCGGATCGGTAATCTATCGAACCGCGCTGGTGTGGTCCGAAGCGGCTGTTGTGGAAATTCAGGCCATGGAAGGCCGTTCTGGTGATGCCCGGGAATGAAGCGGTGCCGGCGTCGCTATGGCATGTGGCGCAGCGATCAGGGACGATCGCACAAAACAAACGCCGCGACCACGTTGCGACCTTCGCCGGCGAGGATGTCCCAGGTGCGGGCCGCGGCGGCGTTGTCCATCGCTTCGAGGCCTATGCCTCGTTGCAGGAAGGCGGCCAGTACCTCCTGCGGGGGAAACTGCTGGCGCGCGCCGGTGCCGAGCAGCACCACGTCCGGTTTCAGCGCGACGATCGGTTCGATGTGCCCTGGCGTGATCTCCGCGACGTGGGCAATCCCCCAGTCGTCGATGACTTGCGTCCGGGTCAGGATCAGGCTTCGCGTGAACGCACGATCGCCCACGATGACCGAGTGCGCATCGGCCTTGCGCACGAACAGGAAGTCATCGGGACGTTCCAGGTTCAGTTCCACGGCTGCTTATTTCGGCAGCGCGATCTTCGGCTGCTCGTCGTTGCGCCGGTACAGCACCGCGACATGCCCTATGGTCTGCACGGTCTCGGCATGGCTCGATTCGGCGAGCTTCATGACTTCCGCCGCGCGCGCGGCGCGGTCCCCGCCGCTCAGGCGGACCTTGATCAATTCGTGGTCGGCGAGCGCCTGCTCCAGTTCCGTGAGCAAGCTGGGCGTGACGCCCTTGCCGCCCAGCAGCACCACCGGTTTCAGCGGGTGGGCCAAGCCGCGCAGGTAGCGGGTCTGTGACGCAGTGAGCATGTGTTCAGCGATGCGGGGCGGAAGTGCGGCCTGACAGGGTATCATGGGGTCGTGTCGGAACCGGCGTGCGCAACCCATGGCCAGGTCCAAAAGCAGCGCGCGCTGGCTGAAGGAACATTTCGGCGACGAATACGTCAAGCGGGCACAGGCGGAGGGCCTGCGCTCGCGGGCAGCTTTCAAGCTGGACGAGTTGCTGGAGCGCGACCACCTGCTGAAGCCCGGCATGGTGGTGGTGGACCTCGGGGCCGCGCCGGGCGGCTGGTCGCAACTGGTGCGCCAGCGGCTGGGCGACAACGGCCGGGTATTTGCATTGGACATCCTGCCGATGCAGGGCATCGGCGGTGTCGAGTTCCTGGAGGGCGATTTCCGGGAACAGCGGGTTTTCGATGCCTTAATGGAGAGGCTGGCGGGAAGCCAGGTCGACCTTGTCCTGTCGGACATGGCGCCCAATATCAGTGGTATCCAAGCGGCGGATCAGGCCCGCGCGATGGAGCTGGCGGAACTCGCATCGGATTTCGCCGGCAAGTGTTTGAAACCCGGAGGGTCGTTTCTCGTGAAGTTGTTCCAGGGCCGCGGCTTCGACGAATACATACGCGGCTTGCGCGCAGGCTTCGGGCGGGTGACACTTCGCAAGCCCAAGGCCTCGCGCGCGCGTTCGCGCGAAGTGTACGCCCTGGCCACAGGCAGGAAGAGTTGAAACATGAATCACCTTGAAACCGATCCCCAGGCTGCTGTTCGCGAGACCGTGCATGCGCACGCCGGCTCCCGGGCAGGAGGCGCGCGAGGATGAAGCCCCCCATGAACGACCTGACCAAGAACATCCTGTTGTGGCTGGTGGTCGCGGTGATCGTGGTGCTGGTTTACCAGAGCCTCAGCCCGCGCATGTCCGGCGGCGAGCAGGAGATGTCGTATTCCGAGTTCGTGCAGCAGGTGAAGAACGACAACGTCTCTTCGATCACGATCAGCCCGAACATGCCGCCGGTGATCACCGGCAAGCTCAAGGACGGAAACGACCTGCGCACGGTGCTGCCGGCGGTGGGCGACAACAGCCTGTTGCCGTTGCTCCAGTCGCACCGTGTCAAGACGACGCAGAAGCCGGGCGACAACGGGTTCTCCCTGATGCGGCTGATCATCGAGTGGCTGCCGTTCATCGTGGTGTTCGGACTGCTGTTCTACATCTTTCGCCAGATGCAATCGGGTGCGGGCGGGCGCGGCGCCATGAGCTTCGGCCGCTCGCGCGCAAAGCTGCAGGGCGAGGACCAGATAAAGGTCACATTCAACGACGTGGCCGGCTGCGAGGAAGCCAAGGAGGAAGTTTCCGAACTGGTCGACTTCCTGCGTGACCCATCCAAGTTCACCAAGCTCGGTGGCAAGATTCCGCGTGGCGTGTTGATGGTCGGCTCGCCGGGCACCGGCAAGACGCTGCTGGCAAAAGCCATCGCGGGCGAAGCCAAGGTGCCGTTCTTCTCGATCTCCGGTTCCGACTTCGTCGAGATGTTCGTGGGCGTCGGCGCCGCCCGCGTGCGCGACATGTTCGAGCAGGCCAAGAAACACGCGCCGTGCATCATCTTCATCGACGAGATCGACGCGGTGGGCCGTCATCGTGGCGCCGGCCTCGGCGGCGGGCATGACGAGCGCGAGCAGACCCTGAACCAGTTGCTGGTCGAGATGGACGGCTTCGAGGGCAGCGAAGGCGTGATCGTGATCGCCGCCACCAACCGGCCGGACGTTCTCGATCCGGCACTGCTCCGCCCGGGCCGTTTCGACCGCCAGGTCGTGGTGCCGCTGCCGGACCTCAAGGGCCGCGAGCAGATCCTGAAGGTGCACATGCGCAAGGTGCCCGCGGGCGCCGACGTCGATCCGCTGACGATCGCGCGCGGCACCCCGGGGTTTTCCGGCGCCGACCTCGCCAACCTCGTGAACGAGGCGGCGCTGTTCGCCGCGCGCGAGAATGCCCGCGACGTGCGCATGGATTTCTTCGAGCGCGCCAAGGACAAGATCATGATGGGCTCCGAGCGGCGCTCCATGATCATGAGCGAGGACGAGAAGAAGCTCACCGCCTACCACGAATCGGGGCATGCGATCGTCGGCCTGTCGGTGCCCGACCACGACCCCGTGCACAAGGTGACGATCATCCCGCGCGGCCGGGCGCTGGGCGTCACGATGTTCCTGCCGGAACAGGATCGTTACAGCCACAGCAAGCTGTCGCTGGAAAGCAAGCTCGCGAGCCTGTTCGGCGGGCGCGTTGCCGAGGAACTGATCTTCGGCAGCGAGAAGGTCACGACCGGCGCGTCCAACGACATCCAGCGCGCCACCGCGCTGGCGCGCGACATGGTGACGAAGTACGGCTTGTCGACCGAACTCGGTCCGATGACCTACACGGAGGACGAGGACGAGGTGTTCCTGGGCCGCTCGGTCACCCAGCACAAGAACGTGTCGGACGAAACGTCGCGCAAGATCGACGTTGCCGTGCGCGCAGTCATCGACGCCGCATACAGTCGCGCGCGCCAGATCCTCACCGGGGACATCACCAAGCTCCATGCGATGGCCGCCGCGCTCCTGCAGTACGAAACCATCGACAGGGAACAGATCGCGGCAATCATGGAAGGCCGTGAGCCCGGCCCGCCCAAGGACTGGACCCCGCGCGGCGACAACACCGGAATGGGCGGCGGCAAGCCTGCGACGGCACCGGGCGTTGCACCTGCGCCTTCCAGCCATCCCGCCGGGCAGCATTGACCGGTCTCGCAATCCGCTGAAAGGTCGCCCCCCGGGGCGACCTTATTTTCCCGGGCTGGACGGTTGCCGCGTCGCTGGACGGCGTACCCGATTCCACCACCGCCGCGCGGCGACCGGTGGTGTTGCAGGCGTGTAGCATAGGCGCACGAACCGGTGCGCGCCGACGACGCCGACCGCCCATGCTCGCGAAACTGAAGCTCACCTTCTCCGAATTCCGGCGCCGCCGCGTGTTCCGCGTCGCGGCTGCCTACGTGGTGGCGGGCTGGCTGCTGATCCAGCTCGGCAGCGCGACCTTCGAACCGATGGGCTTGCCGGACTGGTCGATGCGCTTCCTGCTGGTGCTGCTGGTCCTCGGCTTCGTGCTGGCGTGCCTGTTGGCCTGGGTATACGACTACGGTGCGCACGGCCTCGAAAGGACATTGCCCGCCAGGGTTCCACTACCCGCTTCCGACGGCCGACATGCCGCCGCGCCGGATGCTTCGGTCGCGGTGCTGCCGTTCGCGGACCTCAGCGAGGCGCACGACCAGGGCTATTTCTGCGATGGGCTGGCCGAGGAGATCCTCAACGCGCTCGCGTCGATCAAGGACCTGCGGGTGGCTTCGCGCACGTCCTCGTTCCGCTTCCGGAACCGCGATGCGGATGCGCGTGAGATCGGCCACGCCCTGAACGTGGCTGCGATCATGGAGGGCAGCGTGCGCAAGGCCGGCGATCGCGTACGCGTCACCGCGCAGTTGATCGACGCCGCGAACGGCTACCACCTGTGGTCGGAGAACTTCGATCGCAAGCTCGAGGACATCTTCGCGATCCAGGAGGAGATCGGGCGCAACGTGGCCCGCGCCCTGCGCGTGTCGTTGAACGGCGCCGCGAAACTCGATCCTGGTTGTACCTGCAATGCGCCGCGCGACATGCGTGCCTACGAATTCTACCTGCGCGGCCGCCAGATGCAGTCGTTGAAGAGCAGCGACAACTGGACCAAGGCGTCGGAGATGTTCCGCCGCGCCATCGAACTGGATCCCGACTACGCGCATGCCCATGCAGGCCTCGCCGATTCGCTCGCGCAATTGCTGATCTGGCGGATCCTTCAGCCCGAACGGGTACTCGATGAAGCCGTCGCGTCGGCCAAGCGCGCCCTGGAGCTGGCGCCGAACCTCGCCGAAGCCCACGTGGCCCGCGCCAACACCTTGTCGCTGGCCGGTGACAACCAAGGCGCGGTCGCCGCCTTTCGTCGCTCCATCGAACTCGATCCGGAGCTGTACGAAGCCCATTACTATTTCGGCCGGCACTGCTATGCGCGGGGCGACTACGTGCTGGCGATCGAGGAGTTCGAGGCCGCGCACCGTGTGCGTCCCGACGAATTCCAGGCGCTGTCGCTGGCTTCCAATGCCGCGGATTCACTCGGCGACACGGGACGCGGCGACGAACTCATCCGCCTCGCGCTGCCGCCCGCGCTCGCCGAGATCGCCCGCGATCCGGAGAACGGCCGTGCGCTTTATCTCGCCGCCGGCATGCAAGTGCGACTGGGCGACATCGAAGGCGGTCGCCGCAACGTCGAGGCGGCGTTGCGCCTGCAGCCGGACGATTTCGGCACGCTATACAATGCCGCCTGTACCTACACGCACATGGGCGACACCGATCGCGCCTTCGATCTTTTGGAGCGCGCGATTTCGGTGGGCCATGGTTTCCGCGACTGGATCGAACACGATTCGGACCTGGACAGCCTGCGCGGCCTGCCGCGCTATGGTGAGATCTTGGCGCGGCTTCGCAATCCCGGAGATTGAAGCAGCGACATGTTCGACACCACTCCCTTGCTCGACTGCAACGGTCGCCGGCTGGAACTCGATCATCCGCGCGTCTGCGGCATCCTGAACCTTACTGATGATTCGTTTTCGGGCGACGGGCTCGCGGGCGACGTCGGTGCCGCCGTCGACCGTGGCGTGGCAATGGTCGAGCAGGGCGCGGCGCTGCTGGACGTCGGCGCGGAATCGACCCGCCCCGGGGCAGAGCCGGTTCCGGACGCGGATGAGCTCGCCCGCGTGCTGCCCGTGATCGAGGCCCTGGCGCGACGCGTGGACGTGCCGATTTCGATCGACACTTCCAAGCCCGATGTGATGCGGGCCGCCGTCGGTGCGGGCGCGGGGCTGATCAACGACGTGTACGCACTACGCTGCGAGGGGGCGCTCGAAGCGGCCGCCACGCTCAAGGTGCCGGTATGCCTGATGCACATGCAAGGCGAGCCGCGCACGATGCAGGAGGATCCGCACTACGACGACGTGGTCGGCGAGGTGCACCGGTTCCTCGCAGAGCGCGTGTTCGCCTGCGAGATGGCCGGGATCGACAAGCGCCGGGTGCTGGTCGATCCGGGCTTCGGGTTCGGCAAGACACTGGACCACAATCTCGCGTTGCTGCGCGGGCTGGAGCGCTTCCGTGATCTCGCCGCGGGGGTATTCGTCGGGCTCTCGCGCAAGGCGATGATCGGCACCCTGACCGGCCGCGGCAGGGGCGTGGAGCGGGCGGCGGGCTCGGCCGCGGCT
>DASSNH010000246.1:0-6120 GCA_035701405.1 Rhodanobacteraceae bacterium
GTACTGACCTGCTGGTTGCCGTTGACCAGCGCGGTGCTGAAGTCGGGACCGAGGCCGTGGATCGTGAGTACTTGCGGACGGCCGCTGACGGTCTGGACCGCGAGGCCCGGCAGGCGACCCAGGGTGTCGGCGATGCTGGTGCCGGGAAGCTTGCCGATCTGCTCGGCCGAAACGGCCTCGACGATCGAGTCGGACTGGCGCTTGATCTCGATCGAGTTCTGGACGCTGCTCGCGAATCCGGTGACCTGGACCGCGTTCAGGGTCACGGCTTTTGCCTTCTGCTTTTCCTGCTGCTGCTGCTTTTTCTGGGCGTCGGTCTGGGCCGGCTGCGCTGCCTGGGAGGTATCGGTCTGCTGCTGGTTCTGGTCCTGCCCTCCGCCGCTGCCGGCGGTGGCCGCAAAGGCGATGTTGGTGCAGGAGGCGAAGCCGATCCCGGCAGAGATCAGCGCCAATGCCATGACATTCCGTTTCGGTTGCATGTGTCTTTCCCCAGCAGGTTATTGGTGTCTTGTGTGCTCGCGCTTCCCGACAAAGCACGCGCAGTCCGCCCATGGGCGCGGCCGGTGCCGATGGTAGGGGGCGAGTTCCCGGCCGCACGCTTCGTGCATACGTATTCATGCCGCGCCGGAAGCATCGATACTGCATTGCAGCAATGCAGTGGGGACCGGGCACCGGGGACCAGGGAGCGGGAGAGCGCGAAACGCTCGCACCTTCCGGACACGCGCTCCCAAGAGCCGGGTGGAGAGGAGCTACCCATGCGAATTCGTTGATTCACCTTCGCCCGCTTTTGGTCTCCGGTCTCCGGTCCCCGGTCCCTGGGCCCTCGCTCCTGGATGACGCACGTGCAGCATCCATGAATACGTATGCATGCCCGGGCGGGACGGCGGCGTCCGGACGTTAAGCTTGGCGCCGATCACAGCCGCCCGGGCATCGCGCCGGGCGGCGTTGCCTGGGGCCTGTATGTCAGACGTTCCCTGGTGGCGGGGCGCCGTCATCTACCAGATCTATCCGCGCAGCTTTCTCGACACCAATGGCGACGGGGTCGGCGACTTGCCCGGCATCATCGAGCGGCTCGACTACGTGGCCAGCCTCGGCGTGGACGCCGTCTGGATCGCGCCGTTCTTCAAGTCGCCGATGGCGGACTTCGGCTACGACATCGCCGATTACCGCCAGGTCGATCCGCTGTTCGGAACGCTCGGCGACTTCGACAGCCTGCTCGACAAGGCGCACGCGCTGGGCCTGAAGGTCATGATCGACCAGGTGCTCAGCCACACCTCGGCCGAACACGACTGGTTTCGCGAAAGCCGGCAAAGCCGCCACAACCCAAAGGCCGACTGGTATGTCTGGGCCGATCCCCGCGGGGACGGCACGCCGCCCAACAACTGGCTGTCGATTTTCGGGGGTCCGGCCTGGCAATGGGAACCGCGCCGCCAGCAGTACTACCTGCACAACTTCCTCGCCGAGCAGCCGGACCTCAATTTCCACCACCCGGACGTGCGCGCGGCGGTGCTGGACAACGTGGAGTTCTGGCTCGACCGCGGCGTCGACGGCCTGCGCCTCGACGCGATCAACTTCTGCTTCCATGATCCGGAGTTGCGCGACAATCCGGCCAAGCCCGCGGACCAGCGGATCGGGCGCGGCTTCAGCCCCGACAATCCCTACGCGCACCAGTACCACTTCTACAACAACACCCGGCCGGAGAACCTGGCGTTCCTGGAACGCCTCCGCGCCCTCCTGGACCGTTATCCCGGCGTGGCCACCCTCGGCGAGATTTCCTCGGAAGACTCGCTCGCGACGATCGCCGAATACACCAGCGGCCGGCGCCTCCACATGGGCTACAGCTTCGAACTGCTCACGGACGACTTCAGCGCCGCGTGGATCCGCGAGACCGTGTGCCGGCTCGACGCGAAGATGCAGGAAGGCTGGCCGTGCTGGGCGATTTCCAACCACGACGTCGAGCGCGTGCTCTCGCGCTGGGGCGCGAGCCGGCCGGCGGCGGCACTCGCCAAACTGTTGACGGCGATGCTGTGCTCGCTGCGCGGCGCGGTCTGCGTGTACCAGGGCGAGGAACTCGGCCTCACCGAGGCCGAGGTGCCCTACGAGGCGCTGCGCGACCCGTTCGGCATCGCGTTCTGGCCGCAATTCAAGGGGCGCGACGGCTGCCGCACCCCCATGCCCTGGAGCGGCGACATGCATGCCGGCTTCACCACCGGCGAACCGTGGCTGCCGGTGCCGGACGAACACCTTGCACTGGCGGTGGCCCGCCAGGAAACCGATCCCGAATCCATCCTGCACGGCTTCCGCACCTTCCTGCGCTGGCGCAGGTCCCATCCCGCCCTGTGCACGGGCACGATCCGTTTCCTGCATACTGCCGAACCCGTGCTGGCCTTCACGCGTCACGCCGACGACGAGGTGCTGCTGGTGGCGTTCAATCTTTCCGATCGAGCGGCCGAACTGACGTTGCCGATTGCCGGCGCTTCCAGCCTCCTGCACGGGCACGGCTTGCGCGAAGGCGCGCTGGACGGCAACCACCTGCACCTGCCGCGCTACGGAGCGCTGTTCGCGCGGCTCGAGATGGTCGATGCGCAGCCCGTTTTCGCCGCCACCGCCATGGGAGCCGCGTCATGAACGAATCGATAAGCGCACCGGAGAACCTGCAAGGCCGCACTGGACTGCGGGTAATCCTCATCGCCGCCGCCGCCGCACTCGGCGGTTTCCTGTTCGGGTTCGACACCGCCGTGATCAACGGCGCGGTCGATTCGCTGCGCGCCGCGTTCGGATTGAGCGCCGCCCTGACCGGATTCGCCGTGTCCATCGCCCTGCTCGGGTCCGCGCTCGGCGCATGGTACGCAGGACGACTCGCGGACCGTTACGGACGCGTGCGCACGATGCAGGTCGCCGCGATATTGCTGGCCGCCGGCGCTGTCGGCGCCGGCCTTTCCGGTTCGGTGGCATGGCTGATGGCGTGGCGCGTCATCGCCGGCATCGGCGTCGGCGTGGCCTCGGTGGTAGCGCCCGCCTACATCGCCGAGATATCGCCGGCGTCGATACGAGGGCGGCTCGGCTCGATGCAGCAATTGGCGATCGTGCTCGGGATATTCGTGGCCCTCTTGAGCGACGCGGCGCTGGCCGGTGCCGCGGGGGGCGCCGCCGAAACGTTCTGGTTCGGCCTCGGCGCCTGGCGCTGGATGTTCATCGTGGGCGTGGTTCCCGCGGTGGTCTACGGCGTCTTGGCGTTCAGCGTTCCCGAATCGCCGCGGCACCTGGTCGCCGGTGGTCGCAACGAGGAAGCACTGGGCGTGCTGCGGCGGGTGCTGGCACTCGGTTCGGAAGCGGCGCTCCAGAAAAAGCTGAGCGACATCCAGCTCAGCCTGAAGCGCGAGCACAAACCGGCCTGGAGCGACCTGGTCGGGGGGAGCGCCGGATTGCTGCCGATCGTGTGGATCGGCATCGTGCTGTCGGTGTTCCAGCAGTTCGTCGGCATCAACGTGATCTTCTACTACTCCACGACGCTGTGGAATTCCGTCGGCTTCAGCGAATCCAACTCCTTCATGCTCACGGTCATCACCTCGATCGTGAACGTGCTGGTGACGCTGGTGGCCATCGCGCTGATCGACCGGATCGGGCGCAAGGCGCTGCTGGTGATCGGCTCGTCGGGCATGCTGGTTACCCTCGCCGTGATGGCGGCGTGCTTCGCCCAGGCCACCGGCAGCGGCACGGCGGTGAGCCTGCCTGGCGCATGGGGTCCGGTCGCACTGGTCGCGGCCAACCTGTACGTGGTCTTCTTCGGGGTGAGCTGGGGGCCGGTCGTGTGGGTGCTGCTGGGCGAGATGTTCCCCAACCGGATCCGCGCGATGGCGCTGGCGGTCGCCGCGGCGGCGCAATGGCTGGCCAATTTCGCGATTACCAGCAGTTTCCCGCCGATGGCCCAGTTCAGCCTGCCGTTCTCGTACGGCCTGTACGCGTTCTTTGCCTTGCTGTCGTTGCTGTTCGTGCTCCGCTTCGTGCGCGAGACCCGTGGCGTGGAGCTGGAAGACATGCCTGGCTGAGGTGCCGAGCAACGGGGCGCCCGCGACGCCACGCAGTGCACCCGCGCACTGCTACGATTCGCGCAATCGCGGCCGCCGGGCCGCGTTGCAGGGGTTGCGTCTCGGGGTGGGCAACAAGAAGCGCATCACGTCGTTCGACATCGCCGAACTGGCCGGCGTCTCGCAGGCGACGGTTTCGCGCGCCTTGCGCGGCAGCGCCCGGGTCAGCGAGGAAACCCGCCAGCGGGTGGCGGCGGCCGCGGCCTCGTTGCACTACACGGTCGACAAGAACGCGTCCAGCCTGCGCAGCAAGACGTCCGGCACGCTCGCCCTGTTGTTCTTCGAAGACCCGACCCCGGACGACTCGCGGATCAATCCGTTCTTCCTCTCGATGCTCGGCTCGATCACCCGCGAGTGCGCGCGCCAGGGATACGACCTGCTGATCTCGTTCCAGGAACTCGCGCGCGACTGGCACGCCGATTTCGCCGAGAGCAAGAAGGCCGACGGCATCATCCTGCTCGGCTACGGCGATTACCTCGCCCACGCCAGCCGCCTCGAGAAGTTGTGCGCCCAGGGCACCCGCATCGTGTGCTGGGGCGCGGTGCTGCCCGCGCAACCCTGCGTCACGATCGGCTGCGACAACTTCAACGGCGGCCGCTCGGTCACCGGACACCTGCTGGGCCAGGGTTGCCGGCGCATCGCGTTCCTCGGCGACGCGTCGAACCACTTCCCGGAATTCCAGGAGCGTTACCGCGGCCACCTGCACGCGCTGCGCACCCACGGCATCGCCGTCGACGAGGCGCTGCAGGTCGATGCGGAAAGCTCGCAGTATTCCGGGCGGCGGGCCGTCGAGGCGTTGCTCGCGCGCGGCGCCCGCTTCGACGCGATCTTCGCCGCCAGCGACCTGATCGCGATCGGGGCGCTGGGCGCGCTTTCGGCGCACGGCATCGAGGTGCCCGACGACGTGGCGATCGCCGGCTTCGACGACATCCCGATGGCGAGCTTCGTCAATCCTCCCTTGACGACCGTGCTGCAGGACACCGCGCTCGCCGGCGGAATACTGGTCGACAGCCTGTTGCGCCTGATCCGCGGCGAGCCCGTGGCGAGCCGGATGCTGCCGATGAAACTGGTGGTGCGCGACTCCAGTCGCCGGCAAACCGCCTGCGCGTAAATGGCGCGAAACCGCAACCCGCCGCATGACATGCGCATCGGTTGTTGCTTATGCTGTCGATCTGTCACCGGAGCACATCATGGAGAAGCTGGCCCTCATCGGCGACATCGGCGGCACCAACGCGCGCTTCGCCCTGGCCGATCTCGCGGCGCCGGAACCGCGGATCGTGGAGGAACACACCTTCACCAACAGCGGCTTCCGGAGCCTGGGTGAAGCCGCGCAGCATTACCTGGAAGACCTCGGGATGCACCCGAAGCGGGCGGCGTTGGCGGTCGCCTCGCCGATCACGGGTGACGAGATCACGCTCACGAACCGCGACTGGTCGTTCCGGCGGAGCGTGCTGCAAGAAGCCTTGGGGCTCGACGAGTTGCGGCTCATCAACGATTTCGCGGCGATCGCCTGGGCCGGGCCGCACCTGGCCGAAGGCGACCGCATGGCGGTGCACGGCACGATCGTGACGCCGCCCGCGGGGCCGGTGACCCTGATCGGCGCCGGCACCGGGCTCGGCGTCGCGCTGCTCACGGGATCGTTCGCGGACGGTTGGCACGTGGTGCCGACGGAGGGAGGCCACGCCAGCTTCGCGCCCATCGACGAGGAGGAGCGCGCACTCGCCGCCTGGCTACGGGTTCGGCACGGACGCATTTCCAACGAACGGCTCTTGAGCGGCCACGGCCTTTCCAACATCGATGCGTGGCTGCGCGGCCTCGAACCCGTTGCGGCGCCGGCGCAGCAACCCGGCTCGCGTCGCTCCAAGGAAGTTGTCGATGCGGCGTTGTCGGGAAATGACCCGGACGCCGAGCGTGCCCTGCACCGCTTCTGCCGGATCTACGGCGCCGTGGCTGGCGATGCCGCCCTGCTGCACGGCGCCAGCACGGTACTGATCGCCGGCGGCATCGTGCTGCACTTCCTCGATTTCTTCCG
>DASSNH010000247.1:0-7510 GCA_035701405.1 Rhodanobacteraceae bacterium
TTCCCAACCTGGAATCCCCATGACCGAAAGTTTTGCCGAGCTGTTTGAACAGAGCCAGTCGCTGGCCAAATTGAAACCCGGATCGATCGTATCCGGCATCGTCGTCGAAATCCGCCCCGATGTGGTGGTGGTGAACGCCGGACTGAAATCGGAGGGCATTGTCCCCATCGAACAGTTCAAGAGCGAACGCGGCGACCTGGAAGTCGAGGTGGGCGACGAAGTGAAGGTCGCACTCGACGCGATCGAAAACGGCTTCGGCGAAACGATGCTTTCGCGCGAGAAGGCCAAGCGTTCCATGGTGTGGGACGAGCTGGAAGAGGCGTTCTCGAACGAGGCGGCCGTCACCGGCCGCATCAACGGCAAGGTCAAGGGTGGCTTCACCGTCGACATCCAGGACGTCCGCGCGTTCCTGCCGGGTTCGCTGGTGGACGTGCGCCCGGTGCGCGACCCGGCCTACCTCGAGGGCAAGGACCTCGAATTCAAGATCATCAAGCTCGACCGCAAGCGCAACAACGTGGTCGTCAGCCGCCGCGCGATCGTCGAGGAAGAGCATTCCGAGGAGCGCGAACAGCTGCTCGAGAAGCTGCAGGAGGGCGCGATCCTGCACGGCGTGGTCAAGAACCTCACCGACTACGGCGCGTTCGTGGACCTCGGTGGCATCGACGGCCTGCTGCACATCACCGACATGGCGTGGAAGCGCGTGCGCCATCCGTCGGAAGTCGTCAACGTGGGCGACGAGCTGGACGTGCGCGTGCTGAAGTTCGATCGCGAGCGCAACCGCGTCTCGCTGGGCCTGAAACAGCTGGGCGACGATCCGTGGGTCAGCATCACCCGCCGCTATCCGTCGGGCACCCGCCTGTTCGGCAAGGTCTCGAACGTCACCGACTACGGCTGCTTCGTGGAGCTGGAGCCGGGCGTCGAAGGCCTGGTGCACGTGTCCGAGATGGACTGGACCAACAAGAACGTCAACCCGGCCAAGGTGGTGCAGGTCGGCGACGAAGTCGAAGTGATGGTGCTCGACGTGGACGAGGAGCGCCGCCGCATTTCGCTGGGCATGAAGCAGACCCAGTCCAACCCGTGGGAAGCCTTCGCGGCCACCTACAAGAAGGGCGACAAGGTCCAGGGCGCGATCAAGTCGATCACCGACTTCGGCATCTTCGTGGGGCTCGAAGGCGGCATCGATGGCCTGGTGCACCTGTCCGACATTTCCTGGCAGGGCAACGGCGAGGAACTGGTCCGCGACTTCAAGAAGGGCGAGGAAGTCGACGCCGTGGTGCTGGCGGTCGATCCGGAGCGCGAACGCATCAGCCTCGGCATCAAGCAACTCGAGCAGGATCCGTTCGGCCAGTTCATGGCTGGGCACCCGCGCGGCGCGATCCTCACCGGCACGGTGAAGGAAGTCGACGCCAAGGGCGCGGTGGTCGACCTTGCAGATGGCATCGAGGGTTACCTCGGCGCCCGCGACTTCTCCAAGGACCGCATCGACGACCTCAGCCAGCACTTGAAGGTGGGCGACCAGGTCGAGGCCAAGTTCATCGGCATGGATCGCAAGGGCCGCATGCTGCAGCTCTCGATCCGGGCCAAGGACGAGGCCGAGATGGCCGAAACGCTGTCCGAGTACCAGAGCCAGCATCCGAGCCAAGGCACCACCAAGCTCGGGGCTCTCCTGAAAGAACAGTTGAATAAGCCCGAGTAAGTCTATATAAGGGCTTGCGTTTTGATGCTGCACGGTGGTGCCGCCCCGGAGCCGGGGCGGCACCACGAACATGGGGGTCGTCCCTGCTCGATCCGCACCCGCCTTCCTGCCAGGTAGCCGCACGTTGCCATCGATGACCAAATCCGAATTGATCTCCGCGCTCGCGGATCGTCAGAAGCATTTGGCGTTCGCCGATGTGGAGCTTGCGGTGCGCAACGTGATCGAACAGATGAGCGTCGCGCTGGCGAGCGGCGATCGCATCGAGATCCGCGGGTTCGGAAGCTTTTCGCTGCATTACCGTCCGCCCCGGACCGGCCGCAATCCCAAGACCGGGACGGCAGTGGCGCTGCCCGGCAAGTACGTTCCCCACTTCAAGCCCGGCAAGGAATTGCGGCACCGCGTCAACGAAGGCCGCGACCGCGCGCCGTGAGGCCGGCCGGTCCGCCGCGTCGCGTTTTCTTGCAATCGTCCCTGATCGCAGCTTCGTTCGATCCCTCTCTGCGTCGATGGCCTTTCGGTTGACACACACCAGAATGGCCTTCCCTGGCCTGACTTTTAACAACAGCCGCTTCGAGCAGGGCGTCGAAAACTGACGGGCGCGGCATCGGAGATTTTGGTGAGCCTGCTGCCCGTCGATCCGCTGCTGTTGTTGCTGCTGCTGGTGCCGCTCGCCGCATGGCTGGGCTGGATCATCGGCCGGCATGCCAGCGCACGCCGCTCGGGCGCACGCGTCACCGAGCTGTCCTCGAACTACTTCCGCGGCCTCAACTACCTGCTCAACGAGCAGCCGGACAAGGCCATCGAGGTGTTCATGAAGCTGGCCGAGTTCAACCGCGACACGGTGGAAACCCACCTCGCGCTCGGCAACCTGTTCCGCCGCCGCGGCGAAGTCGACCGCGCGATCCGGGTCCACCAGCACCTCGTCAGCCGTTCCAATCTTTCCGAAGCCGAGCGCACCGTCGCGCTGCTGGAACTGGGCGAGGACTACATGCGCGCGGGCCTGCTCGACCGCGCCGAAGCGCTGTTCGACGACCTTGTCGCGATGGACGCGCACGCACCATCGGCGCTCAGGCACCTGATCGCGATCTACCAGCACGAGCGCGACTGGCACAAGGCGATTGGACATGCGCGCCGGCTGGAGAAGATGACCGGCGAATCCCAGGCCGCGACGATCGCCCAGTTCCAGTGCGAGCTCGCCGAGCAGTCGCGCCAGCACGGCGCGCGCACCGAGGCCCGCGCCTACCTCGAGGAAGCCTTCGCCAGCCAGCCAGGATGCGTGCGCGGTTACATGATCAGTGGCCACCTCCACGCCGAGGAAGGCCGCTGGAACGAAGCCGTGCTCGCATTCGAGCAAGCAGTCGACGCCGACGTCGATTTCGTTCCGGAGATCCTGCCGCCGTTGCTCGACGCGTACGCGCATTCAGGAGAAATGGACCGCGCCGAGAAGTTCCTGGGCCAGGTGATCGAGCGCTACCACGGCATCACACCGGTGCTGGCATTGACCGACCTCTACCGCAAGCGCGAGGGCGAGCGCGCCGCGATCGACTTCCTGACCGGGCAATTGCGCCAGCGGCCCTCGGTGCGCGGGATGATGGCGCTGATCGATGCCACGATGGGCCGCGCCGAAGGCGAGGCGCGCGAGAACTTCCTGATCCTGCGTGACCTCACCCGCAAGCTGCTCGAGGGGCGCGCGATGTACCGCTGCAACCACTGCGGCTTCGGCGCCAAGGCCCACCACTGGCAGTGCCCGAGCTGCAAGAGCTGGGGGACGGTGCGGCCGATCCGCAGCGTCGTCAGCGAGTAGGGGCTGCCCGGGCACGGGCGCCAAAGCGAGAGCCTTTGACGCGGATCAACGCGGACATAGGCGGATAAAGGCGGATGCAAGGAGCTGGTGTGGAGGTGCTTGCCAACTCTGATCTGCTGCTGCTCCGCCCCCGCGCATCCGCGTAGATCCGCGTCAACAAATGCCTTGTGAGGAAACCGAAAATGGTCCCCGCGTGCGACCTGAAGGAAATTGACGCATGGACCCCCTGATCAGCGCGGTGTGCGGCTTCGTGGTATCCCTGCTGATGACCGCCGCCACGCTGCGCTACGCGCGGCGTCGCGGGCTCATCGATTTGCCGGGCAAGCGCCGTTCGCACACGCAGCCCACGCCGCGCGGGGGCGGCATCGGCATCGTCGCGGCGATCCTCCTGCCCGGTGTGCCGGCTTGGGGCGTCCTCGATCCGGCGGCGGCCTGGATCGAGCCGGCAGCCTTCGCGGCGGCCGTGCTAGCGGTCGCGCTGATCGGGTGGCGCGACGACCATGCGCCGCTTTCGGTGCTGCCGCGCCTGGCCGTCCATGCGGTGGCGGCGCTGCTGGTCGGCGCGGCCGTACTGGTGCAGGGCGGCTGGTTGGCGACGATCGGCTGGGTGGCGCTGGTCCCGCTGGCGATCGTGCTGATCGGCTCCATCAATGCGCACAACTTCATGGACGGCATCGACGGGATCCTCGGCCAGCAAGGCTTGTTCGTGCTGCTGGGCTATGGTTTGCTCGCGACCGGCGCCGGCCACGCCGGGCTCGCCGCGCTGGCGTTCGCCGCGGCGGCGGGGTGCCTCGGCTTCCTGCTGTTCAACTTCCCGCCCGCCCGTATTTTCATGGGCGACGTCGGATCGGGCGCCTTGGGATTCGCGATCGGTGCCGTGGCCGTATTCCTCATCCAGCGCGACCCGACGCTGCTCTGGGCCTGCGTGATCCTGCCCTCGGCCTTCCTGGTGGACAGCGGCCTGACCCTCGCGCGACGCATGTCGGCCGGACAACGTTGGTATGCGCCGCACCGCCAGCACCTCTACCAATGGCTTGTACGGGTAAACTGGAGCCATGCGCGCACGGACGTCGCCTACATGATCTGGAACCTTGCCGTCGTCACGCCGCTGGCATGGCTGGCGGCGTGCTGGCCTGCGCGCGGGATCTGGTTTTTCGTGGCGGCGTATGGCCTGGCGATCGTCGCCTGGCACCTCGGCAAGCGCGCCTGCCTCGCTTCGGCGCGCAAGAGGTTCGTGCATGAAACTGCGTGATCTCGCGGGCAGGATCCATCCGCGCACCGCTGTCGTGGCCCACGACCTCGGCGTGACGATCCTCGCATGGTGGCTCGCCAACACGGTGCGCTACGCGATGCTGCCGTACGGACAGCGGCTCGACCTGCTCGACTGGAAGACCCTGATCGTGTTGGGCGTGCAGGCGGCGATCTTCTACTGGACCGGCCTGTACAAGGGACTGTGGCGTTTCGCGAGCGTGCCGGATCTCTGGAACATCCTGCGTGCGGTGGTGGCCGGTGCGGTCGGCATCTACCTTGCGCTGTTCCTGTACGACCGCATGGCCGGGATTTCGCGTTCGGTGCTGCTGATCTACCCGGTGTTGCTGGCGATCTTCCTGGGTGCCCCCCGGCTCGCGTACCGCTACTGGAAGGACAGCCAACTCGACCTGTTCCATGCGAGGCACAGCCATCGGGTGTTGGTGATCGGCGCGGGCCGCGCCGGCGAGGCGCTGGTGCGCGACCTGCGCCGCGACTCGCGCTACATCCCGGCGGGCTTCATCGACGACGACGTGTCATTGCGCGGTTCCCGCCTGCAAGGCGTGCCGGTGCTGGGCGGCACCGGCCGGCTGGTGGAGATGGCGCGCCGCACGGGCGCCGAGATGCTGTTGATCGCGATGCCGAGCGCGGACAAGCAGCAGATGCGGCAGGTGGTCGAGTTGTGCGAGCAGACCGGCTTGCCGTTCCGCACCGTGCCGCGAATCGACGACGTCGTGTCCGGCCGCGCGCAATTCAACGAACTCAAGGAAGTCGCGATCGAGGACCTGCTCGGCCGCGAGGCCGTCAAGCTGGAGTGGAATGCCATCCGGCGCAGCCTCACCGGCAAGCGCGTTCTGGTCACCGGCGGCGGCGGTTCGATCGGTTCGGAACTGTGCCGCCAGATCGCCCGCCTCGGTGCGTCCGAACTCACGATCCTCGAGCTCTCGGAGTACAACCTCTACCGGATCGAGCAGGAGCTGCACGCGCAGTATCCGGAGCTGTTGTTGCGCTGCCTGGTCGGTGACTGCGGCGATCCCGCGACCTGCGCCAACGCGTTCGACCTCGGCAAACCGCAACGCGTGTTCCACGCGGCCGCCTACAAGCACGTGCCGCTGCTGCAGAACCAGTTGCGCGAGACGTTCCGCAACAACGCGCTGGCGACGCGTACGGTCGCCGAAGAAGCCGTCCGCCGCGGCGTCGAAAGCTTCGTGCTGATCTCGACCGACAAGGCGGTCAATCCCACCAGCGTGATGGGTGCCTGCAAACGCGTCGCCGAAATCGCCTGCCAGGTGCTGGCGGAAGGCCACGCCACGCGTTTCGTCACGGTCCGGTTCGGCAACGTGCTCGATTCGGCGGGCTCGGTGGTGCCGTTGTTCCGCAGGCAGATCGCGGCCGGCGGGCCGGTCACCGTCACCCACCCGGAGATCTCGCGCTACTTCATGACCATTCCGGAAGCCTGCCAGTTGATCCTGCAGGCGATGGCGATGGGGCGGGGCGGCGAAACCTTTGCGCTCGACATGGGCGAACCGATCCGCATCCGCGATCTCGCCGAGCAAATGATCCGGCTCGCGGGCAAGCAACCCGGGCGCGACATTTCGATCCTCTATACCGGGCTCCGGCCGGGCGAAAAACTGTTCGAGGAACTGTTCCATCCGCTCGAGAACTACCACAGCACTTCGCATCCCAAGATCTTCGAGGCGACGCCCCGGCAGCAGTCGGGCGCGATGGTGATGGCGCAGCTCGCGCGGGCATCCGACGCGGTGGTGGCCTTCGACGAAGAGGCGCTGCGCCGTTGCATGAGTGCACTGCTGCCGACCTATCGCTGGGAAACCGGCAACGCCGCGCAGACCGCGGAGGTGCTGCCGATGCAACGTGGCAGTGGAAGCGACACGGCGGCATAAGTTGTGCGATCGTCCCTGATCGCTGCTTCGTCGGAGGCGCCGATTACAATTGCTTCTGCAGGCGTCCATCCATGGCGCGGGGGCTGGGTCCGCCATCCCTGGCCGGTCGCTCGGGCGGGCAGGCGATGTCACCGGCATCGCCGGAGCGCCCGTCCTCGCCCCGACTTTTCACCAACAACCGCTTCGGACGAGCGGATTTGGAAATCGCAACAATCAAGGAGAAGAAGTGACACGATTGCGCAAAGTGGTATTTCCCGTGGCCGGGCTCGGCACGCGTTTCCTGCCCGCGACCAAGGTGGTTGCCAAGGAAATGCTGCCGGTACTGGACCGTCCCCTGATCCAGTACGCGGTCGACGAGGCGGTCGACGCCGGCGCCGACACCCTGGTATTCGTCACCAACCGCTACAAGCACGCGATCGCCGACTATTTCGACTCCGCCTACGAGCTCGAGGAAACCCTCGAACGCGCGGGGAAGCACGAACTCCTCGAAATGGTGCAGGGCCTGCTGCCGCCGCACGTGCGTTGCGTATACGTCACGCAGGAACAGGCACTGGGCCTGGGCCACGCGGTGCTGTGCGCCAAGCCGGTCATCGGCGACGAGCCGTTCGGGGTGATCCTGCCCGACGACCTGATCGTCAACGGCGGCGCCGGAGCCCTGCGCCAGATGGCCGAACGCGCGGCCGACGGCAGGACCGGCGTGCTTGCGGTCGAGGAAGTACCCCATTCCGATACCGGCAAATACGGCATCGTCGACGTCGGTTCCGATGGTGATCGCATCCGCCACATGGTCGAAAAACCGAAGCCCGAGGACGCTCCGTCGAACCTCGGGGTCGTCGGCCGCTACGTGCTGCCGGCGCGCAT
>DASSNH010000248.1:0-2445 GCA_035701405.1 Rhodanobacteraceae bacterium
CCACCGCCAACATCTGGGAGTATGGCAAGAGCGGGCTCTACGATGTCGACAGCGCCACCGGCCATGCCGTTCTGATCGGCGAGATAGACCATGGCGGGATGTCGTTGCTTGCGCATGACGGGGTCGCGCGCATCGCCGCGGGCTCGAACACCCAGATGCACGCCGCGGCCTTCCACAGCACCAACGGCAGGACCTGGAAGCCGCTGCCCGAATCGGTGGTGGGCAAGTCGTTCGACCCGCTCACGATCAGCGCCGACGGCAAGCACCTGTACGCGCTGTCCAGCCTCGATGGTGGTCCGGACCAGTTGATCGAATGCGACCTCGATGGCGGCAACCGCAAGGTGCTGGCTTCGGATTCGTTCTCCTCGGTCACCGACGTGATGTGGAACCCCGAGACCCGTACGCCAGTCGCCGCCGTCTTCGCCGCAGGCGGCAAGCCGAAGGTGCAATACATCTCCAACGGGATCTACGCGCAGGTGATGCAGGCGCTGGCACGCGCGCAGCCGGACGCGTTCGTGTCGATGGAGGGCGCCAGCGCCGACGGCTCGGCCTTGCTCATCAGCGTGCGCAGCGACCGCAATCCCGGCGCCCTGGCCTTGTTCGACAAGGCCCACATGCACGCCCGCCCGCTCTACCAGGTGCTGCCGTGGATCGATCCCGCCAGGATGCCGGTCCGGATGCCGATCCGCTTTACGGACCGTGCAGGGGTCGAGCTGGCGGGATTCCTGACGTTGCCCAGCGGCGGCGACCACAAGAACCTGCCGCTGGTGCTGATCCCCCACGGCGGCCCGATCGGCCCATCCGATGGCTGGTTCTACGATCCATGGGCCGCGCTGCTGGCCGACCGCGGCTACGCGAGCCTGCAGATCAATTACCGCGGCTCGGGCGAACGCGGCTTCAACTTCGGCCGCTCCGGCTACAGGCAATTTGCCACGGGCATCCAGGAGGACCTGATCGACGGCGTGAAATGGGCGATCGCCCAGGGCTACGTGGACCCGAACCGCATCTGCGTGTTCGGCGGAAGCTTCGGCGGCTATTCCTCGCTGATGCAGCCCATCCTCGCGCCCGGGCTCTACAAGTGCGCGGTCGATTACGCCGGCGTGTACGACTGGCGCATCGGCATGGACAGGAGCGACACGCGGAGGCTTGCCGGCGGCCAGGTGTATTTCAAGGATGCCATCGGCACCCGCGAGGACGCCTACGCGATGTCGCCGGTCAGCATGATGGACAAGTTCAACGTGCCGGTGCTGATCGCGCACGGCAAGGACGACCCGCGCGTGCCGTACCAGAACGCCACGGATTTGCGCTCGTACCTGGACAAGGCGGGCAAGCCCTACGAATGGCTGGCGCAACCGGGGGAACTGCACGGCTTCGCGAGCGAAGAACACAACGAGGAATTCTTCGGCATGATCACCGCCTTCCTGGCCAAGCACATCGGGCCGGGCGACGCGGCGCCGGCGAAGTCCGCAGGGGCCGCACCGGAATAGCGGCAACGCTGCGATCCTGATTCGAAGCCCGGCACCGGCCGGGCTTCTTTTTTGGGGCCGCGCTAGCATGGCAGCCATGCCCAATCGCCTCGCCAGCGCGTCGAGCCCGTACCTGCGCATGCATGCCGGCAACCCGGTGGACTGGCAGCCGTGGGACGAGGCGGCGCTCGCGCAGGCGCGCGACGCCGACACGCCGGTCCTCCTTTCGGTCGGCTACAGCGCCTGCCACTGGTGCCACGTGATGGCGCGCGAGTGCTTCGAGGATCCCGAGATCGCAGCGGCGATGAACGCTTCGTTCGTCAACATCAAGCTCGACCGCGAGGAGCGCCCGGATATCGATCGCGTGTACCAGCTCGCGCACCAGGCGTTGGCAGGTCGCGGCGGCGGCTGGCCGCTGACCGCGTTCCTGGATCCGCAGGATTTGTCGCCGTTCTACATCGGCACCTATTTCCCGCCGTCGCCGCGGCATGGATTGCCCGGGTTTCCCGAACTCCTGCAAAGGGTGCGTGCCTACTTCGACTCGCACCGCACCGAGCTGCAAGCGAACGCCGAGCAACTGCGCGCCTGGATGCGCCAGGTGCAAGCCCCCGCGCCGGGCCCGGTTCCTGACGCGGAGTCGGCCGCCCACATGGGGTTGCAACGCATCGCTGCGCGCGCCGATCCCGACTGGGGCGGTACCCGCGGCGCGCCCAAGTTCCCGCGAGCCATCGAACTGGAGTGGCTTTTGGACCCTGCTCCCTTCGGGAGAAGCTCGCGCGCAGCGCCGGACTCCCCCGAAGGGAAAGCGGTTCGGAAGCAGGCGCACCTCACCCTCGCGACCATGGCCGCCCGCGGCCTGCAGGACCATCTCGGCGGCGGTTTTTTCCGTTACTCGGTGGACGCGAGCTGGACCATCCCGCACTTCGAAAAAATGCTCTACGACAACGCGCAGTTGCTGCCGGTGTATGCGCGGCTCGCG
>DASSNH010000249.1:0-16698 GCA_035701405.1 Rhodanobacteraceae bacterium
AGTCCCTGGGATTGGCGGCGACCACGTCCATGTGCGCGGACAGCAGGATCGGCTTCAGGCTCTTGTCGCTGCCGCGGTAGTGCACCACCAGCGCGGCGGTGTGTTCGACCGGAATGATCTCGATGTCGGACTCGGCGAAGCCGGCCGATTCCAGTTTGCCGGCCAGGTACCGCGCGAAAGCCGGCACCTGGTCCTTGCCTTCGACCGTTTGCGCGGCGATCGCGTGCCGCAGCATGTCCATGGTCTCGGGCATCGCCTGCGTGGTGCTTTCCGCGCCGGCGAGCGAAGAACAGCCGAGCGCCAGGACCAAACTGCCTGCCAACAGCCCACTGCGGATGGACATGAAGTTTCCCGTTCAGTCGAAGTGGCTCAGGGTACCGCAAACGGGTTCCGCGGCATGGCGGCGATGCGGACTATTTGTCCTGCACCGCCTCCACCTGGATCTGCAGGCCCACCTTCATGTCGAGGCCGAACGACTTTCCGGCGTCGATCCCGAATTCGGAGCGGTCGAACGTGGCGGATGCTTCCGCGCCGCAGCGTTCGCGCGGCTTGAGCACGAAATCGGGGATGCACTTGAAGTGTTCGATCTCCAGGTCCAGCGGGCGGGTCACGCCACGCAGCGTGAGTTTGCCGACCACGCGCGTGGGCGCACCGTTCACGAAATCCGCAAGCGTGCCATCGTAGGTCGCAGTCGGATACTTCGCGGCGCCGAAGAATGCGCATTGCGTCTTGCACAGCGACGCCGGCATGGCATCGCGCAGCACCATCTGCTTCAGCGGCGGGTTGCCGAAGTTGATGCTGTCGATCTGCGTGACGATGTGGATCGTGCCCGTGTGCTTCGTCCGATCCAGCATGATCGTGCCCTTGCTGTGGTCGAACTTGCCGCGCCAGGTCGAGAGGCCCATGTGGTCGGCGGCGAAGCTCGGGTAGGTGTGATCCGGGTCGATGGTGTAGGTGACCGGCTGGGCCACCGTCGCGGTGGCCAGCGCCAGCAGCGGCAGCGCGAGGCAGAGCGATCGAAGGGTGCGTCGATTGGATGAGCCGCGTGTGCGCATGGTGTTCATTCCGGCCGGTTGCAGTTGATCATCCACTTCGCGCCGAAGCGGTCGGTGAACATCCCGAAGCGCAGGGCCCAAGAGGTCTCCGTGATGGGCATCGTCACCTTGCCGCCTTCGCTGAGCGCCTCGAACAGGCGTTCCGCCTCCTCGGGTTTGTCGACGCTCACCGACACCGCGTTGCCGTGGATTCCGGGGTACGCCTCGCCGTCGGGCGGCGTGCACCAGTCCGAACCCATCAGGACGGCATCGCCGACCTGCAGCCGGACGTGCGCGATCAGATCCTCGGCTTCCGGCGGAAGGTCCGAAGGTCCCGGCATGTCGCCGAAGGTCACCTTCATCGCGACTTCGCCACCGAGGCATCTCGCGTAGAAATCGAAAGCCGCTCCGGCCTGATTATCGAAGAACAGGTAGTTCGCGAGTTGCATGACACTCCTCCGAATGATGGTGGACGACTCGGCCCTTGCGGGACTCGATACCGCGACGAACGACCAAGCCGGAGATCGACATCGACGCTCAGGCCGCCAAGGCAGGCGCCGGGAAGGGTACGCGCCAGGCCTCGATCCCGTTCAGGCGGTCGTGCCAGCGGCAGATCGCGGGAAATTCATCCACGGGAATGTGCGCGCGCTCGGCGTCCGGCAGCGCCACCGCGACCGCGAAATCGGCCACGGTGAGCGCGGTGCCGACCAGCCAGTCGCGGTCGCGCAGATGGGCATCGAGGACCCGTGCGAAGCGGCGCCAATCGTCGGTGGCTTGCGCGATCGTGGCCGGATCGACCTCGCCCAATCCGAAACGCGGCTTGATGACGTACTCGAAGTACAGCGACCCGGCGTGCCGCGAGAAATGCTGCAGGTTCCAACTCAGCCAGCGAAGCACGTCGATCTGGCGCGCGTCCTGCGGCCACAGGTCGGAGTCGCAGCGCCCCGCGAGGTGGCACATGATCGCGTCGGCTTCCCACAGGACCCGGTCGCCGTCGACCAGCGTCGGTACCTTGCCGTTGGGATTCAGCGCGAGATATCCAGGCGTGCGCTGCTCGCCACGGCCAAGGTCGAGATACACGTACTCGATCGGGGAGCCCAGGTATTTCGCGACCGCACAGGCCTTGCGCGGCGACAGTACGTCGGCCCAGTAAAGCTGCATCATGGCTGTTCCCTTCCGGTCTGGAGGTGAGGCGCCGGGAGCGCACAAGCGCCGCCTGCCAGCCGGCGCAGGCTTTCGGCGGCGCGTGGACCGATTTCGCCGAGCAGGCGTTGCTGGACCTTGCGCCACGCAGGCAGCGCGGCCTTCAGCACGCGCGAACCCTTCGGCGCGATTGCGGCGATGCGTGCGCGGGCATCGTCGCGGCAGGGCCGCGTCACCACCCAGCCATGCTGCTCCGCAACGGCCAGGTTGCGGGTGAGGGTGGTCCGGTCGGCGGACAACAGTTCGGCGAGTTCGCCGATCGATCGCGGGCCCGTGAGGTGCAGCGCCGCGAGCAACGTGAACTGGGTGGCGCGTAGGCCCCGCGACCGCAGCGCGCTATCGAATTCGCGCGTGATCGCCCGCGCCGCACGCCGCGAGGCCAGGCACAGGCACCCGGTGGTCTCGGACAGGGCGGCATCGGGCTCCATGTAATGAGTGTATGTACACGCAATCGATGTGGTCAAGGCCGCAGCGGCGGCCCGCCGAAAGCCGTGAAGCCGCCTGCGGTGCCCGGCCGGCCATGGCGCCGTACGACGCCTGCGCAAGCATGGCCGGGCGACTTTTTTTGGCCCTCTCCAAACGCCGCAGCGCTTACCGGCCCGCCATGCGTTCCGCGGTCTCTTCATCCGGCGGCACCATGATGGCATCCGGGTGCGCGTGGGCCTCCATCTTGATCGCCTCGACTTCCGGAGTGCGCCAGCCGCAGGCCAGTCCCCAGACGAAGAAGCCGATCGCAACGGCAGCGACGATCGCGAGGTCCCATCCGTACGAAAGATAACCGTGGCCGCCGAACTTCTCACTGCCGGCCCACGACAGCGCCGCGACCGCGGGCAGGTAGAAGATCAGCCACAGCGCGCCGCGCACCTGCAGCAGCAGGTCCCCGCCGCCGCGCCTGACCGCGTACCAGAACCACACCGGCAGCGCGACCACCATCAGCAGGATGATCTCGCCGGTGCGGGGCCAGCGCGCCCAGTACAGGAGTTCGGTCGCGAACACGAAGGCGAGTCCCGCGATCACCGGCAGCAGCGGGATCCGCAGCGGCCGGTGCAACTCGGGCGCGGTGCGGCGCAACACCGATACGCTCACCGGGCCGGTCAGGTACGAAATGATCGTCGCGACCGAAATTACTTCGGCCAGCGCCGCCCAGCCCCGGAAGAAGAACAGGAAGATGAACGCGACGACCAGGTTCAGCCACATCGCCGGGCGCGGGATGCCGAAGCGCGGATGCACCTTGCCGAACACCTTGGGCAGCGTGCCGTTGCGTTGCATGCCGTAGATCATCCGGGCGGTGGTCGCGGTGTAGGTCGCGCCGGTGCCGGACGGGCTGATGAAGGCGTCGGAATACAACAGTAGCGCCAGCCAGTTGAGGTTCAACGCAATCGCCAATTGAGCGAAAGGCGAGGAATGTTCGATCGCGGCCCAGCCGCCTTTCGCGAGCAACGCGGGTTCGGTCGCGCCGAGGAAGGCAACCTGCAGCAACAGATAGACGACAGTCGCCAGCACGATCGATCCGATCACCCCGAACGGCACACTGCGCCCCGGGTTCTTCGCTTCGCCCGCGAGGTTCACGGGGCTCTGGAAACCGTTGAAGCTGAACACGATGCCGCTGATCGCGACCGCCGTGAGGACCGCCGACAAGCTGATCGCATGGGCGCCGCCGTGCGCGCCTACGCTGAAGTTCTCCGGATGGAACGAAGTCGCCATCAGCGCGATCGCGGTCAGCGCCGGCACCACCAGCTTGTAGATCGTGATCCAGGTGTTGGTCTTGGCGAAGAGGTTCACGCTCCAGTAGTTCAGGAGGAAGTACACGATCACCAGCGCCGCCGAGATGCCGAGGCCGGTCGGGCTCAGCTCGCCGAGACCGCCCGGCGCGACGTGATACAGATCCTGCGCCCACTGCCACGGCCAGGACGCCATGTACTGCACCGAAGCCTCGGCCTCGACCGGGATCACCGACGCGATCGCGATCCAGTTGGCCCAGGCCGCGATGAAGCCCACCAGCGTCCCGTGCGAATACTGGCCGTAGCGCACCATGCCGCCCGATTCCGGGAACATCGCCCCGAGCTCGGCGTAGGTGACCGCGATGAACAGGATCACCACCGCGCCGATCACCCACGCCCAGATCGCGCCCGGGCCCGCGAGTTGCGCCGCGCGCCACGCGCCGAACAGCCAGCCCGATCCGATGATCGAGCCCAGGCCCGTGAACATCAGCGCCCATGCGCCCACGGTGCGGCGAACTGCGTATTCATTGGTCATCGATGGATTCCACCCGGAAAATGTGCCGGATGATCGCAGATCACGGCGTGTCTGTCCGCGTGGCGATCGTCATGGGTGCCAGCCATTCGCTGTCGCTGAACCCCGGCAGATGGCGCGAGTCAACCGGCTTTGGGTGTGGACTCGGGAGCAGATCCCGGATCGCCGCCGCGCGGCGTCCGGAGTGACCATGGGGCTGCGCCACGACCATCGACACCGTGAAACAACACCCCGTGAGCTTGCGAAGGGCGTTGATGCAAAGCATCGGGGGGATGGCTTCTGTCACGCGAGGCACGCCGGTAACCAGGTTGCAACAACCGCATCCCTCCATCTCTCCATTGCGACAGCTACGTTGCGAGCCCGATCGCACCTGAAGCTGCCGACGCAATGATTTACACTCGCGTGCGGAGGCCGGGGCGTGCCCGGCGGGGGATCCGCGTGAGGTGGCAGTCCACAAGCCCGGTTTCTTCGAGGAACTGAAACGCCGCCACGTGTGGCGCGTCGCGATCGCGTACGCCGTGGTCGCATGGCTGTTGCTGCAACTGCTTTCCATCGTCTTTCCGACCTTCGGGGCGCCGGCGTGGGTGCTGAAGGTGGTGACGGTGTTGCTGGCCGCGGGGCTTCCCGTCGCGCTGGTGCTGGCGTGGGCCTTCGAGGTCACGCCGGAGGGCGTGCGCCGCACCGAGCCGGTCGGTTCGCCCCAGTCCCGCCCGGAGGACCAGTCCCACCGCATCGGCCGCACCCTCAACACGGCGATCATCGTGGCGCTGATCCTGGCCGTGGGGCTGCTCGGCTGGCGGTTGATGGTTCTGCGGCATGCGCCTGCCGCACCATCACTGGTTGCAAGTGCAACCCGTAGCCCGGATGCAGCGAAGCGCAATCCGGGAATATCGTCCAAGGCCGCCCCGGGTTCCGCCGCTGGCGCGGCTGCATCCGGGCTGCAGGCCGATGCCGTCCCAGTATCTGCGGCCAGCATCCCCGAAAAATCCGTTGCGGTATTGCCGTTCGTAAACGAGAGCGGCGCGAAGGATCAGCGGTTCTTTTCCGACGGTCTTTCCGAGGACTTGATCACCGCGCTATCCCAGTTCGCGGGCTTGAAGGTCATCAGCCGCAATTCGGCGTTCCAGTTCCGCGACAGCAAGGATTCGAGCTCCGAAATCGGCAAGCTTCTCGGCGTGGCGCACCTGCTGGAGGGCAGTGTGCAGCGCGCGGGCGACGAAGTGCGCATCACCGCGACGCTGGTCAACGCGGCCGATGGCTCGGTGTTGTGGACGCAGCGCTACGACAAGCCGTACAAGGACCTGTTCGCGCTGCAGGACGCGATCACGACAGCCGTGGCCAGCGCGCTAAAGGCGAAGCTGTTGACCGCGCCCGGTGCGGTGGTGCAGAGCGACCGGCCACCCAGCGGGAATCTCGCCGCCTACACCGCTTTCCTGCGCGGGATTGCCCTCAATGCCAGCGCGACCGAGGTGGATGAGCGTAAGGCCATCGATGCATTCGCGCTGGCCATCAAGCTTGATCCGAAATATGCGCGGGCGTACGCAGCCCAAGGGCGAGCGTGGGCGGGTCTGGGTGCGATCTTTCTGGGTGGAGCCGCCCATGAACGGGCCTACGACAAGGCGCGGAATGCCATCGGCAGGGCTCTGCATGTGGCCCCGGACCTTGCAGCGGGTTACGCCGCGCGCAGTTATCTCGAGGCATACGGCGAATTCGACTGGCAATCGGCACTCGCCGACGCGCAGCGGGCCGTGCAACTGGCGCCCGACGACAGCGATGCGCAATTACAGCTGGGCGGCATTCTGGCGGCCCTGGGACAAGTTGACCGCGCAGTGAATTTGACTAGGCAGGCGCTGAAGGCCGACCCTCGCAATGGCGGTGCGTACTTCAATCTGTCATGGTTCTTCGCAAGCTTGGGGCAGTTCGAAAATGCCGAGCAGGCCATCCGGACAGCGATCGAGGTTCAGCCGCAGGGAGCAGCCAATCACGAACAGTTGGCGGTAGTCGCAATCCTGAGCGGCGATACGAGCGTTGCGCTGACAGCGGCGCACAAGGAAACCAGCCTGCCCTGGCGTGAGTCCGCGCTGGCGCTGGCTCTGCAAAACAGTCCCGACCGAGCGGCCGCCGATGCGGCACTGAAGACATTGACCGCGGCGCAGGGGAGTGCCTACCAGGTAGCGGAGGTGTATGCGCTGCGCCACGACCCGGACAATATGTTCCAGTGGCTGGATCGTGCGTGGAACAACCGAGACGGGGGTCTGGGTTATTTGCTCTCCGACCCCTTCATCCTGCGCTATCGGTACGACCCGCGCTTCGCCGCGTTCTGCGAGAAGGTCGGCCTGCCCACTACCACCGACGCCGTTGCAATGAAGTTGTAAGAGCGGCCCGTGGCCGCGGCCGGTCCAGCCGATCGCAATCCGAGACACGCCCAGCTTTCGTAGGTTGGGCTGATCCCGGGCTTTACCCGCGAGAAGCCCAACATTGCCGGCACGCACGCATCGTGATGTTGGGCTTCGCTGCGCTCAGCGCCAACCTGCGAACTTCGCATCTACGCCGCGGCAAATGCTTCGCGGGTGAGGTTGACCGGCTCGCCGTGGGTGCAGACCACGTCGTCCTCGATGCGGATGCCGCCGTACTTGCGGAATGCATCGACGTTCGACCACGCGACGTCCTTGGCGGCGGGCCTGGACTTCAATTCCGCGAGCAGCATGTCGATGAAATAAAGCCCGGGCTCGATGGTGACGACCATGTCGGGCGCGAGCGTGCGGGTGAGGCGAAGATTGGGATGGCCTTGCGGCTTCGCGATCATGCCGCCTTGCTCGTCGCGCGCGAAGCCGGCGACGTCGTGCACCTGCAGGCCGATCGAATGGCCGAGGCCGTGCGGGAAGAACGTCGCGGAAATGCCGCTGGCCACCGCCGCTTCGGGCGAACAGGTGATGAAGCCGTGGTCGTGCATCGCTTGCATCAGCACATGGTGCGCTTGCAGGTGCAGCTCCGGATAGCTTCGCCCCGCACGCACCATGGCGCAGAAGCCATGCTGCGCCCGCTCGACCGAATCGATCAGGGCCTGGAACTCGCCCGCATCCGGCGATGCATGCGTGCGCGTGATGTCGGAGGCATAGCCGTGGAACTGCCCGCCGGCATCGATCAGGAACGAATGCGCATGCGTAGGCGGGTTGCGGTCGAAGTGCATGTAGTGCAGCACGGCGGCGTGCTGGTCCAGCGCGATGATGTTGCCGTAGGGCAACTGCGATTCGGTCAGCCGGGTGGCTTCGAGATAACGGCAGTGGATGTCGAATTCCGACAGGCCCTCGCGGAACCCGCGCTCGGCGGCGCGGTGCCCGTGCACCCCGAGCTTGCTCGCGACCCGCATCATCGTCAGTTCGTACGGCGTCTTGTACGCGCGCCGGTAGTGCAGCAGGTTCAGTGCAGCCTCCGGATTGTCCGGCTCGATGTCGCCGACCGCGGCATTGGCTTCGCCGATGACGGCGCAGCGCGATGGGTCCTTCGGCAGGTGCGCGCGCGCGTCTTCGGGTTTCCGAATAACCACGATGTCGAAGTGCTCGACCCAATATCCGGAAGGCGCCGCCGGCACGACGTGCCAGTAATCGTCCGGTTGCAGGAACACCAGTTTCGGCTTGCTGCCGGGCGTATAGATGATCCAGCTTCCGGGCGCGCCGGTAAGCGGCAGCCAGTGCAGGAAATGCGGGTTGGCCTTGAAGGGGTAATCCTGGTCGTCGAGGAACCAGCCGTGCGGCCGGCCGGCGGCGATGGCCAGCGTGTCGCGCCCGGCCGCGGCGAGGGCGTCGGCGCTGCGCTTTTCGATCTCTGCGAGGTGCGCCGGGTACAGCGCCGAAAGATTGTCCTGCGGGGAAGCGGTCATGGCGTGCGGCGTCGAAAAGGAGCTGCCATGATCCCGCGACGCGCGCCGCAAAGCAAAACACCCGCGCGGCACGTCTTGTACGGGTGCCAAGTTGACCAGGATTTCCTTCGGAGCGGCTGTTGTGGAAAGTCAGGCCGTGGATGGCCGTGGTCGACTACACGAGCTCGAGATCCTTCAGTCTCGTCCGCCCGGCGAGGCCGCAATCATGGACGATTGCACGATCATGCCGCGGCGTCCAGCCAGCGGTCCAGCGATGCGGCGGAAGGGCCGCTGATGGAGATGATGCGCAGGCCGGCCCACTGATAGCCATTGGTCGAGGCGTTTTCGCTCCACATCGTATGGACGCCGGTCTCGATCTCGCAGGGCGAGCCACCGCGCCGATCCGGCAGGCGGAAGCGCAATTGGTACAGGGCGTTGTCGTGCAGGGGCCGATGGCAGATCAGCATCATCCCGTTGCGCGAGAGGTTGCCAAGCCGGCCGATGGGCTCGCCGCTGACTGTGTCGATGACTTCGATGGGCGCCATCGACGGTTTGCGTGGTGCGCTGCGGCGTTCGTCGTTCATGTCGCCGTCTCCGTGGTCAGGTTGGTACCGCTGAATTTGCGCAATCCTGTCACCAGCGCATCCCAGGCGCGGTCGATCATACCCTTGTCCTGCGGCGGCAGCAGGCGAACCTGGCCGCGCGCCATCAGGCGTGCGATCTGTTCCAGCGTGCGCTCGGGCGCTGCCGCGCCGCGTGCATTCACGAGCAGGCAGCGGCCGCTGACCGGATTGTGCCAAGCGAGTTTGCGCGCGACCTTCTGGCCTTGCTGGTTGATGGTGAACTCCAGCCAGCTCCCGAACGGCAGCCGCTTGAGTTCATCGAGCGCGCGCCGCTCCGATGGCGTCAAGGGCAGCTTCTGCGGCGCAGCCGGCGCGGCGGGCGCCGCTTCGCCTTCGCCGCGCTTGTGGCGCGACTTCAGGCGGATCAGCAGCTCCGTCTGGCTGGGCGGTGGCGTCGCGGCGCGCGAACTCGGCCGCTGCGGCAGGTCGAGCGCGTAGCGGGTGATCTGGTCGGCCTCGGATGCCTGCAGCCCGACCTGGGTCAAGCCATGGTTGAGGTCGGCGGCGAGCCTGGTGTCGTCGCGCCCGACCGGGGAATCGAGCAACTGGTCGGCATCGGCGAGCCTGCGCCGGTACGCCTCGCTGTTTTCGCCCTCGCGCAGCAGGGTCAGCGTGAGCGCGTCGGTCCACGCGCTTTCGAGCAGCGCGCGGACCAGGGGCGTGGTGTTGCGTCCGGCGAGCCGCTTGCTGATCGCCGCCCCGGCGGTGGTCCGTGCTTCGCGCAGGCGGTCGCGGCCTTGCGCGGCTTCGACCTGGCGGCGCTCGGCGATTTCGGCGCGCCGCGAGAGGAGCCGCAGGTGCGAGTCGAGATCGTCGGCCTCGCGTTCGATGATGCCGATGTCGCCCTGGAAGTCGCTGGTGATCCGCTGGACGCTCCGTTGCAGCCGCTGGTTGAGCGCGGCGTCGAAGCTGTCGCTGCTGCGGTCGAGCCAGAGGTTCGCGGTTTCCAGGACCAGGTTCAGCAGGCGCCGTGCGGGGTGCTCGCGGACGGTGAAGAAGTTGCTGTCGGACAACGCGATCCGCAACAGCGGGACCTGCAGGCTCGAGAGCAATTGCTGTGCGACGCCCTCGGCGCGGGTTTCCGTCAGCAACTGGTCGTAGAGCAGCCCGATCAGGTCGAGCGCGTCGCGGTGCTCGGGTTGCAGTTGCGGACGCTTGCCGCCTGACGCGCCGCGTTGCAGTTCGGCCGCCAGTTCCTTGGCGAGGTTCTCGCCGGCGCCTGGCCCGACGCGGCGCGGCGGCAGGGCCTGCAACGCGGCGAGCGCATCCTGCAGTTGCGGCATCGAGGCGAACTCGCCCGATTGCGCGGCCGCGGCGTCCTCGGGGTGCAGGGTGCGGCGGCGCGCATCCAGCAGGTTGTGCAGGTCACCCGCCGCGGGCGGTGGCGTGAAATTGACTGCGGGCGGAATCGATCGCGTTTCCGGCGCCTCGAGCGGGCTCGGCGCATCCGCCGAACGCTGCTCGGACGCGCCGCGCCTGGGTAGGTAGCTGCGCAGGTCGGGCAGGATGCCGCAGGCCTTCAGGTGTTCGTTGAGCCGGCCGTAGAAAGATTCCGCCGCCCCGAACAGGCGGCGGTCGCACAACCGGTAGAACAGCAGGCGCTGTTCGCGTTCGATGGCAAGACCGTTCGCAGCTTCGCCCAGCACCGCGGCCAGCACCTGCGGACCCGCTGGCAGGACCTCGCTTTCCAGCGGCGGCGACGCCAGCAGCACGCCGTAGCGGTAGCAGAGCTCGAAGATGGCGCTGCCGGCGTGCAGCTCGGTGCGCGTGGAAAGGTCATCCAGCGCCATGCTCTCGTCGAACTCGTGCGGGTCCACGAGCGACAAGCCTTCGCTGGCGAGAGGCTGTGCCGCACGCGCCGCGGCGGGCGCGGGGCGGCCGATCCCGGCGAAGCGGCGTTCCAGCGCCGCCATCAAGCGGCCCTGGAAAAGCGGGCGCGACTGCTTCACCTCGCGCAGCGCTTCCATGGCTTCGTGCTGGACTTGTCCGCCGCTGGATTGCTCGCCGATCCGGAACAGCTCGTGCTCGAGGTCGTCGAGCACGTTGCGCAGCAGCGGTTCCAGCAATCCGCCGCATTCTGCGAGTTGCTGGGCGAGCAGGTGACGGGCGCGTGGCGCCAGGTCGCTGCGGTCCGCGAGTGTCGGGTGCTTTTCCATCGATTCCCCCGCGGTCCGCGTGTCGGCACTTGCCGGCGCACGCCCGCGCACCGCGGATATTACGGAACCGGCGCGCAAAGCGCCATGGCCAGGGTCATTCGTCGCCGGTCCGCACGCGCACCGTCACCGCCTCGCCGTCGACTTCGACGGTCACCTGCATCGGCCGGCAGCACACCGGGCAATCCTCGATGTACGCGGCCGAGCCGGCCGACGAATCGACGATGAGTTCGACGGATTCCCCGCAATACGGACAACCGACGGGCACGAAATCAGGCATGGCGGTACCTCCTCGCCGGCTCGGGCAGGAACGACGCGATCACGTCGTTGAGGAAACGGCGCCCGAGCGGCGTGGTCCTCAGGAATGCCGGGTCGTGGACCAACCAGCCGCGATCGCGGGCGTTGCCGAGCGGCGCGTCGATCGCGGACAGCGGCAAGCCGGTGCGCACAGTGAACGCCTGCGCGGCGATGCCGTCTCCCAGGCGCAAGGCATTCAACATGAATTCGAACGGCAGTTGTTCCGCCGCGACGGCCTCGTCACCGCCGACGCGCTGCCCGGTGGCGGCTTTCTGCAGATAGGCCCGCGGCGAACGCACCTTCCAGCGCCGTTGGACGGCGAACTCGCCGGTTTTCCCGGGTCCGGGGTCCCCGGTCCCCGGTCCCGAGATTTTCCCGTGCGCCCCCGCGCCGATCGCGAGGTAATCGCCGAATTCCCAGTAGTTGAGGTTGTGCCGGCAGCGACGACCGTTGCGTGCATACGCCGACACTTCGTATTGCGCGAAGCCCGCCGCGGCCAACCGCGCATGACATGCCTCCTGCATGTCCCAGGCCGCATCGTCGTCCGGCAGCGACGGCGGGCGCTTGGCGAACGGCGTGCCGGGTTCCAGCGTCAACTGGTAGTGCGAGATGTGCGCGGGCTGCAGGGCCAAAGCGCGTTCCACGTCGGCAAGCGCGCCCTCGGGTCGTTGCTCCGGCAGCGCGTACATCAGGTCCAGGTTGATGTTGTCGTAGCCGGCATCCTGCGCGAGCTTCACCGCGGTCTCGGCCTCGGCCGCCGAATGGATGCGGCCGAGCGCGCCCAGCTTTTCGTCGTCGAAGCTCTGCACGCCGAACGAGATGCGGTTGACGCCCGCAGCGAGGTAGCCGTCGAAGCGGCCGTGTTCGACGGTGCCCGGGTTGGTTTCTAGCGTAATTTCGCAATCGTGCGCGAACGTCAGCCGCGCCGCGGCGCCGTCGAAGATGGCCGCGATCGCCTCCGGTGGCATCAGGCTCGGCGTTCCGCCACCGAAGAACACGCTGGCGATCTCGCGTCCCGCCAGCGCGGTCCCGAAATCCGCAAGGTCGCCGTCGAGATCGGCCATGAGCGCCGCGACGTATTCGCGTACCGGCAGTTCGCTGCGCAGGCCGTGCGAATTGAAGTCGCAGTACGGACACTTCCGCACGCACCAGGGGATGTGGATGTATAGCGACAACGGGACCGGGGAGCGGGGACCGGGGGCCAGCGGTGAGCCGGCAGAGCGGCCCGACAGCGAGTCGGCGGTCGATGGCGGACGCTCGAGACAAGCGGACATTCAGCGTTTCCCGGTCCCCGGTTCCCGGTTCCGGGTCCCGAGTATTTCGCGCAGCGCCGCCAGCGCCTGCCCGCGGTGGCTGATCCGGTTCTTTTCGGCGGGATCGAGTTCGCCCGACGAAAGGCCGCCGCCGTCTTCGGGCAGGAACAGCGGGTCGTAGCCGAAGCCGCGCGCGCCGCGGCGCCGGCGCAGGATGCGTCCGCGCCAGCGCCCGGTCGCGATCAGCGGATCGGGATCGGCCGCGCTGCGCAGCAGTACCACGACGCAGGTGTAGTGTGCGGTGCGAGCCTCGTCGGGCACGTCGGCCAGCGCACGCAACAGCTTGTCGTTGTTGGCCTCGTCCGCGCCGTGCACGCCCGCGTAGAGGGCCGAATCGAGGCCGGGTGCGCCGCCCAGCGCATCCACGCAGATGCCTGAGTCGTCGGCCAGTGCGGGCAAGCCCGACGCGCGCGCCGCGTGCCGGGCCTTCAGGATCGCGTTCTCCACGAAGGTGTGGCCGGTCTCCTCGGCGCCGCCGATGCCGAGTTCCGTTTGCGGGATGAATTCGATGCCGCTGCCCGCCAGCAGCTCGCGCAGTTCGGCGAGCTTGCCGGTGTTGCCGCTGGCGAGGACGATCCTGTTACCCATGACGATGCACTTCGGTGAAGCTAGCTTTCCCGGCGTGCCAATGCGGCACGCTGTTTCGCGATCAGTTCGCCCACGCCTTTTTCCGCGAGCGACAACAACGTGTCCAGTTCCTCGCGCCGGAAGGCGTGGCCTTCGGCGGTGCCCTGCAGTTCGATGAAGCCGCCGCCGTCGTTCATCACGATATTCATGTCGGTGTCGCAGTGGGCGTCCTCGGCATAGTCGAGGTCGAGCACGGGCACGCCCTGAAAGATGCCGACCGAGACCGCGGCCACCGCGCCGTGGATCGGATTGCGCTTGAGCAAGCCGCGCCGCATCAATACGTCCACCGCGTCGACCAGCGCGACATAGGCGCCCGTGATCGCCGCGGTGCGGGTGCCCCCGTCCGCCTGCAGCACGTCGCAGTCGAGCGTAACCACGCGTTCGCCGAGGGCGACGCGGTCCACGCAGGCACGCAACGAGCGCCCGATCAGTCGCTGGATTTCCATGGTGCGGCCGCCCTGTCCTCCGCGCGCGGCTTCGCGCTGGGTGCGGTCGCTGGTCGCGCGCGGCAGCATGCCGTATTCGGCGGTGACCCAGCCCTGGCCCTTGCCGCGCAGCCACGGCGGGATGCGTTCCTCGACGCTGGCCGTGCACAGCACCCGGGTGTCGCCCGCGCTGATCAGCACCGAGCCCTCGGCGTGGCGGGTGTAGTGGCGTTCGATCGTGACCGCGCGCAACTCGTCGGGCGCGCGCCCGGAAGGGCGGGTGGTTGCCATCGGGAAAGGTTTCCGCGCAGGGCCCGACAGTTTACCATCGCACTTTGCCTTTCCCGGAACGATGCCGATGATTCGCAGCATGACCGCGTACGCGAGCGACGAGGAAACAACGCCGCTCGGCTGGCTCGCTTGCGAAGTACGCGCGGTCAATCATCGATTCCTGGAAACCGGCGTGCGCCTGCCCGACGAGCTGCGCGCGCTGGAGCCGCAGGTTCGCGAACACATCGCGGCACGTCTTTCGCGCGGCAAGCTCGATGCGACGCTCCGCTATCGCGCGCCTTCCGCCGCGGCCGACCTGCTGCTGGACGAACGCACCGCCATGCAGCTCTCCACGGCGGCCGAAACCCTCAAGGCGCGATTCCCGCAACTGGCCACCGATTTCGCGGCGCTGCTCGACTGGCCCGGCCTGCTGGTCAAGCCGGAGCTCGACCAGGAGGGCGTGGCCCAGGCAGCCCTGGCGCTGCTGGACCGCACGCTGGACGAATTCATCGCCGGACGCGAGCGCGAAGGCGAGAAGCTCGCGGCCGCGCTGCGCGACCGGCTCGATGGCATCGAACACATCCTCGCGGGACTGCGCGCAATCCTGCCGGACATCCGCAAGGCGCTGCGCGCGAAGCTGCAGGCGCGCCTCGGCGAGCTGCAGGCTGCGGCGGATCCCGGCAGGCTCGAGCAGGAACTCGTGCTGCAGCTGTCCAGGATCGACGTCGACGAGGAACTGGATCGTCTCGACGCGCACGTCGGCGAGGCACGCCGGGTGCTGACGCTGAGCGAGCCGGTGGGACGTCGGCTGGACTTCCTGATGCAGGAATTCAACCGCGAAGCCAACACCTTGGCTTCCAAGTCCGCGGACCAGCGCACGACTCGCGCGGCGGTCGATCTCAAGGTGTTGATCGAGCAGATGCGCGAGCAGGTGCAGAACCTCGAATAGTGCGGCGTTTCGCAAGCGGTGGCAAAGCGCCGCGAGGTTGGCCCGAATCGGGGCACGCAACAGGTTCGCAGTCGCCAACGAGTCCGGGTGGCCGCAGACGCTTGAGTGAGGCGGACGTTCTTGCGGTTCGAAACGCAAGCCCTGGGGCATCCTGGTGCACGGTGCTGCTGTGCGGTGTGTCACAAATTGCAGCGGATCGCGTGATCGCGGCTGCAATGGGCGACTGCGTTGCTCGTCGTCCGTTCCTCGGCCGGCATGAATCTTGCGTGCCAAACAGCAGCAATGAATCCCGGGGACCACTTGTAAGTCATGAACCTGATCCACCGTGTGTGCTGGAACCGCCCGTCTGACCAACGGGTTCCGGCACCGGAGCTTGCGCGTTGTCGTCGGAAAGGACCGACACGGAGGATGGCGGGATGTCGCGGGCTGGTCCGCTCGCTGCTGTGGGTGTCGCTGGCCGTGGCGGGGGTCGCGCACGCGGGCAATGCTCCGACGGGCGGACAGATCGCGGCAGGCTCGGGCCAGATCCAGCAGTCGGGCAACACCACCACGATTCGACAGGACAGCCAGACGCTGTCGTTGAATTGGCAGAGTTTCGACATCGGCGCCGCGCAAACGGTGCAATTCCTGCAGCCCGGTGCCGACTCGATCGCGGTGAACCGCATCCTCGGCAGTACCGCCAGCGAAATCCAGGGGCATCTCGAGGCGAACGGCCAAGTGTGGCTGATCAATCCGAATGGCGTGCTGTTCGGCCGCGATGCACAGGTCAATGTCGGCGGCTTGGTCGCCTCCACGCTGGCGGTGGACGATTCGACGATCGGGTCCGGTGATGTCCGCTTCGCCGGCAACGGCAAGGGCAAGGTCGTCAACCGGGGCCGCATCACCGCCGCCGATGGCGGCTACGTGGCTTTGCTCGGCAACCAGGTATCCAACCAGGGCGTCATCCGCGCCCGCCTCGGTACGGTCGCGCTGGGTGGTGGCACCGCCGTCACCCTCACCTTCGCCGACCATCACTTGATGCACCTGCAGGTGGACGCGAACGCCGTTCGCAGCCTGGTCGAAAACCGCCAATTGATCGTCGCCGACGGCGGCGCCGTGCTGATGACCGCCGGTGCCCGCGATTCGTTGGTGGCCAGCGCGGTGAACAACAGCGGCACCGTGCAGGCGCGCAGCGTCGAGGAACACGACGGCACCGTCACGCTGCTGGGAGGCATGCAAGCCGGCAGCGTGCAGGTAGGCGGCACGCTCGACGCCAGCGCCCCCGATGGCGGCGATGGCGGCCAGATCGAAACCTCCGCTGCGCATTTCGAGCTGGCCGACGATGCACGCATCACCGCCGCCGCGGCCGGCGGCAAGGCCGGCACCTGGCTGGTCGACCCGGTCGACCTCACGATCGACGCCGCCGCGGCGTCCACCATCTCCGGCACGCTGGAGGGCGGCACCAACGTCATCGAGCAAACCACCGCCACCGGCGCCACCGGTACCGGCACGAAGACCTCGGGCAACGGCGACATCAACGTCGACGCCGCGCTGAGCTGGACCAACCCGTCCGCCACGCTCACCCTGGACGCGTACCACGACATCAACGTCAACGCACCGATCAACGGCAGCGGCGGCATCGTCATGAAGGCTGCGAATGGCAGCGTGACGATCGGCAGCGGCGGCAGCCTGCAAGCGGGCAGCGGTGCGACC
>DASSNH010000250.1:0-2387 GCA_035701405.1 Rhodanobacteraceae bacterium
CCGCCGGCCGGTGCGGCGGCAACTGCCGTGCCCGCGACGCCCAATGCGCCCGCAACGGCAAGTGTAAGAACCCGGCTACGCAAACCTGCACGATTTTTGAACATGAGTTGTTCCTCTCCACGGGGTTTCGAAGGGCATCGAAAAATCGATGCGTTCACTGCTGCGCCATCAACAAAATCCGTTCCACCGGATCCATGCACTCCCCCTGTTTTTGCTGCCGCCGCACCTCGGTTCCGGAATGCGGCGATTTCTTGCCTCTCCATCGGTCCGCGCCGGGCCATTACCGGCCCAACTTGGCCGCGGGTACACCCCACCCGCGGTCCGCACCACGCGCGACTTACCAGCTGAAGCCGGCGCCCACGCCTCCGGACGTTTCGCCATCGGCCGAGGACACGCCTACCGAGATGCTCGCGTTGTTGTTGGAGAACACATGCTGGAAGCCGAGCGAAGCGGCGTTCCTGCTGCCGTAGGTACCGACGCCGACGCCGACGCGATTCTGTCCCGACAAGCCCGCGGTATTGATGGCCATCTGGGTGGAGGCCGCGGCCATGGCACCGAGCGTGTCGATCCGCTTGTCCTGGATCGCGAAGCGCGAGTTCACCTGCTGCTGGTAGGCGTTGAACGTGTCGGTGGTGACGTAGCCGGTCAGCACATCATTGGTGTAGGCGTTGGCTTGGGTCACAGCACGCGCCGTCGAGGCATCGGTATAGACCTGGGCCGACTGCAAGGCCTCCTGCGTCTGTTGGTCCGTGTAGGAGTTGGCCGTCGCGACGGCATCCTGGCTCTGCGGCGCGTTCGCGGGGTTGCCGAACGGCACGGCACCGGGCGCCCCGCCATTCGCGCCAGCGGCCACGGCCCCGTTGACGCTCTGGGAACCCGTGCCCGCCGTCGCTACCGTTGCGCTGCCCGTTCCGGTGGCCGCCGCAGGCGCGCTTGTCGCGGCGGCTGTTCCGCCGGCCGCGGTCGCGACCGGCGTACCTGCAGCGGCAGGACTGACCGTGGAGCCTCCGGTGCCGGTTGCCGGGGCGTTGGCCGCGCTCGCGACCGGGGTGCCTGTGACGGCCGAGTTCGCGACCGGGGTACCGGTCCCGGCAGCGTCTGCCGGCATCGCCTGCGTTGTCGCGGTACCGGTCCCGGCTGCCACCGACGTCGTGTCGGCAGCGGCAATCGGGGCACCGGTGGCAGCGTTGGCGGCCGAGGTCCCGGAAACCTTCGAGCTGCCGGCGTCCTGCACCATCATTGCCGACGCGTCCATGGTGCCACCCTGCGCCGGCGCGGCGCTGGTGGTCACATCCGATTTCGCCACATAATTGTTCTGCAGGTACTGGAGCGTCACCGCGTCATGTGCGTTGACCGGATCGGCGACGTTGACGACGCGCCGGAAGAATCCCGCCGAACCCACCGATATGGTGTTCGCAAACGAGGCCAGCGAACCCGCACCGAGTGCCACGCTGTTGTTGCCGCTGGCCTGGGCACCGGCGCCGAACGCCACCGCACCGCTGCCGGTGGCGATCGCCCCCGCGCCGAAGGCGGACGACCTGCTGTTGCTCGCGGTCGCGCCCGCGCCGAATGCCGACGCATTGTTGCCGCCAGCCAATGAGCCTGCACCGACTGCCGACGATCCGATGCCGCCGGCGATCGCACCAGCGCCGAAGGCCGAAGCATTGGCGCGGGTTGCCGATGCGCCGGCGCCCACGGCGGTCGCATTGAGTCCGGTCGCGATCGCACCGCTGCCCACGGCAGATGCATTGGTTCCGCCCGCCTGGCTGCCCGCGCCGACCGCGACGCTGTTGGCGCCGGAGGCGTACGCGTTGGGACCCGCCGCCACGGCCTGTGTTCCGATCGCTACCGCATCGTCGGAACCGTCTCCCAAGCCGTTGGCCTTGAAGTAGTGCGCTGTATCGGCACCCGGGCCGCTATTGACGGCATCGGTCAACTGTTCCAGGTTGACCGCGTCATGATCCTCGGTGGCGTCAGCCACGTTGGTGACCTGGCGCTCTGCACCCGGCGCACCCACCGAGACGCTGTTCTCGCGATCCACGACCGAGCCCGCACCCAGCGCTACCGAATTGGAATAGCCCATGGTGTCGGCGCCGCTGCCAAGCGCGGTGCTGTAGTCACCCGAGGCCCTTGCGTTGTCGCCCAGGGCACTCGAACTTGCGCCTTCAGCCGTCGCGTAATGCCCGATCGCCGTCGAGTCATCGCCCAGCGCATTGGCCGTGTCGCCCACCGCCGTCGAGGAATACCCCTGCGCCACCGCGAACGGACCCACCGCCGTGCTGTAGCCCGCCGAGGCATACGAGGTGTTGCCCAGCGCCACGCTCGAGTCACCGAGTGCCGTCGCATACGCGCCGATCGCCGCGCTCGAGTAGCCGCCCGCGTACGCG
>DASSNH010000251.1:0-21240 GCA_035701405.1 Rhodanobacteraceae bacterium
TGTGCGTGGATGAACCATGGCTTTCGAAGACTACGACGAATACGAGCAGGGCGAAGCCGTCCGCAAGTGGATCCGGGAGAACGGCATCGCCGTGGCCGTCGGCGTGGTGCTCGCGCTGCTGCTGATCTTCGGATACCGCCAGTGGCAGGCGCACAGGACCAACCATCACGTCCAGGCGGCGGCGCAGTACGCCGTTGTGCAGAACGCGGTGCAGCGCGACGACAAGCAGGCCATGGCGGCCGCGCTCGGCGAGCTGCAGAAGGAATACGCCGATACGCCGTATGCGGCGCTGGGCAGCGCCGCGGTCGCCGAGTACGACGTCGGCAAGGACGACCTGAAGCCGGCCGCGCAAAACCTCCAATGGGCGGTTTCGCACAGCGGGCAAGCCGCATTGAAATCGCTGTTCACGCTGCGGCTGGCGCGGGTGCTGATCGCCCAGGGCCAGGCGAAGCAGGCGCTGGACGCGCTGGATGGCATCCCGGCCGGCGACTACGCCGCGATCGCCGCGGAACTTCGCGGTGATGCGCAACTCAAACTCGGCAATGCCGACGCCGCGCGCAAGGCCTACTCGCAGGCGCTGGCCAAGCTCGACAAGGACGCGCCCCAGCGCAACGCGGTGCAGATGAAGCTCGACAACCTCACGCAGCCGGCGGCTGCACCGACCGGGAAGCCCGCCACATGAAGCGTCGCCACCTCCTGATTTTGCCGTTGCTGTTGGCGACGGTAGTGCTTTCCGGGTGCGGACTCTGGAACAAGATCTTCAACCGCGGCGAGAACATCCAGCCTCCCAAGCCGCTGGTCGAGTTCCCGGCCAGCGTGCAGGTCCAGGAGGTATGGTCGACCAGCATCGGCGGTGGCGCCGGCCGCTCGGGCGTGCGCCTGCAACCGGCGTATGCGGACGGCAAGCTGTATGTCATCAGCACCGACGGCAAGATCGAGGCGCTCGACGCCGCCACCGGCAAGAGCGTGTGGGAACAATCGACGGGCACCCGCGGCGGCATCTGGCCGTTCCGCCACGACAAGGCCGGCGTCGATGCACGCTACGCCGGCGGTCCGGCCGTGTCAGGCAGCCTGCTGGTGGTGGGGACGCTCGACGGGCACGTGTACGCGATGGACGCGGCGACCGGCAAGCAGCTGTGGAGCGCCGAAGTCGACAACGAGGTGATTTCGCCGCCCGCGATCGACGCGGGCACGGTGTACGTGCGGACCAACTCGAGCTATGTGTACGCCTTCGATGCCAATACCGGCGAACGCAAGTGGCTCAACGACCAGGGCAACGTGCCGCTGCTCAGCCTGCGCGGCAATGGTCCGCTGCTGGCGGGTCACGGGGTCGTGATGTTCGGGACGGACGACGGCAACCTCCAGGCGCTGCTGGCCGACTCCGGCGCGTCGGTCTGGAAGATTCCCGTCACCAAGGGTCTGGGGCGCACCGACATCCAGAAGCTCAACGACGCCGACGACGCGCTGCAGCTCGACGGCACCACGCTTTACGCCACGGCCTACCATGGCGATCTGGTCGCAGTGGATGCCTCGCAAGGGCAGGTGCTCTGGGATCGTCCGTTCTCCAGCTATGTCGGAGTCGCGGTCGGCGATGACGAACTGGTCGGCGTCGACGACGATTCGCTGGTGTGGGCATTCTCGAAAAACGGCGGTGGCGACATGTGGAAGCAGGACGCCCTGCAGTACCACTGGCTGACCGCGCCGGCGATCCAGGGCCAGTACGCGGTGGTCGGCGGAATCGAAGGCTACGTCCATTGGCTCGACCTGTCCGACGGCAAGCTCGCGGCACGGATGCGGATGTCCAAGGACCCGATCCGTGCGCGGCCGGTCGTCAACGGCGACATGGTGTACGTCGAAGACGTCGACGGACGGATCACGGCGTACCGGATTTCCGGAAACGCCGGCTGAAGCGCCCGCAAACGGCGTCGCAACATTACCCATGTAGGAGCGGCCCAAGGCCGCGACGGGCTGCCGCTTCGTTTTGCGTTCCGCTCGCGCGCCTGCGCGCGGTCTCGATACGTACGAGACCGCGTTGGCTCGGATCGAGGCCATGGGACGCTCCCACATGTACACTCGGGCGTCGCCCGCGGCGGCTCCGCCCGCACGCTTCGCGAGTCTGGATTCCTGACCCATGCTGCCCGTAGTCGCCCTGGTCGGCCGCCCCAACGTCGGCAAGTCCACACTGTTCAACGTGCTGACCCGCAGCCGCGAGGCGCTGGTCGCGGACCTGCCGGGCGTCACCCGTGACCGCCACTATGGCGTGTGCCGCCTCGGCGCGCGTCCGTTCGTGCTGGTCGACACCGGCGGCCTGTCGGGCGAACGCGTCGAAATGGACGCGCTGACCGAACGGCAGGTGCAGGTGGCGATCGACGAGGCCAGCGTGTGCGTGTTGCTGGTCGATGCGCGCGAAGGTTTGTTGCCGCAGGACCGCGCGATCCTCGATCGCCTGCGCCGCACCGGCAAGCCGGTGCTGCTCGCCGTCAACAAGACCGATGGCGTGGACGTTGCGACGACGCTCGCAGAATTTTCGGCGCTGGGCGTCGCCGCGACCTTCGCGATCGCGGCGGCGCATGGGCGTGGGAGCGATGCCTTGCTGGCGGGGATCCTGCCGTTGCTGCCTGCCGACCTCGATGCCGGCGAAGCCGAAGGCGAAAGCCCGTCGGGCACCCGCATCGCGATCGTCGGCCGCCCGAACGTCGGCAAGTCCACGCTGGTCAACCGGCTGCTGGGCGAGGAGCGCGTGGTGGTTTCGGACATCGCCGGCACGACCCGCGACTCGATCCATGTGCCGCTCGAGCGCGACGGCAGGCAGTACACGCTCATCGATACCGCCGGCGTACGCCGGCGCGCGCGCGTCGAGGATGCGATCGAGAAATTCAGCGTCATCAAGACGCTCCAGTCGATCGCCGCCGCGGAAGTGGCCGTGGTGATGCTCGACGCGGGCGAGGGCGTCACCGACCAGGACCTGGCGCTGATCGGGCAGGTGCTCGACGCCGGCCGCGCGCTGGTGATCGCGGCCAACAAGTGGGACGGCCTCGAGCAATACGATCGCGAGCGCTGCAAGGCCGGGCTCGAGCGCAAGCTAGATTTCGTCGCCTGGGCGAAGATCGTGTTCCTCTCGGCCAAGCACGGCTCCGGGCTGCGCGAGTTGATGCGGGCAATCGATCGCGCCGGGGCGGCGGCGTCGCGCGAGCTCGGCACCTCGGATCTCACTCGCGCGCTCGAAAAGGCGGTGGCCGCGCACCAGCCGCCGCTGGTCCGCGGGCACTCGCCGAAACTGCGCTTCGCGCATCCGGGCGGCGACCATCCGCCCGTGATCGTGATCCACGGCACCCGCACCAAGCACATCGCCGACAGCTACCGGCGCTACCTCGAGAATTTCTTCCGCAAGCGCTACAAGCTGGAAGGCACGCCGATCCGCATCGAATTCCGCGAAGGCGAGAACCCGTACGCCGGCAGGCGCAACGTATTGACCGAAGCCCAGCAACGCAAGCGCAGGCGGATGGTCCGGCACGTCCGGAGCCGGCGATGAGCGGGATAGGCACCCTCGGCGTGATCCTCGCCGGCGGCGCCGGCAGCCGCGTCGGCGGCGCGGACAAGGGGCTGCTGGCGGTGCATGGCGCACCGGTGGTCGAACACGTGGCCGCAGCGCTGCGCCCGCAGTGCGACGACATGCTGATCGTCGCCAATCGCAACCGGCCGGACTACGCGCGGGTCGCGCGCGTCGTCGGCGACGAGATCCCGGGCCATGCGGGTCCGCTGGCCGGCATCGCCGCGGCGTTGGCGCTCGTGGTCGAGTCCGGAGAGAACCCATTCGAGGATTGCCGCTGGCTTTTGACCGTGCCGGTCGATTGCCCCGATTTCCCGGGCGATGTTGGCGATCGGCTGCGCGGGGCGTTCGACGGCGACGCACGATTGGCCTGCGCATACGCACGCGATGAACGAAGACTGCAACCCTTGTTCGCGCTGTACTCGCTCGCGAGTGGCGGAGCCTTGCTGGAATCGGCGCGCGCCGCGGCATCGCTGCACGGATCCGTCTTGCGCTGGCACATGGGGCTGGCAGCGCGCGCGGTGGAATTCCGCGGGCAGGCGGCGGCATTCCACAACTTGAACGCACCCGAGGACTTTCGCGAGTACGAACGGAGCCATGCCGCAATCTGATTATCCGACGCGGCTGAGCCTGGGGGATGCGCTCGCGATCGTGGCCACGCGCGCCGCGCAGCACCGCCTGCCGGTCGAGACCGTCGACCTGGCGACGGCGCACGGGCGCGTGCTGGCCAAGGACATCCACGCACCGCATCCGCTACCGCCGTTCGACAATTCCGCGATGGACGGCTTTGCCGTGCGCGGAGAAGACCTGCCCGCAAAGGGCGAGCGCCAGTTCCGCCTCACGGGGGAGGTGTTCGCGGGCGCGACCGCCGCGCCAGCGTTGGAAGCGGGCGAGTGCATCCGGGTCACCACCGGCGCGCCGATGCCGCCCGGCGCCGACACCGTGGTGATCAAGGAGAACGCCGTCGTCGACGTCGGCGAAGTCACGTTGAAGGCCGGAGAAAAGGCGGGCGCCAATGTCCGCAGCGCGGGGGAAGACTACGCCCGAGGCGATGTCGCGCTGATGGCGGGTACCTCGCTGCACGCTCCACAGGTCGCCGTGCTGGCGGCGCTCGGCGTGGCGGAGGTTTCGGTTCGGCGCCAGCCGCGGATCGCGGTGATTGCCACCGGCAACGAACTGGTGCCCGCCGGGCAACCGCTCGGCTTCGGGCAGATCCACGAGTCCAACGCCGTGATGCTGGCGGCACTCGGGCGCGAGGCCGGCGCGCCCATCGCCACGCAGGAAGTCGTGCGCGACGATCCCGGGGCGCTGCGCGGTGCGCTCCTCCGAGCCGCGGCCGACGCCGACATCGTCGTGACCAGCGGCGGCGTGTCGGCCGGCGAAGCCGACCACCTGCCGCGCGTGCTGCAGGCCGTCGGCGAAATCCATTTCCACAAGGTGCGGCTCAAGCCGGGCATGCCGACGCTGTTCGGGCAAATCGGCGCCAGCCTTTATTTCGGGCTGCCCGGCAACCCGGTCGCGTCGGCGGTGACGTTCCGGGTGTTCGTCGGGTTCGCGTTGCGGTCGATGCTCGGCATCACGAAAGTGTCCGAACCTCGACGGGCCCGGCTGGACGCGCCGCTGCACAAGCGCCATGCGCGCGCGGAATTCGCGCGCTGCAGCCTGCGCAGCGACGAGCACGGCGCCCTGTGGGCGACGCTGCATGCCAGGCAAGGCTCGGGCATGCTGCGCGGCCTCGCGGAAACCGAGGCGCTCGCCTTGCTGCCGGAGGGCACGCGCGAATTCGCCGAAGGCGACGTGGTCATGTTGTGGCCGGAACACTTTTGGCACGGATGAACGCGGATCTGCATCCACGCCGCTGGGCGGATACCGTCCGCCGGTTTGGTAGATCGCATGGCACGCGGCGGACAACGCGCGCCCTACGTTTTGCTCCGGAAAATCCTTGACACGGATCGACGCGGATGGAAGCGGATCATTGTTCTGCTTTATCCGTGGTCATCTGCTGTTATCCGTGTCCAATGGCTTTTGCACCATAATGCGGGCATGACCGTCCGCGAAATTTCCCCGCAGGAGGCCCTCCAGCGCCAGCAGGCAGGCGCGCTGCTGCTGGACGTGCGCGAGACCTACGAACACGCGACCGGCATGGCCGAAGGCGCGATCGCGCTGCCGCTCGGCGAGGTGCTGCAACGGATCGGCGACGTCGCTCCCGATTCGACGCGCGAAATCCTCGCGATCTGTGCGCACGGACAACGCTCGTTGCGCGCGGCGCAGGCGCTGCAGCAACGCGGGTACGCCGATGTCGTTTCGGTCGCCGGCGGCACCGTGCGCTGGATCGAGGAAGGCCTGCCGACCAGCAAGCCCGGCGGTGACGAGGATTTCTTCGATCGCTACTCGCGCCACCTGCGCCTGCCGGAAGTCGGCGAGGCCGGGCAGCGCAAACTGGAATCCGCGCGGGTGGTGCTTCTCGGGGCCGGCGGGCTGGGCTCGCCGGCGGCGTACTACCTTGCCGCCGCGGGCGTCGGCACGCTGGTGATCGCCGACGATGACGTGGTCGAGCGCAGCAACCTGCAACGGCAGATCCTCCACACCGACGATCGCATCGGCGTGTCCAAGCTCCAATCCGCCGCGCACGCCCTGCACGGGCTCAACCCGCGGGTGGACATCGAGGGCCTGCCCGAGCGCGTCACCTCCGCCAACGTCGATGCCTTGCTCGAAGGTGCCGACGTGGTGCTGGACGGGGCCGACAACTTCCCGGTGCGCTACCTCCTCAATGACGCCTGCGTGAAGCTCGCAATTCCGCTCGTGTACGGCGCGGTGCAGCGTTTCCAGGGGCAGGTCGGCGTATTCGACGCGGGGCGCCGTCGCGGCGTTGCGCCGTGCTACCGCTGCCTCTTTCCGCAACCACCTGCACCGGAAGACGCGCCGAACTGTTCGGAAGCCGGCGTGCTGGGCGTGCTGCCCGGCGTCGTCGGGATGCTGCAGGCGACCGAGGTGATCAAGCTGATCCTGGGTATCGGCGAACCGTTGGTGGGGCGCGTCCTGATGTTCGATGCCCTGGCGATGCGATTCCACGAAACACGCCTCGCGCCGGATCCCGAATGCCCGGTGTGTGCACCCGGCAAACCGTTTCCCGGGTACATCGATTACGAGCGGTTCTGCACGGGGTAGCGCGGGTGACGCCCGCAACGGGTGCATTGGCGGCCGGCGTCCGCCCTGCGGGATTCGCGGAATCCAGGTGCCAATCGAAGGAACGTGGCGCGGGGACTGCCAGCCCAATGGTTTGCTGCCGGTCCGCTCCGCTCAACCCTTTTTCGGCGCAGCCTCGAATGCCGCCAACTGCTCGGGTGTCGCGTCCTTCTGGTATTTCGCCTTCCATTCGGCGAACGGCATGCCGTAGATCGCTTCGCGTGCCTGGTCCTTCGTCATTTCCGAGCCGCGCTCGGCGGCGGCTGCGCGGTACCAGTCGGCCAGGCAGTTGCGGCAGAACCCCGCGAGGATCATCAGGTCGATGTTCTGGACGTCCAGCCTGTCCTGGTTGAGATGGCGCAGCAGCCGGCGGAAGGCGGCGGCTTCGAGTTGGATCCGGTCGGGTGATGACATGCTGGCGTTTTGCGCGAACCGCGGAATCGGCGAGAATGCACGCTTACTGTAACGCATGGGGTCCGCCTCGGCATGCCTGAAACCGCCCACAACGCACGCATCCTCGATGGCCGCAGGATCGCCGACGAGGTGCTCGAGCAGGTCGCCACCGGCGTCGCGGCCCGGCTCGCCGCCGGCCGGTCCGCGCCCGGGCTGGCGGTGGTGCTGGTCGGCGCCGATCCGGCGTCGGCGGTCTACGTGCGCAACAAACGCAAGGCCTGCAAGCGCGCCGGATTCCGTTCGTTCGACTACGACCTTCCCGCGGAGACGCCGGAGGCCGAACTGTTCGCGCTGGTGGACAGGCTCAACGCCGACCCGGAGGTCCACGGGATCCTCGTGCAGTTGCCGCTGCCGCCGCACATCGACGCCAGCGCGCTGATCGACCGGATCGATCCTCGCAAGGACGTCGACGGGTTCAGTGCCATCAACCTCGGGCATTTGGCGCTGCGGCGTTTCGGCTTGCGGCCGTGCACGCCCAAGGGCGTGATGACACTGCTCGGCCGCACCGACCGGCCCGTACGCGGCCAGCACGCCGTGGTCGTCGGCGTCTCCAACCACGTCGGGCGGCCGCTGGTGCTCGAGCTCCTGATCGCCGGCTGCACGACGACCTGCTGCCACAAGTTCACGCAGGGCCTCGACCAGCATGTCGCGCGTGGCGACATCGTGATCGCCGCGGTCGGCAAGCCGGGCATCGTCAAGGGCGAGTGGATCAAGCCGGGGGCGGTGGTGATCGACGTCGGCATCAACCGGATGCAGGACGGGCACCTTGTCGGCGACGTCGAATTCGAGGAAGCCGCCAAGCGCGCATCGTGGATCACCCCCGTCCCCGGCGGCGTCGGACCGATGACCGTCGCGACGCTGATGGAGAACACGCTGGAGGCGGCGCAAGCGCTCGACGGCCCGTAGGACAGCGAGAAGGGGTCAGGGAGAAGGGGTCAGAGTGCACTTTCGGCAGAGTGGGTGACCTGTCCGAAGCCGCGATTCCGCATGCCGAAAGTGCACTCTGACCCCGGTTTTCCGGGCAAGCTCCTACAACGCCCTGCGACAACGGCGTATAATTGCGGATTGCATTGAGGGATAGCATCCAATGCGCATCCTCGCCGAGGCCCTGACCTACGACGACGTCTATCTCGTCCCCGCCCATTCCTCCGTCGTGCCGCGCGACGTCGACACGTCGACCGACCTGACCCGCGCGATCCGCCTCAACATCCCGCTGATGTCCTCGGCCATGGACACCGTGACCGAAGCGCGCCTCGCGATCACGATGGCGCAGACGGGCGGCATCGGCATCATCCACAAGAACATGACCGTAGAGCGCCAGGCCGCGGAAGTGCGGCTGGTCAAGAAGTTCGAGGCCGGCGTGATCCGCGACCCGCTGACGGTCGGGCCGACGACCTCGATCGGCGAGGTGATGCACATCACCCGGTCGCACAACATCTCCGGCGTGCCGGTGGTGGAAGAGGGCAACAAGCTGGTCGGCATCGTCACCAGCCGCGACCTCCGCTTCGAGAAGAAGCCGGATGATCCGGTCAAGAACATCATGACCCGCAAGGACAAGCTGGTCACGGTGCAGGAAGGCGCGGGCGAGGACGAAATCGTCGGCCTGCTGCACAAGCACCGCATCGAGAAGGTCCTGGTGGTCAACGATGCGTTCGAGCTGCGCGGGCTGATTACCGTCAAGGACATCCAGAAGGCCCGCGACAACCCGCATTCGGCCAAGGACGACCACGAGCGCCTGCGGGTCGGTGCCGCGGTAGGCGTGGGCGGCGAAACCGAACGGCGGGTCGCGGCGCTCGCCGAGGCCGGCGTGGACGTGATCGTGGTCGATACCGCGCACGGGCATTCCCAGGGCGTGATCGAACGCGTCGCCTGGATCCGCAAGAACTTCCCTGGCCTGCAGATGATCGCCGGCAATATCGTGACGGGCGATGCCGCCAAGGCGCTGCGTGACGCGGGCGTGGATGCGGTCAAGGTCGGGGTCGGGCCGGGCTCGATCTGCACGACCCGCATCGTCGCGGGCGTGGGCGTGCCGCAGATCACCGCGATTTCGATGGTTGCCGATGCGCTGAAGGGCGACATTCCGTTGATTGCCGACGGCGGCGTGCGCTACTCCGGCGATGTCGCCAAGGCGATCGTCGCGGGCGCGTCGTGCGTGATGCTCGGCTCGATGTTCGCCGGCACCGAGGAAGCACCGGGCGAAATCGAGCTGTACCAGGGGCGCTCGTACAAGAGTTACCGCGGCATGGGCTCGCTCGGCGCGATGCAGAGCGGATCGTCCGACCGCTACTTCCAGGAACAGGCCGCGGCCGACAAGCTGGTGCCCGAAGGCATCGAGGGCAGGGTGCCTTACCGCGGCCCACTGCGCGCGATCGTGCATCAACTGGTTGGCGGGCTGCGGGCCTCGATGGGCTACTGCGGCTGCGCGAACATCGAGCAGATGCGCACCATGCCACAGTTCGTACGCGTCACCGGCGCCGGTACCCGCGAGGCGCACGTCCACGACGTGCAGATCACCAAGGAAGCGCCGAATTACAGGTTGGACTGATGAGGCAGGGACCGGGACCGGGGACCGGGGACCAGCCAAGCGTGCAGCACCGCCTTCGCGTGAAGCGGCGAGACGCCAGGACGCCACAATTCTCTCTTGCGCATCGGGGAATCCGGTCCCCGGTCCCCTTACCCGGTCCCCATGTCAAACATCCATACCGACAAGATCCTCATCCTCGATTTCGGTTCGCAGTACACGCAACTCATCGCGCGACGCATCCGCGAGATCGGGGTGTACTGCGAGATCTGGGCCTGGGACCACGATCCCTCCGAAATCGCGAAGTTCGCGCCGAAAGGGGTGATCCTTTCCGGCGGGCCGGACTCGGTGGTGGAAGCCGGTTCACCGCGGGCACCAGGCGACGTTTTCGCGCTGGATGTGCCGATCCTGGGCATCTGCTACGGCATGCAGGCGATGGCGGTGCAGCTCGGCGGCAACGTGGAGGGCGGCCACGCCCGCGAATACGGACATGCGATCATCGCCACCGAAAGCTGCGCCTTGTTCGAAGGCACGCCGGCCCGGCAGGACGTGTGGATGTCCCATGGCGATCGCGTGACGGCGCTGCCGACCGGCTTCGCGTTGGCCGCCTCCACGGAATCCGTGCCGATCGGAGCGATGGCCGACGAGGCGCATCGCTGGTACGGCATCCAGTTCCATCCCGAGGTCACCCACACCGAACACGGCATGGCCATCCTGCGCCGGTTCGTGGTCGACATCTGCGGTTGCGCGACGCTCTGGACGCCCGCCCGGATCATCGACGATGCGATCGCGCAGGTGCGCGGCACGGTCGGCGACGACAGGGTGCTGCTGGGCCTTTCGGGCGGCGTCGATTCCTCGGTGGTCGCGGCGCTGCTGGAAAAGGCAATCGGCGATCAATTGACCTGCGTGTTCGTCGACACCGGCCTGCTGCGCGCGGGCGAGGGCGACCAGGTGATGGATACGATGGCGCGCCACATGGGCGTGCACGTGATCCGGGTCGATGCCTCGGATCGTTTCTTCGCCGCGCTGGAAGGCATCGCCGATCCCGAAGCCAAGCGCAAGATCATCGGCAGGCTGTTCGTCGAGGTGTTCGACGAAGAGTCGCACAAGCTCCAGGGCGTGAAGTGGCTCGCGCAGGGCACGATCTATCCGGACGTGATCGAGTCGGCCGGCGGCAAGACCGGCAAGGCGCACGTGATCAAGAGCCACCACAACGTGGGCGGCCTGCCCGAGAAGATGCACCTGGAATTGCTGGAACCGCTGCGCGAGCTGTTCAAGGACGAGGTGCGACGGATCGGCGTGGAACTCGGCCTGCCCCGCGAGATGGTCTATCGACACCCGTTCCCCGGCCCCGGCCTCGGTGTGCGGATCCTGGGCGAAGTAAGGCGCGAGTACGCCGACATCCTGAAAGCCGCCGACCACATTTTCATCGAAGAGCTCCGCGCCGCGGATTTGTACGACAAGGTCAGCCAGGCCTTCGCGGTGTTCCTGCCGGTGAGGTCTGTCGGGGTCGTCGGTGACGGCCGCGCCTACGAATGGGTGATCGCCCTGCGCGCCGTGGAGACCATCGACTTCATGACTGCGCACTGGGCCCATCTGCCCTACGAGTTCTTGGGTCGTGTCTCCACTAGAATCATCAATGAGTTGCGTGGTATTTCTCGCGTCGTGTATGACATCAGCGGGAAGCCGCCCGCCACCATCGAGTGGGAATGATTCCCGGTCGGCCGGCAGGGGCGAGACCGTGACGCGCGCGACCGCGCAATGCTAATCTGCATCGCTGCCCGCGCTCATGGCCCTGCGCGGTTGCATAGAGGGAATCTGCACATGAGCACCTCCAAGGACGAGCCCGAGGCTGAACTGCCGCGGATCTCCACCGGCAGCAACGGTCTGGACCTGATACTCGGCGGCGGCTTCGACCCGCAGCGCATGTACCTGTACGAGGGGCAGCCCGGGGCGGGCAAGACCACGCTGGCCCTGCAGTTCCTGCTGGAGGGCGTGCGCCGGGGGGAACGCACCCTCTACATCACCCTTTCGGAAACCGAGCGCGAACTGGAACTCGTGGCCCAGCGCCACGGGTGGTCCCTGGCCGGCGTCGATGTTTTCGAACTCGTTCCATCCGAAACGACGCTGGATCCGAGCCAGGAGTTGACGATCCTGCAGCCCTCCGAGATGGAACTCAGCGAGACGAGCCAACTGATCTTCGACAAGGTCGAAGAGCTCAATCCCAGCCGAATCGTGATCGACAGCCTGTCGGAGCTTCGGCTGCTGGCACAGAGCGCCTTGCGCTACCGCCGACAGGTCCTGGCCCTGAAGCACTTTTTCTCCAGCCGCAAGTCCACCGTGATCCTGCTCGATGACCTCACGGCGCAGCAGAAGGACCTCCAGCTCCATTCGATCGCGCACGGGGTGGTGCTCCTGGAGCAGTTGGCGATCGACTACGGCTCGGAACGCCGGCGGCTGAGGGTGGTGAAGATGCGGGGCATCCCGTTCGCGGGCGGCTTCCACGATTTCACCATCGAGCACGGGGGCCTGCGGGTTTATCCCCGCCTCGTCGCTGCAGAGCACCACAAGGATTTCGCTGGCGCTTACGTGCCCAGCGGCAACCGCGAACTCGACATGCTGTTGGGTGGCGGACTGGAGCGAGGCACCAACGCCCTCTTGATCGGAGCCGCGGGCGTCGGGAAATCATCGATTGCGGTCACCTATGCCATCGCGGCAGCGCAGCGTGGCGAACATACGATGATCTTCGCGTTCGACGAAGGGCGGGGCACGATCAATGCCCGCGCGAAGTCGCTCGGGCTGCCGTTCGAAGAGGCCATCGAGAGCGGCATGATAAAGCTGCAGCAGATCGATCCGGCGGAGCTGTCGCCCGGAGAGTTCGCGCAGTTGGTCCGCCAATCCGTGGAAACGGAAGAAGCGCGGATCGTGATCATCGACAGCCTCAACGGGTACCTCAATTCGATGCCGGACGAGCGCTTTCTCGTCCTGCAAATGCACGAGCTGCTGAGTTACCTGAGCCAGCTCGGCGTTCTTTCCATACTGGTGCTGGCACAGCACGGGCTGGTCGGAGCGATGCAAACGCCCGTGGACATCAGTTACCTGAGCGACGCCGTGCTGATGCTGCGGTACTTCGAGTACGACGGCACCGTTCGCCGGGCCCTGTCGGTGGTGAAAAAACGCAGTGGGCACCACGAACACACCATCCGCGAGTTTCGATTGAGCCACCAAGGGGTCAGGCTGGGGCCGCCCCTGAAAGGGTTCAACGGGATCCTGTCGGGCACGCCGATCTACACCGGCGACAGGAGCCCGTTGCTGGCGGATGAAGACAGCCGGGCCGGCTGACCTCATGGACGCAAGGGTCCTCATCCTCGCGCCGGTCGGCCGTGATGCGGGCGCCTGCGCCCGACTGGTCGCGCAGGCCGGGCTGGTCCCGCAGGCGTGCAGCGACATGGCCGAATTGGTGGCACAGCTCGACCTCGGCGCCGACATGGTGCTGCTTACGGAGGAGGCGCTCTACGGCACCGCGCTGGATCCGCTGGCCGGGTGGGTGGCCTCACAACCGCCCTGGTCGGACCTGCCGTTCATCGTGATGACCAGCCACAACGAAGGTCCGCGCTTCGCCCGGTTTCGCAGGGACCTGGTCCGCAAGCTCCGCAACGTTTCCTTCCTGGAACGTCCGATGCAGGCGATTTCGTTGCAGGCGGCCGTGTTGTCGGCGGCACGCGGACGCGCCCGCCAGTACGAGGCGCGTGCTTATCTGGAAGCACAGCGCAACGCCGCCGAGGATCTTGAACGCCTGGTCGCCCAGCGCACCGAAGCCCTGCAAGCCGCCAACGAGCAGTTGCGCGAGGAAAGCAGGCGGCGCGAACGCGCGCAGGCGGCGCTCATGCAGGCTCAGAAACTGGAGACGATGGGGCAACTCGTCGGCGGTGTCGCGCATGACTTCAACAACCTGCTCATGGCGGTGATCGGAAATCTCGAATTGCTTGCCAAGCGAATCGATCATGATCCCCGCCAGGCAAGGCTGCTGCGTGGTGCCATGGAGGGCGCGCGACGCGGCGCCACCCTGACCCAGCGGCTGCTCGCCTTCGCCCGCAAGCAGGAGCTGCAGTTCCGGGCCACCGATGTGCTGGCGCTCGTCAAGGACATGCGCGACCTGATCGCGCGGTCGGTCGGGCCTTTGATCGACGTGCAGATCCGGGCAAGCGAACCGCTGCCTCCCGTCGTCGGTGATCCGAACCAGTTGGAAATGGCGCTCCTGAACCTTGCCGTCAACGCGCGGGACGCGATGCCATCCGGCGGGGTTCTCACGATCAGCCTGGAGCAATGCGTTGCGACCGCGGAGCAGTCGGAATTGAAGCCGGGTGTGTACGTGAAGTTGTCGGTGGCGGACACCGGCGAGGGCATGGACGCGGCTACGCTCGCGCGAGCCGTGGAACCTTTTTTCTCGACGAAGGGTGTCGGCAAGGGAACCGGGCTTGGTTTGTCCATGGTGCATGGACTGGCTGAGCAGTCGGGTGGAACCTTCCGGCTGGAAAGCCGCCAGGGCGTCGGCACCAAGGCCAGCCTTTGGCTGCCGCTCGCGCACAGCGAGCTGGAAGTCGCTGCGCCGCCCGAGCGGCTCGGGACGACGGCAGCGGCGGCCATCATCGTGCTGGTGGACGACGATGCGCTGATTGCGACCAGCACGGCCGCCTTGCTGGAGGATCTCGGGCACCAGGTCACCGAATTCCGGTCCGGACAGGAAGCGCTTGCTGCCATCCGCGGCGGGCTTCGCCCGGACATCGTGATCACGGATCACGCGATGCCGGGGATGACCGGGGTGGAGCTCGCGATTGCGCTGCGCGAGCTCGAGCCGGAGCTGCCCATCCTGCTGGCGACCGGTTACGCCGAGCTCGAAGGAGCCCCGCGCATCGACCTTCCCCGCATCGCCAAGCCTTACACCCAGCAGCAACTCTCGGTCGAAATCGAACGTCTGCTGTCCCAGCGCGTTCATTCAACCTGACTTCGAGCACGGGTGTCCTTGTCCGGGAGCTCGCGCTCGCGTCGACGCTTCCGCCTCGTGCAGGTAGGTCGTGAAACCGTCCCTTGCCGGAGCAAGCGCATTGAGCAGCATCACCGCGCTTACCTGGCCCCGGTGGCCCGTGCCGTGGTTGATCACGTGCACGAGCATCTCCTCGCGCGACATGCGTGCCGGTGCACCGTCGGTGAACGCGAAATCGATTCGTTCCATCAGTTGGTCCGCATCGAGCGTCGGCACGTAGTCGACGTACTCGCGGTCGCTTTCCCTGATATCGGCGGACAAACCCTCGAGCGTCGGCGTTTCGGCGGGGTTGACTGCCGTGTACCCGTGGGGCTTTCCCCGCAGGTGTGCCGCGAAGATCCGGTCGACGATGTAGCTGTGGCCCAGCGCCTTGATCGCCAGCTCGGTAACGGGAGATTTCCCGTCGAGCCGGGCCAGCGCGTCCAACAGCGCATCGTCGGCACACGCCTTGTATCGAAACAGCCGCTGCAGTGTGTCATGCATGTCCTGGTCCTCCTCGGGTCTTGCGCGCCGCGAGCTGCAACGCGTTGCATTCGTGTGCCATGCAAGCCAGAATATGAGCGATCGCTCGTTTTGTGTACTCGCATTGACGGCCTGTCTTTCATGGCGCGCAAACCACCCACGAAACCCAGGAAAACGGCCAGCCAGGCCCGATCGCGCGCGACCGTCGAGGCGCTGCTCGGAGCGACTGCTCGCATTCTCGTCAGGGAGGGCTTCGACAAGGCCAGTACCAACCGCATCGCCGAAGTGGCCGGCGTGAGCGTCGGCTCGCTGTACCAGTATTTCCCGGGCAAGGAAGCGCTCGTTGCCGCCGTGATGGAACGCCACCAGCATGAGATCATGCAGGAGGTGCGGGACGGACTGGCGAAGCTTTTTGCACTGCCGGTGGAGCAGGCGATGCGCGAACTCGTCGCCCTCGCGGTGAAGGCGCATCGCGTCGATCCCGCCTTGCATCGCGTGCTCACGGAGCAGATCCCGCGGGTAGGCAAGCTCGAAGAACGGGAAGCCTTCGATCGCGGGAACTTCACCCTGTTCCGGACATACCTCGAACGCAATCGCGACGAACTCCACGTCCGTGACCTGGATCTCGCAACGTTCGTGTGCGTGACGTCGATCGAGGCCCTGACCCACAACGCGGTGCTGCATTACCCCGCGGCGCTTCCGGCCCAGGCGATGGAGTCGCTCGTCGAGGAGGGGGCGCGGCTCGTAACGGGATACCTCAAGGCGTAGCCGGTAGGCCGGCACCCTCGGGGGGGTGCCCCAAGGCCCTCAATGCCGACGAACGACCCTGATCCTGCTGCTGCTGCCGCCCCCGCACAGGAATTGTCCGTTGCCGTCCGTTTCCAGCCCGGAAACGGTGGTCCCTTCCGGCATGTCGATCTGCTCCAGGACTTCCCCACTCACGGGATCGATCCGGCGCAGGTCGCTCTCGTCTTCTTCCCAGGTGCCGTGCCAGAGGTCGCCGTCCGCCCAGGTGACACCAGTGACGAAGCGCCTGCACTCGATGGTGCGCAGGATCTTTCCCGTTTCCGGATCGATCTGGTGGATTTTCCGCGCGCGGTATTCGCCGACCCACAAGGTTCCTTCGGCCCATGCCAGACCCGAGTTTCCGCCGTCACCGGGCGCCGGAATCGTGGACAGCACGCGTCCGTTCGCGGGATCGATCTTCTGGATGCGATCCTCGGCGATCTGGAACAGATGCTTGCCGTCGAACGCCGTGCCCGCGTGTGCCGCGACATCGATCGAGCGCACGGGCCTTCCGCTCGCGGGATCCACGGCGTTCAACTTGTCGCCGGACGCGAACCAGACGCGCTCTCCGTCCCAGGCCACGCCGTGCACCCGCTCGGCGTCGGGGAACGGGCCGTATTCGCGAAGGATTTCAGCGGATGACCGTTTCATGATTGCGCCCTGATCGCTCGTGACGGCGCCATCCTAATCCCCGGGGAGCGGAGCGGGGAGCAACAATGCTGTCGTGAATCCCGGCAGGGATGGCGTGGCCCAGCGACGTGCACGGCCGCGTCCCACGGGCTGGATCTTGGCGTCCGCCGCCAGCGCATCGAGCGCCCGTTGCAGGTGGCGCTGGCTCATCCCCAGCGCCATGGCCAACGCCGAGCTCGACCACGGTTGGCCATCCGCAAGCAGCGCCAGGACCGCCGCATGTTTTTCTTCCGTCGGGCGCGCCAGCACCGCGACCTCGCGCGCGCGGGCCGGCACCACTGCGAATCCGCGCCGAGTCGCGCGGATGTGGGCGAAGGATCGAAGCGCGGCCCTTAGTCGACCGATCTCGACCCGCAGCCGGGCGCGATGTGTCTCGTCCGCGAATTTCGTATGGAATGCGGTGGTGATCAGTACGTGCCGCGACGCGTCGTGCGGCCAGGCTTCGGCCAGTGCCTGCGCAAGCGCAAACAGCACCGGCCTGGATGCGAGCGACACCGTGGCTCGTCCATCGCGGACGGTTCGGCGGCAAGCGTCCACGACCAATGCCTCCGACGCGAACAGTGCCTCGACCTCATCCAGCCGCAGGAACCTTTCCCCACCGCGGCCGATCAGTCGGGCGGCGGGCGCATCCAGCATGCGCTGTGCGTATTCCACTTCGGCAAGCAGCGCCGGAACGCCGGCCCCGCGCGCCGCCCGTCCGGCGCGCGCGAGCGCGGCACGCGCGGTCCCCGCCCGGACGCGTCGCACCGCGATCCCGGCCGCGGTCAATTCGTGGACAGCCCGCAACGCCGGTGGCAATGGCGCGGATTCGAATGCGGCAAGCGCACCTTCCGCCTGGTCGAGCTGGCCGATCAACAGCAGCCGGCGGATCGCGAGATAGCGCGCATGTGCCGCATTCACCCGGTCGCCGTGCGCTTCCAGCACGTCCTGCGCAGCCTCGAGCCTTCTTTCGGGCCAACCGAGTTCACGGGAGGCAAGGGCGACCTCGGCCTCGGCGACCACGCACCGCGCGCGTGCCACGGTTTCCCTGCGCCCGAAAGCCCGTGTCGCACGGCGCAGCAGCGCTTTCGCGCGTTCGAAATCGCCGAGCTGGGCGAGCGCGATGCCACGCAATGCCAAGGCAGGCGCATCCTCGCGCAGCGCAACACGCTTCAGTGCACCCAGCGGATCGCCTGCCGCCAGTGCACGCGCCGCGGCCGTGATCAGCGAATCCATGGCACCCGCATCATCAATCGCGCCACATTTGTCACTCCCGCTCCCGCGCGCCGGGCGCCTAATCTACCTCACGACGATCAACCAAGCCGCCGTTCGCGCAGCTGGCGAGCGGCCGGAAACCCGGAGGAGAAGACGATGACCACGCACAAGACCGGCACGCGCGACGAGTGGCTGGAAGAGCGGCTCCGCCTGCTCGACGCGGAAAAGGAACTCACCCGCCGCAGTGACGAACTGGCGCAACGGCGGCAGGAGCTGCCGTGGGTGCGCATCGAGAAGCCATACCACTTCGAGACCGATGACGGCGAGGCCAGCCTGGCAGATCTGTTCCGCGGGCGTTCGCAGCTGCTGGTCTACCACTTCATGTTCGGGCCGGACTACACCGCCGGCTGCCCTTCATGTTCCATGATCGCAGACGGCTTCAACGGGTTTACCGGGCATCTCGCAAACCACGACGTGATGCTTTGGGCCGTTTCGCGTGCGCCACTGCCGAAACTGAAAGCCTATGAACGGCGGATGGGCTGGACCTTTCCCTGGGCGTCCTCGTTCGGCAGCGATTTCAATTTCGACTTCGCGGTCGGCATTACCGAGATGCAGCAACGCGAAGGCGGTGCGGAATACAACTATCGCCGTGAGGCCGCGACTTCATCCGGAGGCACGCCAGACGGCCCGAGCACGAAATTCGGCAGTGAAAGTCCCGCGTGCGCTTCGCACGATCGTGCGGGACGGATCCTTCGACGTACCTGCGTGAACGTCCGGGCATGAGCGCGTTCGTGCTGGACAATGGCGTGGTCTACCACACCTATTCCAGCTACTCGCGCGGACTGGACGGCCTTTGGGGCACATACCAGTGGCTCGATCGTGCGCCGCGCGGCCGCAACGAGGAAGGCGGCATCTGGTGGCGGCGGCACGACGAGTACGGACGGTCGTGATGCGATGCGCCGATACCCGCGGCGCCGTGGCGTGGCTGCACCTCGCCTCCACCCCGACCTTCGTGGCGATGGCGGTGGCCAACGCGGCGATGCCGGGCGCGGGGATGGACATGCTTTGCCCGGCGTTGAACGGCGTCACGCCGCTCCCTGGCAGCATGGCGATGATGTACCTGCTGATGGGGGCCTTCCACGCGGGACCGTGGCTGCGAATGTTCATCGTGCGGCGCAAGCGGCTCCGCCGGTCCGGCTTTCCCGGTGGGCGCGAACGCGGTCCGGCCCGCATGAATGCTTATATATGCCCAGCCGCGACGAAGGTGCAGGCCACGGCCGACGCGCGTAATCCAGCGCCTTTCATGCAGGAAACGAAGGCACTGGATGCCGCTCCGTCATCCGAATGACGAACAAAGCGTCACGGCCTGCGCGCGCCCAGGTCGGCTCAAGCCACCTTGTCGTATTTGTCCACCGCCCCAGCCATCTCGGCCAGGCACCACCAGCATCGGATCGGCTATGCCCTGCAGGTCCGAAAGCCTGCGCGTCGTCTTGATTGGGGAGTTCGTAGTCGGGAAAGGCCTGGCCAACCGCGATCTTGCCGTTCATGGTGACTCCGGTTTCGTTCCGCGGCGCAAGGCGCTTCGAGAGCACTTTGCCCGCTTGTAGACTTGAGCGACACGCTAGTCCTGTGCGCATGACTGACCACCCAACGCCCCCGCTGCGCGAAGACGACGTTGCATGGATGCGCCGTGCGCTGGAACTGGCGATCCACGCGCGCGACGCGGACGGCGAAGTGCCGGTGGGCGCGGTGCTGGTGCTGGACGGCGAAATCGTCGGCGAAGGCTGGAACCGCAACATCACCCTGAACGATCCCAGCGCCCACGCGGAAATCGGCGCGCTGCGAGATGCCGGCAAGCGCCTCGGCAACCACCGCATTCCGGGATCCACGCTGTACGTGACGCTCGAGCCCTGCGCGATGTGCGCGATGGCATTGGTGCACGCACGGGTGGCGCGTGTCGTCTACGGTGCGGCCGATCCGAAGACCGGCGCCGCGGGCAGCGTGTTCGACACGCTGGTCTCGGAGCGCCACAATCATCGCGTCGCGGTCGAGGGTGGACTGCTGGCCGAAGAATCGGCGGAACTGCTGAGAGGTTTTTTCCGCGCCAAGCGGTGAACGGACATTCATTGCACGCTTCGCGGGCGACGAATTCTTTGCCGGAAATATTTTCGACGCTGGCCTCGTCGACGGCGCAGTCGACGCCGCGCAGCGCGCGTAGCGCGGACTTGCGCGTGGCACATGGCATGCATGCCCCGGGGTCTTCGGCACGAGGAGCAAAGCCCATGGCACGCTACCGCGAAAGATATGGACAGGAAGACCACGGCGTGGGCGACGCCGCGCGCCGCCATGCGGAGGCGGATTATCGCGATCAGTTCGGTACCGGCGGCCGCACGCAAAACCTTCCGGACGACTACGGCACCGGGCGCGATCCGCAGGCGTTCGAGCGCCGCTATCGCGATGAGCCGTATTACGAGGAGCGGTACGGCGAAGGCGAATCACGCTTCCCGGGCGGCGGCTGGAGCAGCCACCATCGCGGCGGCGGCCGGCCCGGCTGGCGCGGCGACGCGGGATTCGGCCGCACCTACAGCGGCAACTACGAAAGCCTCGGGCGCAGGGAACCACTGCGCTACGGCGAAGGCGGCGGCCAGGCGATGGCGCGCGGCTACCGCGGCCGCGGCCCCAGGAACTACACGCGTTCCGACGAGCGCATCCAGGAAGACATCAGCGAGCGCCTCTGGGACGCCGATGACGTGGACGCCAGCGACGTGACGGTCGAGGTGAAGAACGGCGAGGTCACCCTGCGCGGCAACGTCGAGCGGCGCAGCGTCAAGCACCGCATCGAGGACATCGCGGACGGGTGCAGCGGCGTCAAGGACATCCACAACGAGATCCGCGTGCAGCCGCGCAACGAGTGGCCGTACGACAAGGGCGTCGCGGCCGGCTCGATCGACGACGCCTCGCGCCGCTCCGGCAACGGCGAGCGCAACGAAGGCATGGTCCAGTCCGCGATCGAGGAGATGCCTCCGCGTTCGCATTGAACGCGCTCCGCACCTCGGCCGGGGTCGCGCGGGGACGGCGTTGCAGGACGGACACCTTCCGGCGATCGGTTCGAGGAAGTTGGACGGCGGAAAGTGCCCGCCCTACGCGTCTACCGGCGCGACGCTTGCGCCGAGCGCCTCGCTGATGTGGTCCAGCGCACGCTGGTTGCGCTTGGGCGTGAGCGATGCGGTCGCATTGGCCGGTACCCACAGGTGGTAGTCGCGGATGTGGGCGTCCATCGCGGTCGTCATCACGCATTGGTCGCCGGCCACCCCGGTCAGCACCAGCCGCGAAACCTTCAGGTATTCGAGCAGC
>DASSNH010000252.1:0-6108 GCA_035701405.1 Rhodanobacteraceae bacterium
GTCGCGGCGTCCATCGGTGCCGGTCTCGCCAAGGCCGCACTGGCCGGCAAGGTGGACGGCAAGCTGGTGGACCTTTCGCGCACGATCGACCACGACGCGCGGGTGGAGATCGTCACGGAAAAATCGCCGGAGGCGCTGGACGTCATCCGCCACTCGACCGCGCACCTGCTGGCGCAGGCGGTGCAGCGGTTGTATCCCGGCACGCAGGTGACGATCGGGCCGGTCATCGAGGATGGCTTCTATTACGACTTCGCGCCCAGGGGCGAGCCGTTCAAGCCCGAGGACCTGCCTGCGATCGAAGAGGAAATGCGCAAGATCGCGAAGGAATCGCTGCCCCTCTCGCGCAGCGTGAAGTCGCGTGACGAGGCCGTGCAGTTCTTCCGTGGGCTGGGCGAGGACTACAAGGCGGAGATCATCGAATCGATCCCGGCCAACGAGGACCTGTCGCTGTATTCGCAGGGCGAGTTCACCGACCTGTGCCGCGGCCCGCATGTGCCCGATACCGGAAAACTCAAGTCGTTCAAGCTGACCAAGACCGCGGGCGCCTATTGGCGCGGCGATTCCGACAACGCGATGCTCAGCCGCATCTACGGCACCGCATGGCTGAATGACAAGGACCTCAAGGCGTACCTCACCCGGATCGAGGAAGCCGAGAAGCGTGACCACCGCAAGCTCGGCAAGCAGCTCGACCTGTTCCACATGCAGGAAGAGGCGCCGGGCATGGCGTTCTGGCACGCGAAGGGCTGGACGCTTTGGCAGCAGGTCGAGCAGTACATGCGGCGGGTCTATCGCGACTCCGGCTACCAGGAGGTGCGTTGTCCTTCGATCCTGGACGTCTCGCTGTGGAAGAAATCCGGCCACTGGGACAACTACAAGGACAACATGTTCTTCACCGAGTCGGAGAAGCGCACCTACGCGGTGAAGCCGATGAATTGCCCGGGCCACGTACAGATCTACAACGACGGGCTGCACAGCTACCGCGACCTGCCGATCCGCTACGGCGAATTCGGTTCGTGCACCCGCAATGAGCCCTCCGGTGCACTGCACGGGCTGCTGCGGGTGCGCAGCTTCACCCAGGACGATGGCCACATCTTCTGCACCGAAGACCAGATCGAGCAGGAGGTGGTGGATTTCCATCGCCAGGCGCTGAAGGTGTACGGGGACTTCGGTTTCACGAACGTGGAATTGATGCTGGCGCTGCGCCCCGAGTCCAGGATCGGCGACGACGCCGTGTGGGACAAGTCGGAAGATGCCTTGCGCGCCGCCCTGCGGCGGGCCGGCGCCGAGTGGAAGGAGCTGCCGGGCGAGGGCGCCTTTTACGGTCCCAAGATCGAATACCACCTGCGCGACGCGATCGGGCGAGACTGGCAACTCGGTACCATGCAGGTCGATTTCTCGATGCCGGGGCGCCTCGGCGCCGAATACGTGGGCGAGGATTCCCAGCGCCATACCCCGGTGATGCTGCACCGGGCCATCGTCGGCTCGATGGAACGTTTCCTCGGGATCCTGATCGAGCACCATGCCGGCAATTTCCCAACCTGGCTGGCCCCGGTCCAGGCCGTGGTGATGAACATCACCGACAGCCAGGCCGAATACGCGGAGCGGGCGGCGGCGAACCTGAACGAGGCGGGTTTCCGGGTCGAGGCCGATTTGCGCAACGAGAAAATCGGCTATAAAATTCGCGAGCATACGTTGCAGAAGGTGCCTTGGCTGCTCGTGGTCGGCGACCGCGAGAAGGAGAGGGGCACCGTTTCCGTGCGTACGCGTTCCGGTGAAGACCTCGGCAGCATGTCGCTGCCCGGGTTCATCCAGCGACTCGAAGCCGAGCCGCGGCCGCGTTGACGGATGCACGCCAGGCATCGCTGGCGGACTTGACCAGGAGAAGACGGTATCGCAACCGAAAACAAGGGCAATCGGCGCAACCAGGATATCCGCGTTCCGCGTGTACGCGTGATCGACGCCGATGGGGAACAGGTCGGTATTCTCGATCGCGATGCGGCATTGGAACTGGCAGGGGAAGCCGGCCTGGATCTGGTCGAGATCCAGCCCACCGCGGATCCGCCTGTCTGCCGGATCATGGACTTCGGCAAGTTCAAGTTCGAGCAGCAGAAAAAGGCGGCTGCGCAGCGCAAGAAGTCCAAGCAGGTGGAGACCAAGGAGCTGAAGTTCCGCCCGACAACGGATGTCGGCGACTACAACATCAAGCTCCGCAACATGGTCCGGTTCCTGGAGGAAGGCGACAAGGTCAAGGTCAACATCCGTTTCCGTGGACGCGAGATGCGCCACCAGGAACTCGGCATCGAACTGGCCCAGCGCATCCAGAAGGACATCTCGGAGACCGGTACGGTCGACCAGTTCCCGCGCATGGAAGGCCGCCAGATGACCATGATGATCAGCCCCAAGAAGAAGTAGTTGCGGAGTACCACAAGCTTTTCGAATGCAGCGGGATTGGTGCGAAGCGATACCGCATGGCACCAAACGTTCCCCTCTCCTCCAAACGGCTTCATCGTTTGGGGGAGAGGGAAAAGGTGAGGGGGCAAGCGTTTCGTACTTGCCGAATGTTTCGGCTAGTGCAGAAAAAAGCCCCCCTCACCCAGCGCTACGCGCTCGGCCTACGGCCACCTCTCCCCCGAGCAGAAATCGCTCGGGGGAGAGGGAGACAAGCATTGGCGCTTCGAAGTTTGAGGCGCAAACCATCCGCCGCGGATCGGCGGACGGTCAAAGCGACAACCCGAAATGGTCGTCGCACACACAAGCCGGCAAGGGCATGGATGGAAAGTGCGATCGTATCGCCGCCCGGGCCAGTCACGAAAACCGAAACGGAGTGGCAACATGCCAAAGATCAAGACCAACCGGGCCGCCGCCAAGCGGTTCCGCAAGACCGCGACCGGCAAGTTCAAGGCCGGACACGCCTTCAAGTCGCACATCCTCACCAAGAAGTCGACCAAGCGCAAACGCGGCCTGCGCGCCCCCAACCACGTGCATGAGTCCGACACCAAGCGTGTCGCGCGCATGCTGCCATACGTCTAAGCGGAGGACACCACCATGGCACGAGTCAAGCGTGGCGTCACCGCGCGTGCGCGTCACAAGAAAACGCTGAAGGCCGCCAAGGGCTATTACAACGCACGGCGCAAGGTCTATCGAGTCGCCAAGCAGGCGGTCACCAAGGCCCAGCAGTACGCCTACATCGGCCGCAAGCAGAAGAAGCGCCAGTTCCGCGCGTTGTGGATCGTGCGCATCAACGCGGCCGCACGGCAGTTCGGACTGTCCTACAGCCGGCTGATCGCGGGCCTCGACAAGGCCGGCATCACCGTCGATCGCAAGGTGCTTGCCGACATCGCGGTGCATGACATCGCGGCGTTCGGCGCGATCGCCGAGAAAGCCAAGGCCAGCCTGGCTGCTTGATGCATCCCGGCGTTCGCGCCGGGTCGCTATGATGCAAGCGAGCGGGAAGAGCCTTGGCTCTTCCCGCTTTTTGTTTGCGAATGGGGTCCCATGCACACACTTGCGCAACGCACCGATGAAGCGCTGGCGGCGATCGCGGCGGCGGCAACCCTGGATGCGCTGGAGGCGCAGCGTGTCGCGCTGCTCGGCCGGAACGGCGCGATCACCGCGGAATTGAAGGCGCTCGGCAAGTTGCCGCCGGACGAGCGCAAGATGCGCGGTGCGGAAGTCAATGCCGCACGCCAGGCACTGGATGCGGCGATCACGGCGCGTCGCGCGTCGCTCGAACAGGCGGCCCTCGACCAGCGCCTGGCATCCGAGCGCGTGGACGTCACCCAGCCCGGGCGCGACGGGGGGCGCGGCAGCATCCACCCCCTCACGCGCACGCGGGAGCGCATCGAGGCGATCTTCGCGCAACTCGGCTACTCGGTGGCCGAAGGCCCCGAGATCGAGGACGACTGGCACAATTTCGAGGCGCTGAACTTCCCCGCACACCACCCTGCCCGCGCGATGCACGACACGTTCTATTTCGACGACGGCCGGCTGCTGCGCACCCACACCTCGCCGGTGCAGATCCGCGCGATGCGCGGCAAGCAGCCGCCGGTCCGCATCATCGCGCCGGGCAAGGTGTACCGCAGCGATTCCGACCAGACCCATTCGCCGATGTTCCACCAGGTCGAAGGCCTGCTGGTGGACGAAGCGGCGACCTTCGCCGACCTGAAGGGGACGCTGGAGGCCTTCGTCGCGGCGTTCTTCGGGAAAGCGCTCGAGATGCGTTTCCGGCCGAGCTATTTCCCCTTCACCGAGCCATCGGCGGAAGTCGACATCCGCTGGCAGCGCGAGGACGGCGAAGCCCGCTGGCTGGAGGTGCTGGGTTGCGGCATGGTCCATCCGAACGTGTTGATGCATTGCGGCGTGGATCCGGAGCGTTACACCGGCTTTGCCTTCGGAATGGGTGTCGAGCGGCTGGCGATGCTGCGTTACGGCGTCGGCGACCTGCGCGCGTTCTTCGAGAGCGACGTGCGGTTCCTGGCGCAATTCGCATGAAGAAGGTGGGACCAGGGGCCGGGAACCCGGGACCGGGCGAAAAGCCTGGAGTCCTGCGCTGCCCGAAAACGCCGGGCTTTGCCGCATTCCGTCCAAGCTGTCCGACAGGCAGAGTGCGCATGGTCGGCATGTTCCCGAGTCTCGCGCGTCATCCGGTCCCCGGTCCCCTGTCCCCGGTCCCCCTATGAAATTCTCCGAAAACTGGCTGCGCGAACTCGTCGACATTGCCGCCGACCGCGAGGCACTGACCAGGCGCCTGACCATGAGCGGGCTCGAGGTGGGTTCGGTCGAGTCCCTCGGCGGATCACTCGAAGGCGTGGTCGTCGCCCGTATCGTCGCCTGCGAGCCCCATCCCGATGCGGACCGGCTGCGGGTGTGCCGCGTCGAGACGGGCTCCGGTGAGGTGCAGATCGTGTGCGGCGCGCCGAACGCGCGCGAGGGGCTGGTCGCGCCGCTGGCCGCGATCGGTGCGACGTTGCCGAACGGCGTCACGATCAAGGCGGCAAAGCTGCGCGGGATCGAATCGCAAGGCATGCTGTGTTCGGCAAGGGACCTCGGTATCGACGCCGATGTTTCGGGCTTGCTGGAATTGCCCGGCGATGCGCCGGTCGGGAAGGCGCTGGCGAACTATCTCGGCCTGCCCGATGCCTCCATCGAAATCGAACTCACGCCGAATCGGGGCGACTGCCTCGGCATGCTCGGACTGGCTTTCGAGGTGGCGGCGGAATTCGGGTCGAACGCCAAGCCGTTCGAGCCAGCTCCAGTGGCCCCGGCCATTTCCGCGCTGCGCGAAATCCGGCTCGAGGCCGGCGCCGACTGCCCGCGTTACCTCGGCCGCGCGGTCCGCGGCATCGACATGGATGCCGCGACGCCCGTGTGGATCGCGCAGCGGCTGCGCGCCGCGGGCCTGCACCCGATCAACGCGGTGGTGGACGTCACCAACTACGTGATGCTGGAAACCGGACAGCCGCTGCACGCGTTCGACGAAGCGAAGCTCCACGGCCCGGTCGTGGTGCGACGTGCGCGCGAAGGCGAAGCCCTCAAGTTGCTCGATGGGAGCGAGGCGCAGCTCGATCCCGGCTTCCTGGTGATCGCGGGCGAATGCGATCCGCTGGCGCTCGCGGGCGTCATGGGCGGATTCGAGTCGCGGGTGACGGGGGAGACGCGCGACGTGTTCTTCGAAGCCGCGCACTTCGCCCCGGCCGCGGTCACGGGCCGCGGGCGCAAGTTCGGCCTCGCCACCGACGCGGCGCACCGTTTCGAGCGCGGCGTGGATCCGGACCTGCCCCGCAAGGCCATGGAGCGCGCCACAGCCTTGCTGATGGAAATCGCGGGCGGCCAGCCGGGCGAAGTCATCGAGGCCGTATGGCCGGAGCACCTTCCGCGGCGCGAGGCGGTGCGGCTGCGCCCGGTGCGGATCGCGCGGGTCCTCGGCATCACGGTCGAGGATGCCGTCGTCGAGCGCATCCTGGCTGGGCTGGGCATGACCGTCGCCGCCCAGCCCGACGGTTGGCTCGTGACGCCGCCGTCGCGGCGCTTCGACATCGAACGGGAAGAAGACCTGATCGAGGAAGTCGCCCGGATCCATGGCTACGGCACGATTCCCGCGCGGCTGCC
>DASSNH010000253.1:0-3366 GCA_035701405.1 Rhodanobacteraceae bacterium
GGTGGTGGATGAGGCGCTTTCGGTCGGGGACGAGGCGTTCCAGCGCAAGTGCTTCGCCCGTATCGACCAGATCCGGGCGGGCGGCGCCACGGTGGTGTTCGTCTCGCACGCCGCGAGTACGGTGATCGAGTTGTGCAACCGCGCGTTCCTGCTGGACCGCGGCGAGTTGCTGAGCGAGGGCAGCCCGAAATACATCGTGTCGCGGTACCAGAAGCTCCTGTATTCGCCCGCCGCCCTCTACCCTTCGATTCGAGAGTGGATCCGGGCCGGGCGGGAAGCGGATGCGGACTTGTCCGAAGCATCGCGCGAGGCGTCGGCATCCATCGCGCATTCCCCGACGAGCACCAGTGCAGCGGTCATGGCGGCCGGAAGCGCCGACAACGCAATCGACGAGCCGTTCTTCGAGGCGGGGCTGGTCCCGAAGAGCACGTTCCGCTACGACCACAGCGGTGCGACCATCCTCGATCCCCATGTCGAAACGCCCGACGGTCGCCGCGTCAACGTCCTGCGGCCCCAGTGCGAATACGTATATGCGTACCGGGTGCGCATCGATCGCGATGTCCGCAACGTCCGCTGCGGCATGTTGATCAAGTCGGTTACCGGACTGGACCTGGCCGGTTGCATCACGTCCTGGCGGGGGGAAGACCTGCCCGACGTCGAAGCAGGGTCCGAGCTGGAGGTGCGGTTCCGGTTTCCATGCCTGTTCGCGTCGGGGGCGTATTTCCTCAACGCCGGCGTGCAGGGCAGCGTCGCGGGTGAACACGTGTACCTGGATCGCTGGATCGACGTCGCGATGTTCAAGGTCCTGCATGAACCGGCACGGTTGGCGACCACCACGCTGGATCTCGGCATCAGGCCGGAAATCCGCGTCGGCAGCACGGTGGAAGTGCCATGACGCGCCCGCTCGATTCGGGGCGGCGTGCGTTGCTGGTGCTCGGGATGCACCGGAGCGGCACGTCCGCCGTGGCACGCGTGCTGAACCTGCTCGGCGCCGGGCTCGGCAGGGAACTCGTTCCCCCCGGTCCCGACAATCCCGAGGGCTTCTGGGAACACGCCGAAGCCGTCAGGATCAACGACGACCTCCTGCACGGGCTGGGACGCACGTGGTATGGCATGCGCGACATGCCCGAACGCTGGATCGATTCGCCGCCAGCGAATGCGGCCAGGCAAAGGATCGGTGAGTTGATCGAGCGTGATTTCGGATCGTCCAGCCTGTGCGCGATCAAGGATCCGCGCATGTGCCTCACCGTGCCACTGTGGATCGATGCCTTCGAGGCGAAGGGCTTCGAAGTCGCTTGCCTGTTCGTCGTGCGCGACCCGAGGGAAGTGGTCGCGTCCCTGCACCACCGCAACCGCTGGTCGCGCGCGTCGCTTTACCTGATGTGGGTCCAGTACCTGCTGGAGGCAGCATCTGCCACCGGACGACGGCGCAGGACGTTGCTGACCTATGACCAATTGATGTCCGACTGGCGGGGCAGCATCGCGCGCGTCGGCCGGACCTTGCAATTGCGCTGGCCGGTTGCGCCGGAGTGCGCGGCTTCCGAGGCCATCGATGGCTTCCTCGATGACGATTACCGGCACCATGCGTTGCCGCCCAGCGAAGCGGACGGCGACGGCGAGGCGATGCCGAGTCTTGCCGCTTCGCTCTACCAGGCTTGTCGCGGGATCGCGGCGGGCGAGGACCACTGGGCCGCGATCAGCGGCCTGCAGGATGCGCATCGCGACATCGCCCGGCTTTACTCCACGCACGTCGAGCACCTGGTTGCCGAACGGAAGGGTGCGGAGCGGCGGGCGCAAACGGCGGAAACCGCTTTGGCGGAACAGGCTTCGGTCGCCACGGTGGTTCGCGACACCTTCCAGGCATTGCAGGAGAAGCTGCATGCCCGCCTGGAAAGCATGGAGCAGGGCTTGAAAACGCCGCTCCAGCAGTTGCAGGACGAACTGTCCGCGCTCTCCGGCGAAACCGAGGCCCGCTTCGAACGGCAGCGCGAGCGCCTGATGGCCGTGGAAGCCAGGATCCAGCGCCAGCACGCGCTGTTGAACACCCTGTCGCTGCGGCTGGAGCAGGCAGGACGCGACCGGGGCGTGGACCGGCCGCTCGCCACCGAACCGTTGCCTCGAACCGACATGCAGAAGGTGCGGGCCGAACTGGCGAGCAGCAACGCCACGGTCGCGGCACTGCTCGCGTCGACGAGTTGGAAGATGACCGCCCCGGTGCGCTGGCTGAGCACGCACGTGCTGCGGCGTCCGCCGGCGCTGGTGGCCACGATGGCGCTCGCGGCACCGCCGGCGGATCCGCCGCGCAATCGACGCTTCGGAAGGTTCGCCATCCGTCGCCGCGCTGCCGCCGCGGAGGCCATGGCGGAGCAGGGTGCCGCGCCCGCCCGGGACAGGCGCGATCGTCGCGACGGGAGTCCCGAGTCGGTGGCGTTTCGCTGGATGTAGCGCGGCGGCTTCGCTTTGAAATGGAAAGGTAGCGATGGAATGAGCAGCCGGAAGACGAACGGCATGGTCGCGGACACGATGGCGGGCGCGCAGGCTTCGCGGTTGCCACAGAATGCGGAGACGGCCCGCGCGGCGGTCCTCGACGGCTTGTTCGCGTCGGCTGCGGGAGCGCGCGGCTCGGAATACGTCCCGATCGACGACCAACCCGCCGACGCCGCGAAAATCGACGTGCGCGCGATCGCGTTCTACCTGCCCCAGTTCCACCGCATCCCGGAGAACGACGGGTGGTGGGGACGCGGCTTCACCGAGTGGACCAACGTGTCCAAGGCGGTGCCGCAATTCGTGGGGCACTACCAGCCGCGGCTGCCCGCCGAACTCGGCTACTACGACCTGCGCGTCGTCGACGTGATGCGGCGCCAGGTCGAATTGGCGCGGCATTACGGTCTCGAGGGATTCTGCTTCCATTACTACTGGTTCAACGGCCGGCGGTTGCTGGAACGTCCGTTGCAGCAGTTCCTGGACCATCCCGACATCGACTACCCGTTCTGCGTGTGCTGGGCCAACGAGAACTGGACCCGTCGCTGGGACGGCCTCGAGGACGATGTCCTGATCCGTCAGGAGCATTCGCCGGAGGACGACCTTGCGTTCATCGCGTCGCTCGAACCGATGCTGCGGGATCCGCGTTATATCCGGGTGGACGGGCGTCCGCTGGTCGTGCTGTACCGGCCATCGCTGCTGCCGGACGCCGCCGCAACACTGGAACGCTGGCGCGAGCATTGTCGGAGGACCGGCATCGGCGAGCTGTTCCTCGCGATGGTGCAGTTCGACCTGGAGGACCCGCGGGTCCACGGCTTCGATGCGGCGATCGAGTTCCCGCCCCACAAACTCGGCCGGGGGCTCGAGCCGATCAACCGGCGGCTG
>DASSNH010000254.1:0-8053 GCA_035701405.1 Rhodanobacteraceae bacterium
CAGCGTGGTCGCCTCGACCGCCTTGTCGAATGCCCGCCCCACGGTCTTGGCGCCGAGGCTCTCGTTGAGCGGCGCCCAGTCCTTGTTGAACCGTGTTGGCTCGTACGGAACCGGTGACTTGCCACTGTAGATGTGCGAGCCCTTGATTGCGGGCGCGCTGTACGCGGGCGCCGGCGCCTGCTTTTGCGAGGTAGCGGCTGGCATGCGGATCTGCCCGTTCGAGTCATACAGTTCCAGCGGCGGACCCTCCACGCCCTCGAGGGTCGCGCGCATCGCGCCTTTCGCGGGGGGTTCGTAATGCAGGTGCCGCGGCGGCGCCGAGGGCGGCTGCCCCGGCAACGGCGGCGGTGGCACCAACGGTGGCGGAGCGGGCAACTCGGATGGCGACTCGAACAGGGTGACCTGGAACACTTCCCTCGCGTCGCGCGGCTGGTGCACCGGGCGCAGGATGAACCAGGCGACCCATGCCAGCAACACATGGCCCGCGACGACCAGCGCGAGCAGAGCCCACCCTTTGCGCCGGCTCCGCGGGGGCGTTTCGCGCTGGGTGAGACGCACGTACGGCGGCGTGCGCTGGCCATCGCCCGCAGACACTCCGGCTCCGGGTTCACGCGGGCGAAATTCCTGCGCTGGGTGTCCCTCGCTGCGAGGCATGCAATCGGCCAATGGGCGCAAGCTGCGCGCGTTGAAGTGTAGGGGAAGCGTTGCGGTCGCCCATGCGTGGCGCGGCCGCGCCACGTCTCCCGCAGCCACGGCGGACGCGACTTCAGACCGTCCGCGCCAGCGCAGGTTCCGCGGGGCACCGCCGCAACTTGACCGGCGCCCCGGTTGGGAGCATGGTCAGCGGACCGCCGCCACCGGAAAATAGCGAGGCCCCATGACCGCCTATACCACCGGAGACATCCGCAACGTGGCCCTGGCGGGCCACGCCGGCGCCGGCAAGACCACGCTGATGGAAGCGCTGCTGCACGCCGGCGGCGCGCTGCAGACGCCGGGAACGATCGAGCGCGGCAGCACGGTGTCGGATTTCGACGACCAGGAGAAGGATCGCCGGCATTCGATCCACTCGGCAATCGCATCGGTGGATACCGCGGGTTGCCACGTCAACCTGATCGATACCGCGGGTTATGCCGATTTCCGGGGCGAAACCCTGTCCGCGCTGGCGGCCGTCGAGACCTGCGCGGTGGTGGTCAACGCCGGCAACGGCATCGAGCACGGCACCCGCCGCCTGATGCACTACGCGAAGCAGCGGCGCCTCGCGCGAATGCTGGTCGTCAACCGCATCGACATGGATGGGTTGGACCTGGCGTCGCTCGTCGAGGAACTGCGCGACGAGTTCGGCGCCGAGTGCCTGCCGGTGAACCTGCCGGCCGAAGGCGGCGCCAAGGTGGTCGACTGCTTCTTCACCGCGAGCGGCGATAGCGACCTCGGTCCCGTGGCGGGCGCGCACCAGCGGATCATCGACCAGGTGGTGGAAATCAACGAGCGCCTGATGGGCCGCTACCTCGAGGACGGCGAAGAAACGCTGTCGCCGGAAGACCTGCATTCCGCCTTCGAACAATGCCTGCGCGAGGGGCACCTGGTGCCGATCTGTTTCACTTCGGCGGAAGCCGGCACCGGTGTCGCCGAATGGTTGCAGATCGCGTGCAAGCTGCTACCACATCCGGGTGAGGCCAATCCACCGCCGTTCGTGAAGGGGTCCGGCCCGAAGGCCAAGCCGATCGAGGCCAAACCTGATCCGGACGCGCACGTGATCGCCGACGTGTTCAAGATCATCAACGATCCGTTCGTCGGCAAGCTCTCGGTGTTCCGGGTCTGGCAAGGCACGGTGAAAAAGGATTCGCAGTTGTTCATCGACGACGGCAAGAAGCCGTTCAAGGTGGGGCATCTCCTGAAATTGCAGGGCAAGGAGCATATCGAGGTCGACGAGGCGATCCCCGGCGACATCGCCGGCGTCGCGAAGGTCGAAGACATCCACTTCGATGCGGTCCTGCACGATTCGCACGACGAGGACGCGATCCACCTGCAGCCGCTCGCGTTTCCGCTATCGATGTTCGGGCTGGCCGTGGAACCGAAGCACAAAGGCCAGGACCAGAAACTCGCGAATGCACTGGCGCGGCTCGCCGAGGAAGATCCCTGCCTCGGCGTCGAACACAACAAGGAATTGAACGAGACCGTGGTGCGCGGCCTGTCGGACCTGCACTTGAAGGTGACCCTGGCGCGGATGCGCGACAAGTACGGGGTCGAGGTGATCACCCACCCGCCGCGCATCGCCTACCGCGAGACCATCGGCGGCAAGGCCGAGGGCCACCACCGGCACAAGAAGCAGACCGGCGGCGCTGGGCAGTTCGGCGAGGTGTACCTCAAGGTCGAACCTTTGCCGCGCGGCGAGGGCTTCGAATTCCGCGATGATTCGAAGGGCGGCGTGATCCCCAACCAGTTCATTCCGGCGATCGAGAAAGGCGTGCGCCAGGTGCTCGAGCACGGCGCGATCGCCGGCTACCCGATGCAGGACGTGCGGGTGGTGGTGTACGACGGCAAATACCATCCCGTCGATTCCAAGGAAGTCGCTTTCGTCTCTGCCGGCAGGAAGGCGTTCCTCGATGCCGTGGCCAAGGCAAGCCCCATCGTGCTGGAGCCGATCGTCAACATGGACGTCAACGTGCCGGAACGATTCATGGGCGACGTTACCGGGGGGCTCGCGTCCAAGCGCGCCCGCATCAGCGGGACCGACGTGCTGCGCGGCGGCACGCTGGTGGTCAAGGCGCAGGCGCCGCTCGCCGAAGTGATCGGCTACCAGACCGAGCTGCGCGCGATCACCGGGGGCGAGGGTCGCTTCGCGATGGAGCTGTCGCACTACGACCCGGTGCCTGCCCAGGTCCAGAAGGAACTCACCGAGGCCTACAAACCGAAGACCGAAGAAGATTGAGTTCGCGTTGTCCCGAAGCACGAACCTACGAGGAGAGCCGTCATGACACTCGCTTCGCTGTGGCTGCCCATCATCCTGTCCGCGGTGTTCGTATTCATCGCGAGCGCACTGATCAACATGCTGCTGAGGCTCTGGCACACCCCCGATTACCTACGGTTCGCGAACGAGGACGATGTACGCGCCGCGATTCGTGCCGGCAATCCGGCGCCCGGCCAGTATTCGCTCCCGTGGTGCGGCCCGGAGGTGATGAAAGACCCCGCAATGCAGGAGAAATTCGTCCAGGGCCCGGTTGGATTGGTCAACCTCAGGCGTCCGGGGCCGGTGAACATGGGCGCATACCTGGTGCAGTGGCTGCTGTTCTGCATCCTGGTATCGGTGCTGTGCGCACTGGTCGCGCTGGTGCTCCCGGTGGGCGCTGATCCGCACCCGGTCTTCCATACCACCGCGCTGACGGCGCTGCTGGGTTATTCCATCGGACTCGTCCAGAGCGCCATCTGGTTCGCGTGGCCCTGGAAGAATGCGTTCAAGTACATGCTCGACGGCCTCTTGTACGCGATCATCACCGGTTTCACCTTCCTGTGGTTGTGGCCTGCTGGCTGACGCCGATCGGCGCTACGAATCTGGAATCCGCCGAAGCCAGGCGCGGGCCGTTCCCCGGCGGCTCCCGCGCGTGGCGGACCTCTAGGTGCCTTGCAGCCGCCACGCGGTGAAACGACGTGGGCCGCTCATCGCGTACTTTCGCGGAACCGGTCCGTCGCGCTGACCAGTTCGTGCGCATTGCCGGGCTCGAACGCGGAGTGCCCGGCATCCGGCACGATGCGCAGGTCCGCTTCGGGCCAGGCACGGTGCAGGTCCCAGGCGCTGCGCATCGGGCATACCACGTCGTGGCGGCCTTGCACGATCACCCCCGGGATGTCGCGCAAACGCCCGGCGTTGCGCAGCAACTGGTCGTCGTGTTCGAAGAACCCGCCGTTCACGAAGTAATGGTTCTCGATGCCGGCGAAAGCCAGCGCAAATTCGTCGCCGGCGCTGGCGGCGATGTAGGCCTCGTTCTGCAGCAGGAAGCTCGTCGAGGCCTCCCACACCGACCAGGCGCGCGCCGCAGCGAGCCTCACATCCGGATCACAGGACACCAGGCGCCGGTGGTACGCCTGCATCAGGTCGCCGTGCTCGGCCTCGGGAATCGCCGCGAGGTATTTTTCCCACGCGTCGGGATAAAGCATGTCGCAGCCGCCCTGGTAGAACCATTCGAGCTCGGCGCGCCGCAGCATGAAGATCCCGCGCAGCACCAGTTCGGTGACGTGTTCCGGATGGGTTTCCGCATAGGCAAGCGCGAGCGTCGAGCCCCACGAGCCACCGAACACCTGCCACTTGGCGATCCGCAGGTGTTCGCGCAGGCGTTCGATGTCGGCCACGAGATCCCAGGTGGTGTTCTCGCGCAGTTCCGCGTGCGGCGTGGAACGACCGCAGCCACGCTGGTCGAACAGCACGATCCGGTACACCGCCGGATCGAAGAACCGCCTGCACTTGGCGTTGCAGCCGGCGCCCGGCCCGCCGTGCAGGAAAACCACCGGCTTGCCGTGCGGGTTGCCGCACTGCTCGTAGTAGAGCGTGTGCAGGGCCGAAACCGGCAGCATGCCGCTGTCGAACGGCTCGATCTCGGGATAGAGGCTGCGGCGGCTGGTTTCGTGCATGTCCATGTGCGGGTTTCATCTGCGGCGGGAACCCCGCTAGCCTAGCACTCCACCGGTTCCGGACGCCGCCGATCGCATGAAGACTTCGTTCCCCAAGGGCGACATCAAGATCGTGCTGCTGGAAGGCATCCACGCGAGCGCGGTGGAGGCATTCGAAGCTGCGGGGTACACGCTGGTCGAACGGCACGACAAGGCGCTGCCGCGTGAGCAACTGCTGGAGGCCATTGCGGACGCGCACATCGTCGGGATTCGTTCGCGCACGCAACTGGACGCCGAGGCGATCTCGGAGGCGCGGCGCCTTCTCGCGGTCGGCTGCTTCTGCATCGGAACCAACCAGGTCGACCTCGCGAATGCACGCGGTCGCGGCGTGCCGGTTTTCAACGCGCCGTATTCGAACACGCGCAGCGTCGCGGAGCTCGTGATCGCCGAAGCGATCCTGCTGATACGACGGATCCCGGAGCGCAACGCCGAATGCCACCGCGGCGGCTGGGCGAAATCCGCCGAAGGCAGCTACGAGGTTCGCGGCAAGACCCTCGGCATCGTCGGCTACGGTCATATCGGAACCCAGGTGGGCGTGCTGGCGGAAGGCCTGGGCATGCACGTGCTATTCCACGACATCGAAGCCAAGCTCGCGCTCGGCAACGCCGTGGCGGCGCGCGACCTGGATGATTTGCTGGCTCGCTCGGACATCGTGACGCTGCACGTGCCGCAGACCCCCGCCACCGCCGGCATGATCGGCGGTCCCCAGATCGCGGGCATGCGAACCGGCGCCCTGCTGATCAATGCCTCCCGCGGCAACGTGGTCGACATCGATGCGCTGGCCGCTGCGCTGGACGCGAAGCGGATCGGGGGCGCGGCCGTGGACGTGTTTCCGAAAGAACCCAAGGGTCGCGACGAGGAATTCGTCTCGCCGCTGCGCGCATTCGACAACGTGCTGCTGACGCCGCACGTCGGCGGCAGCACCCAGGAGGCCCAGCTCAACATCGGCACCGAAGTCGCCTCCAAGCTGGTGCGCTACAGCGACAACGGATCGACCGTGTCCGCCGTGAACTTTCCCGAGGTCAACCTGCCCGAACACGCCGGCAGCCGGCGGCTGCTGCACATCCACCACAACGTCCCCGGCGTGCTGTCGCGCATCAACGACGTGTTCTCGCAGGGTGGCGTCAATATCAACGCCCAGTACCTGCAGACGGCGGGCGACCTCGGCTACGTCGTCATCGACGTGTCCGCGCCCGAGGCGCAATCGGAATCGCTCCGCGAGCAGCTCGCGGCCATTCCGGGCACCGTGAGGACGCGGTTGTTGTATTGACCCGGCTGCGGAATGCATCGCGGGCAAGGAAGGCTGCGCTTCGCGCGGGCCGGCTCCTGCGATTGTCGCATCGCGGCCCATGGCCGCGACCTGCCAACCCCATTATGGAAAGGCAACATCACGTACGCGCACCGGCGGCGGGATTACTCGCGCCTTCCTGGCGCTCGCCCTTCGGGCCATCGCGCGCTGAAGCGCGCGATGTTCGCTTCGCCATCCATGGCTACGCAGTCGAACCGGCACCTTCTACGAAGGCGCCGCTTCTCATTCCCACCTTGGCCAATAACAAAAACGGGCCACGAGGGCCCGTTTTTGTTATTGGTCGGGGCGGCGGGATTCGAACCCACGACCCCCTGCCCCCCAGGCAGATGCGCTACCAGGCTGCGCTACGCCCCGACCGAACCCACATGATAACGGAACACGAAGCGCAACCGCCCGATCGCATCACACCCGGCGCGACGACTGCTCGCGCAGCAATTGCAGCAACTGCTCGAGTTCCAGGCGCATCTGGTGGGCGATCTGGTGCGACAGGCTGGCTTCCATCTTGCCCTGCTGGCCCTCGAGCCGCGCGCGGGCGCCGGTGATGGTGAAGCCCTGGTCGTACAGCAACGCCCGGATCTGCCGGATCATCAGCACGTCGTGGCGCTGGTAATAGCGCCGGTTGCCGCGCCGCTTGACCGGGTTAAGCGCGGGAAATTCCTGCTCCCAGTAGCGCAGCACGTGCGGCTTGACCGCACACAGCTCGCTGACTTCGCCAATCGTGAAATACCGCTTGGCCGGGATGGCGGGCAGTTCGTTATTGCGGCCCTGATCCAGCATGGTTCTCGACCCTCAGTTTCAGCTTTTGGCCCGGACGGAACGTCACGACCCGGCGCGCGGAGATCGGGATCTCCTCGCCGGTCTTGGGGTTTCGCCCCGGACGCTGATTCTTGTTGCGCAGGTCGAAATTGCCGAAACCGGACAACTTCACCTGCTCCCCCCGCTCGAGAGCCTCGCGCAACACCTCGAAGAAGGCGTCCACGCACTCCCTGGCTTCACGCTTGTTGAGGCCGACGTCGAGAAACAGGCGCTCGGCCATCTCTGCCTTGGTCAGCGTCATGTCATCTCCTCAGCTGTGCCCCCAAATCGCGTTCCAGCCGCGCCACCGCATCCGCAACCGACCGGTCCGCGTCCTCGTCCGTAAGCGTGCGCGAACTGTCCTGCAAAATCAAGCCTATGGCAAGACTTTTTCGACCTTCGCTCAATCCCGGGCCGCGGAAACAGTCGAACAGTACCAGTTCCTGGAGCATCCTCGGCAGGGCCGAACGGATCACGCCGGCGACTTCGGCCCAGGCCGCGCGCTCGTCGACCTCGATCGCGATGTCGCGGCGGATCGACGGGAAACGCGGCAATCGCTGAGCTGCCGGAACCTCCCGTTGCCGCAAGGCATCGGAGCGAACCTCGAAGAGGAGGGTTTCCGGCAGGTCGAGCCGCCGCTGCAGCCCGGGATGGAGGGCGCCGACCGCCCCGACCGCGACGCCGTCGCGCAGTACCCGCGCGCTGCGACCGGGATGCAGCCAGCCGGGCAGGTCGCTGGCGTCGAACGACCACGCCTGCGGCGATCCGGACAGCGCCAGCAGCGATTCCAGGTCGCCTTTGATGTCGAAGAACTCCAGCGCGCGCTTCGGCTCGCCCCACTGCTCGGCGTGTGCGCTTCCGCACGCGACCGCCGCCAGCATCGGCGTTTCCACCGGCGCATCACCGTCCCCGGTTTTTGCTCCCTCCCTGGCAAACACCACCCCCGTCTCGAACAGCCGCACGCGCGACTGCTGCCGGTTGCGGTTGCGCTGGAGCGCCTCGACCAGTCCGGGAAGAAGCGAGGTCCGCATCACCGCCAAGTCGGCCGACAACGGATTGGCAAGCGCCACCGCACCCGCATCGAGCTGCCAGGTGTCGAGCAAGTGTGGATCCACGAACGCGTAGCAGATCGCTTCGCGATAGTCGCGTGCGGCGAGGCCGGCGCGCAAGGCGGCCAGGGGAAGGATGGTCTCCTCGTCGCGCGGCGCCGGAGGCGCGCCCGCGGGCAGCCGCGCGGGAATCGTGCCGTAGCCATGGATCCGGGCGACTTCCTCGATCAGGTCTTCT
>DASSNH010000255.1:0-9341 GCA_035701405.1 Rhodanobacteraceae bacterium
TGCGGCAATGTTGAAAAGCCTGGGCGTTTTCCACCCCAACGCCCTCGGCACGCCACCCCTGCCGCATCGGTTCGAAGGTGGCGGGCCGGACCTCTCGACGCGTTTCGACGCACCCGTCCTGCTGGAGAACACGCCCGGGCATTACGACTCCGTGGTCGAGTTCGATCACTGCAGCGACGACTACGAGATGGCGGTCAAGCCATTCTCCCAACCCGTGTTCGACGAACTGCTGGCCCTGCTGCTGCCGCATCTCGTGCCCGATGCGCGGATCCTCGATCCGTCCTGCGGACCCGGCATCGAAGCGATCGCACTGGCGCGCCTGGTCCCCGAAGGAGAGGTCGTGGCCGCTGATCTTTCCCGCGGCATGGTCGAGACTGCCTGGCGCAATGCCCGGGATGCGGGACTGAAGAACATGGCCTTCGTACAAGCAGACGTGGGCGATCCGCCGGCGACATTCGAAGGCTACTTCGATGCGATCAGCTGCTGCCTCGCGTTCCACCACTATCCGGACGGCGCGGCTGCCGTGCGCGCCTGGCGCAAAGTGCTTCGCCCGGGCGGCATGGCATTCGTCGCCGATCCCGGCCCGAAGTGGTTCAACGACATGAGCAATCCGTGGGCCAAGCTGGCCGACCCCGGATTCATCCAGCACCGTACCGGCGCCGAGTTCCAGGCGCTGTTCCGCGAGGCGGGATTCAAGGACGTCTATTGGGTCGAGGCGCTGCCCGGCATAGGCATCACGGTGGCCAGCGCGTGAGCGGCCCCCATGGTCCTCGCGAGCACGCTCCCGTACGACGCTGATGTAGTCAACGACGCATTGTCGTGTGTCCGCGCGGCCATCGCCGCCGCGATCGGGCGGTACCTCGATGCGCGCGCCGCCGAATCGGGCGCCTATGCGGAACTCTACGAAGTCCTGCGCGACTATCCGTTCCGGCAGGGAAAGATGCTGCGGCCCACCATCTGCATCAGTGCTGCCCGCGCCGTGGGTGGAGCGGGCCATTCCGCACTGACGATGGCGACGGCGCTGGAGCTTTACCACAACGCTTTCCTGATCCACGACGACATCGAGGACGGTTCCGAGAGCCGGCGCGGCGGCCAGACGCTCCATCGCCGTATCGGTGTTGCACGCGCGATCAACGCCGGCGACGCCACCAACGTGATGTCGGTCGGCTTGCTGCTGAAGAACCTCGACGTCGTCGGCGTCGCCAAGTCGCTGCACCTGCTGCACGAAGTCGAACTGATGGCGCGCCAGTCCGCCGAGGGACAGGCCATGGAGCTCGACCGGATCAGCGACAACGTGCCCGCCTCGAGTGAAGACGACTACTTCGCGATGTGCACTAAGAAAACCTGCTGGTACTCGTTCATCACGCCGCTGCGCGCGGGGCTGATCGTCGGCTGGGCGACCGGCCGCGGTGGCGAGCTGGCGCCGGCGCTGGAGGCCATCACGCGCTTTGGCGCCGCCATAGGCATCGCCTTCCAGATCCAGGACGACCTGCTGAACCTGCAGGGAGAAATCGCGACCTACGGCAAGGAAATCCACGGCGACATCTACGAGGGCAAGCGCACCCTGATGCTCAACCACGTGCTTCGCGCGAGCCCGCACGCCACGCGCATCCTGGAATTCCTGGCCACGCCGCGCCCACGCAAGACCGACGCCGAAGCGGCGTTCGTCTTTTCGGAAATGCGGCGTTGCGGCAGCATCGAGCGCGGCTGGCAGGTGGCGCGTGCGCACGCCGAATTGGCAGCGCGCCTGCTCGGCGAAATGGCGTTCCTCGCGAAATCCACGCCAGTGCGCACGGACGAGGATTGGTCCTGCGAGGTCACCGACGCACGCTTCCTGCGCGAATTGGTGAACTACGTGATTTACCGCAATCTTTAGGACGCCACGGATACATTGATCGGGCTTGCCATGGGTTCCGTTGCCACGCTCGCGCTGTCCCAAGCCACGGCTTGATGCCCGTGGTCCGGGCAGGGCAGCCTGCACGATCGGTCGAATTGCATTGCCCTGCACACCCGAAGGAGCCGGATCGCCATGCCGCCTGTCCCTCGCGTCGATCTCGAAGCCCGGCCCGGCACGGCCATCGCGCTGCGCCTGAAGCTGGCCAACCGCATGATGGCCGCCGTACTGGTGCGCCCGTCCGTCGATGACTGGGTTGCAAGCGATGGCGACATCCTGCCTTCCGGCGCTCGCGTCGAGCCGGCCTACGCGTATCTGCTGCAAGGGGCGGAAGTCCGACAGACCATCTCCTTGCGCGTCCCGTTGCATCTCGAGGAAGGCTCCCGACTGACATCGGCACTGCGCTTCCCCGGCATCGGCAACGAGATCGTGCCCATCAGCGTGGCCATCCTGGCGGGCGACGACCGGGTGCCCCGGTCTGCACTGGAATGTCCGCTCGAGGTTTCCCTGCCACTGGGCGACGAATTGCCGCGCGCCGGAGGGGACGAGTTCGGATCGGCGGCGCAGGCCAGCTACAGCCTCGTGGCCGGGCTGGCGGGCCTCGACATGCTGCCGGCGCGCTGGCTGGTGGCCGAACTGCTGGCGGCCATCGGACAGGTCGGCGAGGCCCGCGCGGAAACCGACGAAGGGCGGACGTTGCTGGAGCGCCTGGGGCGCACGCGTTTTTTCAAGAATGGCGTGGTCGCGTTCGCGTCGAGCCAGGCACCGCGCTGGATCCTTTCCGGGCTCTCGGCGACTTCCGGATTGCACGCGGCCATGGGAGGAACCATGGGCCAGGGCCAGTTGCTCTACATCTGGGAGCGCTGGTTGCTGGGCCTGGCCGACATCGACATCGAGCGCGGCGACGCCGCCGCGGAAGTGCGCATGAGCGAAGGGCAGCTACAGGCCTTCGCCGCTTCCGTGGGCACCCAGGCCGACCGCTGGTTCGCCGACCTGTTGCTGGGCCTCGCTGCTTTGTCACCCCGCATCGCCCGCGTACTGGACGAAATCGCCGCACGCGCACCGGAACCCCCGGCGCCGCCGGATGAAGCACCCGATGCGCCGCCCGACGACGTGCTGGGCGAAGACGGTTCGCTGGGTCGCTGAGGCGCGCACGGCGTTTCCATGAACGCCATCCTGCAGGCTTCGGAGCTGTTCGACCGCGTCGAGGCATTGCGTATCCCGGCGGCGCCCCATGCTGCCGCCGCAGACTGGAAGGACTGGTATCACTTCGTCCTGTGGGAGCCCGCCAACGGCTGGCGGGTCCTCGCCAACGTCAGCTTGACCGGTGGCGGCGAACGGGCCTCGTTGCAGTACACGCTGGTCGCGTATGCGCCGGGACAAGCCGCGGGGATGCAAGGCGTCAGCCGGGGCAGCCCGTGGCACGCCGGAATGGTCCGAACCGAGCCTTTGTCGATCCGCGGCAACGAGGTCGAGCTGGTCTTGCGCGACCGGGTTTGGCACCTGAATTTGCAGCCGCCACGGCTGGATCTTGCCTTGCAACTGCATGCACGGGCAGATTCCACCCCCCTGCTGGTCACCGAAGAATCCCCGTTCGGCAGCGGCCACATCGGTTGGGGCCTGGTTCCACGGCTGTCGGTCGATGGAGAACTGCGGGCCTGCGGCCAGCGCGTCGCCATCTCGGACGATTGGTTCTGCTACCAGGACCACAACTTCGGCCGCTTCGCGTGGGGCGGCGACTTCGGATGGGAGTGGTTGGTGGCCCACGCAGCAGTCCCCGACGGCCGAGCCTTCACCGTGGTGATCGACCTGCGCACCGACCGTAGCCACCAACGTTCCGGGTTGCCTTACGTATTCATCTTCGCCGGCCACGAACTGCGCAAGGTGTTCCTGGGGCCGGCGATGACGCTGCAGTGGACCTGGTCCGACCGCGCGGTGCTGCCACCCCGGTTGCCCGGCACGATGGCGACACTCCTCGCGGACCGGACGGAGCGCGTACCCACTGGGCTGAGCGTGCGCGGCGCTGACGAGCGCGATCAGTTGCACCTGCAACTCGTGTTCGATGCGCACCTGCAGGTGGTGGCCCCGGACGCCATCCAACCCGCCTACACGCGCATCACCGAACTCAGCGGAACCACGATCCTGTCGATGCGGCTGGACGGTTCGAGCATCCTGGCGCACGGCACGGCCTACGCGGAGTACACGCGATGACACCTGCCGCGGCCGAAGAACGATTGAACGACTGGCTGGTGCGGCTGGCCGGCCTGCTGCAGCATTCGGACGTGCATACGGCCGATCTGTTTCGGCGCGTGGTGGCGGGGCGCCGCGCCGTGATCGAAATCGATGCTGCACGGCTGCTGGTGCAAGCCGACGATGCGCGGCCGGTGACCGTGAACATCGGCCCCGCCGCTCCCGGCGATGCCGCGACCGTGCGCACGAGCGGTGACGTGTTGCGGGAAATCATCGATGGACGTTCGTTGCTGGATGCGACCATCGCGAGCGACCGCCTCCATGTCCGTGCGGGTCTGGCGGAGTTGCTGGCGTTCCACGAATTGGTACTGCACGTGCTGGCGCGCGCGCCACGCGAACCGGCCCTGCAGGCGCTGTGGGCGGAATTCGATGCAGAGTGGTCCGGCGGCCAGCAACGCTGCAACCCGATCGACGGGCAACCGGCGCGGCACGGCGCGTTGTGCGACGCAACACCGGCCGGCGTGCGCGAGGCGCGCAGCCCACTTTTCGACCCCTACAAACCACCATCGGCCGATTCTTGACAGGCGCCGCGCGACGGCTCACGATGCTTGCCGACGAGGGAGATGACCGAATATGAGGTCGTTTCGTCCCCATGCCGTTTGCGCCGCGACGGCGCGTCTCCTGCCGGTTCGGGATTGTCCGTGCGTGCCTGTGCCTGGTTCGCAGCCGCGCAGCCTTCTCGTCGGCTCCCTCCCTTCCCCACACGACCGGGTCAACCGTGCGAGCCCGCCCGCCCTGCGACGGGTGCAACGCTGGCGACGTAGCCATCGCACATTCGTGAAGGGAAAAAACAGATTGCCGGGTCCGTCAACCACTGACCACTGAGTCCTGGAGGGTGCCATGGGCGGTGTTTCCATTCCTTCCCACTACGACATCACGCTTCACGGTGGTGCCGACATGGACCTGGACAACATCCACGTCAAGGAGATGCCCCAGGTCAACATGGCGATCAAGGAGCTGCCGCCGTTGAGCATCGCGGTGACCCAGTTGCCGACGATCCGGCTGGAGATGGCCGTGAAGGAGCTCCCGACCATTCGGCTCGATGCCGACGTCGGCCTGAAGCCCACGCGCGTATCCATGCCGATGAACACGCATGTGTGCCTCAAGTTGCTGGGCCTCCAGTTGATGAACCTCTCCTTGTGCGGCGAGAACATGGTCATCATCGAGCCGTACGTGCCGCGCCGCGCCGAAACGGGCTGCGCATGAGGAGAAGCGTATGGCAGCCGCAGAGAACGCAGAACGCATCGTCCTGATTGGCCCCCCTGCGAGCGTGACCGGAGTGGTCCGCGTGAGCAATCCCGGCAGCGAGAAGCTCAACCTCAAGTTCGCGGCCCTGCGTTGCGAGAAACATGCCGCCGACAATGCGCGCATTGCGCTCAGGGCGCGATTGGCGCCCGGAGAAACGCGGCACGCGCGCGTGGCCCTGTCGCTCGACCCGCACACGCCCCCGGGGCAGGTGCGGGGCCGCGCCACCATCGGCGGAGAGACACGCGACGTGGTCATCAATGTTCTCGAGCATCTCGAAATGGGGGTGACGCCCGACCAATTCGTCGTGCACGGCCGTCCCGGCGGCCGCATCACCGTACCCGTGGTGCTGACCAATCTCGGCAACGTCCCGTGCGCGGTGCCGCGTGTCGCGTTGGCGAACATTTCGCAGGCAGCGGGGTTCGATCAGTTGTTCCACGTGGCCATTGCGCGATCGGGCTCGGAGGGCTATCAAGCTGCCCTGGACACGTTCGCGCAATTGCTCCAGGACAGCGAGGTCCAGCCACCCAAAGTCCTGGTCGGCACCGGCGCGCACGGGTCGCTGGCGCCGGGTAGTTCCATTGAAACCGAACTGACGTTCGAGCTGCCGGGCGATTTGGCGCGCCACCGGCGGTACCTCGGCAGCTTCGTCCTGGGACGCACCGTGTGTCCGCTGGAGATCGCGGTCGACGCGGCCGGTCCGGACGAGCACGAAGCAGCCGATACGGCAAAGCCGCGCGCGACGAGCAAGGCGAGCCGCAAAGCCGGAACACGCGCGACTCGCACATCCAGGAAGCGGAGGAACTCCCCATGAGCCATGCCACCGTGCGATCCATGGCCGGATCGGCCAACGCGATCGATCCCGAACCCTTGTTGGCGGGCCTGCCGGATTTGGTGAATACCGCCACCACCGGATACGTCGATCTTCTGGAGCGCGGCCTGAAAATGAGCCGCGCGATGTTTTCCGGCAGCCAGGCCCTCTTCCGGATCCCCGACAGTTGTTGCTCCGTTCCAACCCGCGAATGCCCTCCCCACTGCGTCGCCGAAATCGAGTGGGACGGCTGCGGTTGCGAAGCGCAGCGTGCCGTCATCTCGGTGAAGAACACCAGCCGGGAAGATCGCGAGTACACCTTTTCCGCCGGCTCGCTGGGGCCGGCCAAGGTCGAGGTTGCGCCTGCCAAGGCGTCGCTCGCGCCTGGCGAGTCGGTGACGTTGAACGTCACCGCGCAAGGCAGTGATGCTTATGAGCCCGGGGAGACCTACACGGGAGAGCTGCTGGTCCGCGGCGCCTACGAGCAGTGCGTGATATTGAAGCGCCGGATCAGCCCGCAGGCGGTTGCCAGGCTGACGATCGAACAGGGCGACATCCCCGAGCGGATCACCGAATTGCAGTGGTACCGGCATTGGCAATGCGTCGAACCCTGCCCGCAGACCAAGCCGTGGTCCCGGGATCCGGCGAAACCCGAACAACGTCCCCACACGTGAGAGGTTCTACCGCGTGCTTACCCACGACCTCCAGCACCTTCTCGAACAGAGCATCCGGGCCAACACGCAACTCTTGTCACGGACCAGCGGCCTGCTGAAAGGCGCAGCATTGGCCGCACGGAATCCCCATCGCCTTCGCGGCAACGATGTCAGCGGCCTGCTCGGCGACTGGATCAGGCTCGAGATCGACTACCTGGGCGCGCTCTCGCGGAGCAACAGCCAATACCTCAATGACGTGGTCAGCCTGGCGGAAAGCGTGTTGGCATCGGGCGCATCCGCATCGGCAACCACCGACGATGCGACTGCGCTGAGGGGACCCGTCGGCAGCGTGGTCGCCTTCCAGTTCCAGTTGGACAACCCGAACAGCGAGTCCGTGGCAGCCGCCATCGAAGCCGAACCCTGGCGCGGCCAGGGAGGCGGCAGCGTCGGGGCCAACAGTATCCGGTTCGAACCCGGATCCACAGTCGTGCCCGCTGGCGGCAATGCCACGATCTCGGGCCGGATTGCCGTCGACGACCGCTTCAAGGCCCACGAGATATACGACACCGTCATTCGCGTCGCAGGTTTTCCCAAACAGGTCAGGCTGCGACTCACCGTCGTCGAACCCAGTTGAACGGGCCCATCAGGGACCCAGCAGCGTTTTCGCCTGCACGATCACCTCGTCGACGGCGAACTTCTCGAGCACGAATTGTCGCTCGCGCAGGACTACCATGACCGCCATCGGGTCAGCTGCGGCGCCGCCAGCCGCACCCCACCTCGCCGACACCTACCAGAGCGCCTGAAAGAAAGTGGTGGGCCGCCGCCATCCGTGCGACGGAAAGGCCTGCAACGCCAACGACGTCGGCCAGGATCAACGCGGTGGTGCCGCCGCAAGCGGGCGCAAGGGATCGGTCCTCTACACCGCTTGCATCCCTAGCGCGGCCAGCATTCGCAAACCGAAATGAAGAAGAACCTCGAGCTGCTGCTGATGGACGTCAGCGCCAGAGAGCGAGCTCTGATTTTGATTGTCAATCCCGGATCGCGAAGCGATGTCGGGGATCCAGTGACGTTCGGCGAGGCGACCTGCGATCGATACGCAGCGCGCGAGTGGCACGCGACACGTCGGGATCCTTTACACATCGGGCGGTTTCGGCAACGCAACAACTTCTATTCAATTGATCTTCCTTATTTTTCCAAGTGGCACGGACCATGCTTTTCCTGCCGCCGTGCGGAGGGGGGATCGTTCCACGGAGATTGCTGGCGATGAACGCCGCACTCTCTTCGCGCAGGTATGCCGCCTCAGCGGCATTCCCGCTCAATCATCTGCGCAGAGGAGAGTCGAGTGAACAAGCACAGCTTCGTTTCGCGGTCGTTGGCGGTTTTGGCAGCGTGTGTGCTGATTGCGCCTGCTGCAGCCAACGCCACGCCGTACGTGGTCACGCTGACGCAACAAGGGTCGAATATCGTCGCCGCAGGAAGTGGATCGTTCGATCTGACGGGTTTGACGTTTGAGTACACAACCGTCTCCGTGGCGGCCGACATGGAACCCGATACCGCGTACATAGGCAATGGACCCACTACGTTCATTACAGATATCGACGCGTACGGTGGGTTCACGGGACCCACGAGTTTCGGGATTGGCACTGGCGGGTACGCTGCCACCGGGAGTGGAGACTGGGTGGGGATCTGGGGCAGTTCCGCGATTTACGGTGCACCCACGTTTTGGGTTCCGTCGGGGTATGTCTCGGGAACTCCGCTTTCGAATAGCGCGATTTACGACAGTGCAAGCTTCGCCAGCCTTGGACTGACGCCGGGCACCTACGTGTGGACCTGGGGCACCGGCGCGGAACAAAGCTTCACGCTTCAGATCGGCAATGCGGTCGGCGTGCCCGAGCCCGCGGCACTGGGCACGTTCGGTCTGGGCTTGCTGCTGATCGGCGGGTTCATGGGTTTGCGGCGGCGTACGGCTCAATAGTCCGGCCACCGGGCACCGGATGCGAACACCCCCGGCAACTGGGGGTGTTCGTTTCAGTTGGCGGATCCGGGCAAGCTGGTAGGAGTGCGACATGCGTGCGATCGCTTTTCGCAAGTGCGGTCAGGCCATGGGCCGCTCCTGCAAAAGCGGTATAACCTGCACCCGCGTTCGCTTGTTCGGAAGGCGAGTTGTAATAACGCTTCAGCCCCCCAGCAACGCCTTCGCCTGCACGATCACGTTGTCGACGGTGAAGCCGTATTTCTCGAGCACCAGTTCGCCGGGCGCCGAGGCGCCGTAGCGGTCCACCGTGAGCGTCGCGCCGGCGTCGCCGACCCAGCGCTCCCAGCCTTGGCTTGCGCCGGCTTCGACAGCCAGGCGCTTCTTTACCTGCGGCGGCAGGACCGAATCGCGGTACGCCTGGTCCTGTTGCCCGAACAGCTCCCAACTCGGCATCGACACGGCGCGCACCTTGACGCCGTCGGCCTGCAGCTTCCGTGCAGCCTCCGCAACGAG
>DASSNH010000256.1:0-2920 GCA_035701405.1 Rhodanobacteraceae bacterium
TAATGCAGGCTGCGATTCGCGCCCGTGCAGGCCTGCAGGTGGTGGCGGATCTGGAACCAGGCGCCCTGGTTCTGCGGTTCCTCCTGGCACCAGATCACTTCCTTCGCGGCCGGGTACTTGTCGAGCTCGGCAGTGACCTCGGTGCGCGGGAACGGATAGAGCTGTTCGACGCGCACGACCGCGACATCGCCGAGCTTCCGCTTTTCCGCTTCCTCGAACAAGTCGTAGTACACCTTCCCCGAACAGAGCACCACGCGCTTGACCTTTTTCGCATTCGCGCCCTTGTCGATGATGCGCTGGTCGGGAATCACGAGATGGAAGCTGCCGTTCTCGAGATCGTCGAGCGACGACACCGCGAGCTTGTGCCGGAGCAGCGACTTGGGCGTCAGCGCAACCAGCGGCTTGCGGCAGTCGCGCAACACCTGCCGGCGCAGCAGGTGGAACATCTGCGACGGCGTGGTCGGCACGCACACCTGCATGTTGTCCAGCGCGCACAGTTGCAGATAGCGCTCGAGTCGCGCCGATGAATGTTCCGGTCCCTGGCCTTCGTAGCCGTGCGGCAGCAGCAGCACCAGGCCGCACAGCCGGCCCCACTTCGCCTCGCCGGACGAGATGAATTGGTCGATCACCACCTGCGCGCCGTTGGCGAAGTCGCCGAACTGGGCCTCCCAGATCACCAGCGTGTAGGGATCCGCGGTGGAGAATCCGTACTCGAACGCCATCACCGCCATTTCGGACAGCAGCGAATCGATCACCTCGACCGCGACGTCCTCGCGCACGTGGGCGAGCGGGGTATAGACGTTGCCGGTCTTCTGGTCGTGCAATTCGGCATGGCGGTGGAAGAAGGTCCCGCGCGGCGTGTCCTGGCCGACCAGCCGCAGGCCCCAGCCCTGGTCGATCAAGGTCGCATAGGCGAGGTTCTCCGCGTAGCCCCAGTCGAGCGGCAACTCGCCCTCGGCCATCTTGCGGCGATCCGCGTAGATCTTGGCGACCCGCGACTGCAGCGTGACGTTTTCCGGCCACACCAGGATCCTCGCGGCGAGTTGGTTGAGCCGCTTGCGCGCCACGCCGGTCTTGACCGGTTGCGCCAAGCTGCCGTGGCTGAAACGGCTCCAGTCCACCGCGAACTTCTGGGTACCGGGCGGCGCGAGTTCGGTGACGGGCTTGCCGGCATCCAGTTTCGCGCGATAGTCCTCGAACAGCTTCTTCCCGTAATCGGCGGCGATCAGCCCCTGCCTGGCGAGGCGGTCGGCGTACAGCTCGCGCGTGGGGCGGAGCTGCTTGATCACGTCGTACATCACCGGCTGGGTGGCAGAAGGTTCGTCGGCCTCGTTGTGGCCGTGGCGCCGGTAGCAGACCAGGTCGACCACCACGTCTTTGTGGAACTGCTGGCGAAAATCGAATGCCAGGCGCGCGCACTGCAGCACGGCCTCGGGGTCGTCGCCGTTCACGTGCAGCACCGGCGCGTTCACCATCTTGGCGACGTCGGTGCAATACAGCGTGCTGCGCCCGTCCTCGGCGTCGGTGGTGAAGCCGATCTGGTTGTTGACCACGATGTGGACGGTGCCGCCGACCCCGAAGCCGCGGGTCTTCGACATGTTCAGGAGTTCCATGTTGACGCCCTGGCCCGACAGCGCGGCGTCACCATGGATCAGGACGGGCAGGACGTGTTCGTGCGACCCGTCGTGCGCGCGGATCTGGCGCGCGCGCACCGAACCCGAAACCACCGGATTGACGATTTCCAGATGCGACGGATTGAAAGCCAGCGCGACGTGGATGTTGTCGGCGGGCGCGGCGATGTCGGCCGAGAAACCCATGTGGTATTTCACATCGCCCGAATGCGCAGGATCGTCGGGGCCATCGTGCTTGCCCTCGAATTCCGCGAACAACTGTTGCGGCGGCTTGCCGAGGATGTTGACCAGCACGTTGAGGCGCCCGCGGTGCGCCATGCCGATCACCAGTTCGTGTACGTCGTCGCCGGCGGCGCGGCGGATCAGGTCGTCCAGCAGCGGGATCAGCGAATCGCCGCCTTCCAGCGAAAAGCGCTTCTGGCCGACGTACTTGGTGTGCAGGTAGCGTTCCAGTCCGTCGGCTGCGGTCAGCTTCGCCAACACGCGCTTGCGGGTTTCATCGTCGAGTCCCGCGTCACCGCTGGCCTGTTCCAGCCGATCGTAAATCCAGCGACGCTGGTTGTGGTCGCTGATGTGCATGAACTCGGCGCCGATGCTGGCGACGTAGGTGCGGCGCAGGCGTTCGCGCAAATTGCGCAAGCTCATGCGATGGCCGCCGCCGGCGAACGTGCCGCAGTCGAATTCGGTGTCGAGGTCGGCGTCGGACAAGCCGTGGAAGGGCAGGTCGAGGTCGGGCGCGGGACGCTTGGGCGCGATTGCCAGCGGATCGAGGTCGGCCGCAAGATGGCCGCGTGAACGATATGCGGTCAGGAACCGCAACACCCCCGCTTGCTTGCGGGCGTGGGCATCATCCATCGGAACGCCGGCTCGACGGCCTTGCTGCTGCGCGGCGACGATGCGTGCGATCGCGTCGGCGTGGGAAACGTCGCCGGTGCCGCGCAGTCCCTGGAACCACGTGCGCCATTCCGGCGCAACCGACTGCGGATCGCGCAGCCAGTCCTCGTACAATTGATCGAGATAAGCGGCGTTGCCGCCGCCGAATTGCGAAGTTTCCGCCAACTGCTGCAACAAACTGCCGCCGTCACTCACGATGGTCACCACGGATAGTTGATCGTTGTCGAAAGGTGCCGTCCCGCACTCTTCGGCGTACCTGGTTCGGCGCAGGTCCGGAACAGGCCTTGCGGGACCGAGCATGCAACCGCTCGGCCCGCGCCAACGGGCGTTTGACCCCGCCTGTCGACGGACACCGCGCGCGCGGTCACCAGCCGCCTCGCCGCGACCCAAAATTA
>DASSNH010000257.1:0-4182 GCA_035701405.1 Rhodanobacteraceae bacterium
GAAGTGCGTCGAGTTGCAGGTCGAGACGAAACCGTGCGGATCGAGCATCAACGCTTCGTCGTAGCCGGCCTTCTGGGCCTGGATGCAGGCGAGGATGCAGTTGAGCTTCGAGTGGCTGTTGAGCTTCGGGTCCTGCACATCGGGCGCGCCGCGGCGCACATGCACGGTGAACAGCCGAATGCCGCGCTCCACCGTTTCCGGCAGCGGCTCCTTGTATTCGGGCACGATCACGATGGTCGGCGGTCCGATCACGAAACGCGGGTCCTGGTGCGGCGTGGCCTTGATGCCGCGCGTGACCATCAGGCGGATGTGCACGTGGTCGCGCATGTCGTTGGCGCGCAGCGTTTCGACGATGCGCTGCGTCAACTGTTCGCGCGTGAGGCCGATGTCCATGTCGATGGCCTTGGCGCCTTCGTACAGACGGTCGAGGTGCATGTCGAGAAAGGGCAGGCCACCGTCATGCACGCGGATGCCTTCCCACACCCCGTCGCCGAGCACATAGCCGGCATCGAACACGGAAACCTTCGCTTCGTCGCGTGCGACCAGTTCGCCGTTCAAGTTGATTTTTATGGCCGCGTTGCGCGCGTCGGGCGTGTAGTCGTGGGTGCCTTTGCTCATGGGCCTGCCTGGAGAAGTGGACCCGCCGAGTCTATCGCGCGATCAGGAGCCGGCGAAGGACACGTCCGCATGCATCGGCTTTCGCGGGGTGGCGAGTGACGCTGCGAAAAAGACGGCGAACGAGAGGTTGCTGGCACTGCCGGCTACCAGCGAGCCGAACGGCGCCGGGGTGTAAGGCGCAACGAGCTGCAAGATCACGAGCGGCACGACCGGAGTCAGCAGTGCCAGCCAGCGCGGGTAGTCGCTGCGGCCCGTGGCGACCATGATCGCCAGCAGCACCGCGGATGGATAACCCGCGATCTCGGCGATCAGGTACACATTCGCGGCGAAAGCGTGCAATTGTGCTTCGAGCGCGGCCAGCACAGGCTGCGCGGTTGCGGTGGCGCCCAGCGTGGCTTTTATCGCCAGCGCTTTTTCGCCCCACAACACGTGATACGCCGTGCCGGCCAGGAGGCAGAGTGACAGGCCGATCGCGATGATCGCCGCCATGCGCGGATGCCGTGGACGCAGCCGCATGTACACGTGCCAGAACCCGGCGAGATACAGCAATGCCGCGATCGGCCCCAGGCTCGCACCGAACAGCACGCGGCCGGTGGGCGCCGCGGCGACGATGCCGCGCAAGCCGTGCATGAAATCCGCGCCGCTGGTGGCGGCGAAGTACAGGCATTGATCGCCGACCGCCAGCAGCAATGCGCCCATCAGCCCGAGTGCGCCCGCGATCCGGATTCGTTCATGCATCGCCATCGATGTCGGTTCCTCGCTGAATAGGCGGCTCGCCGGAACAGGCCAGGCGATTGAGCATCGGGCACCGCCCGGACTGTTCACGTTGCCTGCATGACTTCGCGAATTCGCGCAACTGCGCGCGATGAGCCTGCAGGCGTTCCAGCTCGCTATCCAGCTCGGCGACCTTTGCCTCGATCGCAGCGCGAAACGCCATGCAGAACCGGGGTGCGCCGATGTCCGATTGGCTGAAAAGATCGCCGAGTTCGCGCAGGGTGAAGCCGAGTTGCCGTCCTTGCCGCAGGTAATGCAGGAGCTGCAGCGTGCGTTCCGGATAACGACGCCAGCCGTTGAAGGCGCGTTGCGGTTTCGCGATCAAGCCGATGCGCTGGTAATAGCGGATCGTCTCGATGCCGACGCCGGCATCGTGTGCCAATTGCCCGATGGTTCGTTCCGTCATGGCCTTGCCTCCGCGACGTTCTAAACCCGTACCTGGGTACGGGTTCAAGCTGTCCAGATCTCCCTGAATGCACGGCCGAAGTTCAGGCCGAGCACCTTTTCCGCGACGCGCGCGGAATAGCCGTGCTTCAGCAGGGCATCGGCGACGCGCTCCAGCTTGCGCGGCGTGTTGATGTCGGGAATGTATGGCGGACGGTTCTCGCCCGGCGAACCGACGCCGTGTTTGCGCCGGGATTCCGCTTCGTCTGCCATCGCCTTCAGCTCGGCGTCGCCGACGGTGAAGAACGCGGTGTCGCTACCGATGCCGACGTGGTCCTCACCGCAGATCTTCAGCGCGTGCGCCATGTGTTGCATGTAATCGGCCAGCATCGGCTGCCTGTCGTCGGGCGTCAGGAACGGCAGCATGTAGATGCCCATCACGCCACCGCGGTCGGCCAGCGCTTTCATGTCCTCGTCGCGCTTGTTGCGCGGATGCATGAACACGGCACGGCAGCCGGCGTGGGTGACCAGCGGCGGCTTTCGTGATGCGGCGATCGCCTCCGCCGTGGTCCGGGTGTTGGAATGGCTCAAGTCCAGCGCGACACCCAGGTCGTTCATGCGTGCGATGGCATCGCGGCCGAGCCCGGTGAGGCCGCCCGTTTCGCCGTCGAGGCAGCCGTGGCCCAGCGGCGTGGCGTGGTTGTAGCTCAGTTGCATGATCAGCACGCCGAGGTTGCGGAACAGGTCGATGCGCTCGAGCTTGTCCGCCAGCATCGTGGCGGCCTCGAACGAGAAGATCACCGCGACCTTCTGCTCGGGCTTGGCGCGTTCGAGGTCGGCGTGGCGCCGGACCTTGATGAAATGCTCCGGGTGGCGCTCGATCAATGCCTGCGCGGAGGCAATGTCGGCCACGGCTTGCTCGAACGTGCCGTTGGCGCCGCCCAGCGTGGTCTTGATGGCGCTGACGCCGGAGTCGCGCAGGTCCTGCAGGCGCGCCGCCTCATCGAACTGTGTTCCGATCGACTCGAGGGCATTGCAGTCGAGCACGAAAGCTTCGCGGTAAAGATCGGCGCTGTCCAAGGTGATGGTGGCTCCGGCGCTTGCCGAAAGCGGTGCAACGTATCACGAATGCAAGCGGGTTGGCGGTCGGTGCCGCCACGATGTCGCGCGTTCCTCGTTAACATCGCCGGATGGAATCATCCGGGCTCGACAATCCGTTCTGGGCATCGCTGCACACCCGGCATCGCCGTTTGGCGCTCGATGCCGGGAAGGTCGCGCGTTACCCGCCCGAGTTCGCCCCCTTCCTCGGTGTTGCCGAGGCAGGTGCGGATGTGGAGGAGGGGCTCGCATCGCTGGTGGCGCCGGATGAAACGGTGCTGCTGCTGGGCGTGGCGCCGCGGCTGTCGGCCAATTGGCGGCTCGAGTCGCTCGGCGAGCTCGCGCAAATGGTCTGCGGCGGACGCATCGAAATGCCTGGCGGTCCGGAAATCGTGCCGCTCGGTGGCGCCCAACGCGCCGACGCGCTGGCGCTCACGGCGCTGGTGTATCCGCATTACTTTCGCCCGCGCACCATGGAACTCGGCCGCTATTTCGGAATGTACGTGGATGGTCGGCTGGCGGCGATGATCGGCGAACGCCTCGGTACCGAAACCCACACGGAAATGAGCGCGATCTGCACCCATCCCGATTTCGAGGGACTCGGCTACGCGAGCCGCCTGACCGCATTCCTGACCAACGACACCCTCGAGCGCGGCCAGACGCCGTTCCTGCACGTCAGCCTGGCGAACTTGCGCGCCAAGGCGTTGTATGAGCGACTGGGCTATCGGCTGCGTCGCAGGATTCCCTTCTGGTCGCTGCGGCGCGCATAAGTGCGATCGCCGGACATATCCCGGGAGTGCCATCAGCCGTTTGGGGGGCGATGGGCGGGAGCCGCGACCTCGTTGGGCTTCGCTGCGCTCAGCGCCAACCTACAAGAGCACTCGGCATTGAAGGCGCGTTCGCGGCCCTCATGTCGATGGGATCAGTGCAAGCCGGGAGTCGTGATGCTGCTGGAACCGATCTCGCTGGGCGAACTTCACCTTCGCAACCGCATCGTGGTATCGCCGATGTGCCAGTACTCGTCGCCGGACGGCGTCCCGACCGACTGGCACCTGGTACACCTCGGGAGTCGCGCGGTGGGTGGCGCGGCGCTGGTCTTCACCGAGGCGACTGCGGTTTCGCCCGAAGGACGCATTTCGCCGGACGACGCCGGCATCTGGAACGATACGCAGGCGGAAGCCTGGTCGCGGATCGCATCGTTCATCCGCGGGCAGGGCGCCGCTGCGGGCATGCAGCTCGCGCACGCGGGGCGCAAGGCCAGCACCGATGCGCCGTGGCGCGGCGGCGGTCCGCTGGACGCAGGGCAGG
>DASSNH010000258.1:0-10867 GCA_035701405.1 Rhodanobacteraceae bacterium
AGATCAGCAGCAGCGCGAGCACCACGCCGACGGCCACGGCGATGCCGTTCTCCCGGATCCACTTGCGGACGGCTTCGCCCTGCTCGTATTCGTCGTAGTCTTCGAAAGCCATGGTTCATCCACGCACAGCGAAACCCCGCCTGCGCGGGGAAACGGCCAAGGATACAGCAGAACGGGTCGTCAGTACCGGTTGCTTTCGATGGGGCCGGCGGTCTTGCCGAACACATCGAAGCGCGCGACGTTGGCGCGCCGGTACGGTGCCAGCGCGAACGGCTGGCCATCGCGCGTCACGCTGACGCCGTCGGCATTGCCTACGGTGACGTGCAGCACGCCCGCCGAATGCCAGGTGCGGGTGTCACCCGCATGCAGCAGGCCCGAATCGACCTTGTTGCCGCCGGCATCGGTGATCTCGAACCAGCAGTCGGATTTGGCCGTGATCGCCAGCGTGTGCTGCCCACCGGCCACCGCGGGCGGAACGGGCGCCGGTGCGACCGGGGTGCGGTTGGCCGCGCCGTCGGAAGCCGTGTCGTCGGTGAGGCCGATCGCGGCGAATGGCGTCATCGAAGCGCGGAGTGGCGTGGCATCCGGCGAACTCGCCGGCGTGTCAGGCGACGACGGCCTCGATTTCAGTCCGGCGGCTTGGGTGGATGCCGTCGGCGCCTGGTCCAGGGAAACGATCCGGGTCGCCGGCCGCTCGAGTCCCCCGCGCACGCCGAGCAGCACGAGCGGCACGGCGATGGTCGCGGTCAGGACGATGTAGGTCGCGGCGGTCCCGTAGCGCTGGAGCAGCCAGCGCGCCGTCGACGTGCGCGTGACCGACACCAATGCAGGCTGCTCCGGCGGCGCGACGGTGCGCAAGGTGGCATCGCAACTGCCGGGCGGCAGCCCCAGCAACTTCGCGTAGCCGGACAGCGCACCGCGCAGGAAAACGAAATGCTCGGCCTCGCCGAACTCGTTGCGCTCCAGCCGTTCCAGCACCTTGATGGGCAGGTGCAACTCGCCCGCGCAGTCGGCGAGGGAGCGCCCCTGCGCCTCGCGCGCGGCGCGGAGGCGCTCGCCGAGCTTTCCTTCCGCAGCGGGCGGGCCTTGTTCCATCGGAGCGGCCGGCGCCGCGTCGCGCGATGGAATGTCGGAGAACAGGTCGGGGCTGTCTTCGCGATCGATCATTGGCTGGAACCGTTCAGCGATTGCGCCTGCGCGGAATTCGGGAACTGATCCTGCAGGCGGTTGGCGTAGTTGGTGGCGGTCTCCTTGTCACCAAGGCGGGTGGCGATCCGGTAGCCGAGCAGCAGCGAGTCGGGGGTGGCGCGTCCTGCGGCTTCGAAGCGTTGCAGGTAACCACGCGCGGCGAAGGCGTCGCCCTTGCGATAGTCCAGCTCGGTCATCGCGAGCAAGGCCGCACCGTACGTGGAATCGATGGACAGCGCCTTGTGGAGGTACGGCTCGGCGCCAGCGTAATCATTGCCTTCCAGCAGGCACATGCCGGCGTTGGCGTTCGCCACTGCCGGTGTCTTGTAGAACGGGTCGGTGAGCGCGCGCTTGAAGTACTTCATGGCCTCGTCGCGCTTGCCCGTCTCGCACAGGAACTTGCCGTAGTTGTTGTTGGTGTCGCCGTTCGAGGGATCCAGGGAGATCGCGGCGCGGAATTCCTTGTCGGCGTCCTGCAGCCGGTTGATGCGCCAATCGAGGATGGCGAGCATCGTATGCGCGGGAATGTACTTGCTGTCGAAACCGATCGCCTTGTGCAGGGCGGTCTCGGCTTCCTTCAGGTTGTTCTGCCCCATGTACGCCGCGGCGAGCTGGGTATGGGTCTGGGCGGCCGACTGCTTGTCCCGCTGCGCCGATTCGGTGGGCGCGTTCTCGAGATTGCTCATCGGGGTCGGGTACTTGATGATCCCCGGGTCGTGCTTGCACGCCGCCAGCCCGAGCGCGAGCAGCGCCACCGCCAACACACTGGAAGACCTAAGCCGCATGCGTCTGCACCTCGGTTCGGGCCGCCAGGCGGCGCTGGAATTCGGCGTGTCGGCGGGTGCGGTCGGCCACCCTGCCCTTGAGCTGGCCGCAGGCCGCATCGATGTCCTCGCCGCGGGTGCGGCGCACCATCGTCTGCACGCCCGCATCCAGCAGGATCGTCTGGAATGCCCGGATGGTGCCTTCGTCGGACCGTTCGTAGCGGGTGCCCGGGAAAGGATTGAACGGGATCAGGTTCACCTTGCCCGGCAGCCGGCGCATCCGTTTCACCAATTGCTTCGCGAGCGCCGGCGTGTCGTTGATGCCCTTCATCAAGGTGTATTCGAAGGTGATCGTGGTACGCGGGCGGCGCGCGGCGTAGCGCGCGCAGGCATCGAGCAGTTCGTCGATGCCCCAGCGCTTGTTGAGTGGCACCAGTTGCGTGCGCAGCTCGTCGTTGGGTGCATGCAGCGATACAGCGAGCGACACGTCGGCGACTTCGCCAAGCTTGTCGATCATCGGCACCACGCCGGCGGTCGAGAGCGTCACGCGCTTGGAGGCGAGGCCGAAGCCGAGGTCGTCGCGCATCAAGCTCATCGCCTTGACGACATTGTCGAAGTTCAGCAGCGGCTCGCCCATGCCCATCATCACCACGTTGGTGATGCGGCGTTGCTGGTGGGTGACGTTGCCGAGCTGCTTCGCGGCATGCCACACCTGCCCGATGATCTCGGAGGCGGCGAGGTTGCGGTTGAAGCCCTGGGTGCCCGTGGAACAGAAGGTGCAGTTGAGGCCGCAGCCGATCTGCGAGGACACGCACAGCGTGCCGCGCGTGGGCTCCGGGATGTACACGGTCTCGACCGCGTTGCCCGCGTCCATGCCCAGCAGCCATTTGCGGGTGCCATCGCTGGAGGCGTTGTCCAGCAAGGCCTTGGGCGGAGCAATGACCGCGACCTCGGGCAGCTTTTCACGCAGCGACTTGCCGAGATCGGTCATCGCCTCGAAATCGCTTTCGAGGCGGTGGTACATCCACTTCATCACCTGATCGGCGCGCCAAGGCTTCTCGCCCAGTTCGGCGAAGAAGTTGCGCAGTCCGTCGCGATCGAAATCCAGCAGATTGGCACGGGCCAGGTCGGCCATGCTGTTCCCCAACGTACTACCGGCTGCAAAGTTCCGTCGCGGCGAAAAAGTAACCGATTTCGAACCGCGCGGTGTCCGGGCCGTCCGAGCCGTGCACGGCGTTCGCGTCGATGCTTTGTGCGAAATCCGCCCGGATGGTTCCGGGTGCCGCTTCCTTCGGATTGGTTGCCCCCATCAGTTCGCGATTCTTGGCGATCGCGCCATCGCCTTCGAGCACCTGGATCATCACCGGACCCGACAGCATGAAATCGACCAGCGGCTTGAAGAACGGACGCTCGCGGTGCACCGCGTAGAAGCCCTCGGCTTCCGCGCGCGAGAGTTGCTTCATTTTCGCGGCGGCGATCCTGAGCCCCGCCTCCTCGAAACGCGCGTAGATCTGGCCGATCACGTTCTTCGCGACGGCGTCGGGTTTGATGATGGAAAGGGTGCGCTCCAGCGCCATGGGGTCCTCGACTGTTGAACGAAGGGCAGGAAAAATGCACGCGATGCCCTTCGGCGTCCGAGCATAGTCCGAAAAACCCGCTCAAATGCGGGGTTAGCTCACAAAAGAATGAAGAATTCTAGCTCAACGGGGCCATCTTCGCCATGCGCCGGCGCCCCGATTGACCCCTGCGACGGGGGGACCTAGACTTCAAACGATTGTTTGAAATCCGAGCAGGGCACGGCATGCACGGCACCCCGCCATTCTCCACCCGCCAGCGGATCCTCGGGGCTGCCGAGGAATTGTTCGCCGAGCGCGGCTTCGCCGGGGCATCACTCCGCCAGGTCACGGCCGCGGCCAACGTCAACCTGGCGGCCGTCAACTACCACTTCGGGTCCAAGGACAACCTTATCGAGGAAGTCTTCCGCCGCCGCCTGGACGAGCTGAGCCGACGGCGCCTCGAGCAGCTGGCCGCCCTCGAAGCGGCCGGGACGCCCACGCTGGAAGCCGTCCTGGACGCCTTCATCACCCCTGCCCTCGAACTGTCGCTGGATCGCCGCGGCGGCTCGGTATTCATGCGCGTGCTGGCGCGTGCCTTCGCCGAGCACAACAGCCACCTGCGCCGGTTCCTGTCGGACAATTACGGCTATGTGCTCAAGGATTTCGCCACCGCGTTCGCGCGGCTGCTGCCGCAGCTCGGCAAGGAAGAGCTGTATTGGCGACTCGACATCGCGGTCGGGGCGTTGACCTATGCCATGGCCGATTTCGGGATGATCCAGCGGCGTACCCGCGACAGCGAGCGCGAACACCGGGAACAGACCGCCAAACATCTGATCCATTTCACCGCGGCGGGCTTGCGGGCATAGCAAAGGCCTGCACTGCTTGCATGTCGTCACTCCCGCGAAAGCGGGAACCCAGTGTCTTTCTCGCAACAGCCGGCACGGACAAAAAGGCTCTGGGTCCCGGATATCGCTTTTCGATTCCGGGATGGCGAGCAAAACCAGGGGCCACACCGCACAATAGTCCGTTACTCGATTCATCGATCGCTCCGGAGATTCCATGCCATCCGAAACCCTTCGCATCCGCAAAGCCGCCGTGCTGGGCGCCGGCGTCATGGGCGCGCAGATCGCGGCCCACCTGACCAACGCCGGCATCCCGACGGTGCTGTTCGACCTCGCCGCCAAGGACGGCCCGAAGAACGGCATCGCCGTCAAGGCGATCCAGCACCTCGGCAAGATGTCGCCCGCGCCGCTCGCCCTGAAGGACCTCGCTGCCGCGATTCGTCCCGCGGATTACGAGGAGGACCTCGACGCATTGAAGGATTGCGATTTCGTGATCGAGGCGATCGCCGAACGGATGGACTGGAAGCTCGACCTCTACAGGAAGGTTGCAGCACACATTCCGGAGCGCACGATCCTCGCCAGCAACACCTCGGGCCTGTCGATCAACCAGTTGGCCGAAGCGTTGCCGGAAAACCTGCGGCATCGCTTCTGCGGCGTGCACTTCTTCAACCCGCCGCGCTACATGCACCTGGTCGAGGTGATCCCGGGCCAAGCGACCGATCCGAAACTGCTCGAGGGTCTGGAAGCCTTCCTCACATCCACGCTCGGCAAGGGCGTGGTGTTCGCGAAGGACACGCCGAACTTCATCGGCAACCGCATCGGGGTGTTCTCGATCCTCTCGACGATGCACCACACCACCCGATTCAAGCTCGGGTTCGACGCGGTGGACGCGCTGACCGGTCCCGCGATCGGACGGCCGAAGTCGGCGACCTACCGCACCGCCGATGTCGTCGGCCTCGACACCATGGCGCACGTCATCGAGACAATGGCCGACACCCTGCCCGATGACCCGTGGCACGAGCATTTCAAGTCGCCCGCGTGGTTGACGGCGCTGATCGGGAAAGGCGCGCTGGGCGCGAAAGTCGGTGCCGGTTTCTATCGCAAGGCCGGCAGGGAGATCCAGGTGCTGGATCTCGCGAAGCAGGACTACCGCCCGTCGGAGCAGAAGGCTTCGGAGGAAGTCGCTGCGATCCTCGCGATCAAGAATCCTGCCGAGAAGTTTGCCAAGCTGCGCGAGTCGAACGATCCGCAGGCGCAGTTCCTGTGGGCATGCTTCCGCGACCTCTTCCACTACACCGCTTTCCACCTCGAATCGATCGCCGACACCGCGCGCGATGTCGACTTCGCGATCCGCTGGGGCTACGGCTGGAAGCTGGGCCCGTTCGAAACCTGGCAGGCTGCCGGTTGGGAACAGGTGGCCAAGTGGATCGCCGAGGACATTGCCGCCGGCAAGGCCATGAGCAATGCCCCGCTTCCCGCGTGGGTGACGGACGGCCGCAAGGGCGTCCATTTCGCGGACGGCTCGTACTCGCCACGCGAGAACAAAGACATTCCGCGTTCGTCGGCGTCCGTCTACAAGCGCCAGTTGTTCCCCGATGCGCTGATCGGCGAGAAGTTCGACCAGGGCACCACGGTCTGGGAAAACGACGGGATCCGCCTGTGGACCCTGGACGGCGACGACATCGGCATCGTCAGCTTCAAGACCAAGATGTGCACTTTCGACGACCAGGTGCTGGACGGCATCCAGCACGCGGTCGGCCTGGCCGAGCAGAAGCTGAAAGCACTGGTGGTCTGGCAGACCGGCCCGGTGTTCTCGGCCGGCGCCAACCTCAAGGGCGTACTCGCGCTCTTGAAGGACGGCAAGGTTTCGCAACTCGAAGCGATGATCGCCAACTTCCAGCGCGCGACGATGCGCGTGCAGCACGGACTGGTTCCGACCATCGCCGCGGTGCGTGGGCTGTGCCTCGGCGGCGGCTGCGAACTGCAGATGCACTCGGCGCGCACCGTCGCCGCCCTGGAAAGCTACATCGGCCTGGTCGAAGCCGGCGTCGGCCTGTTGCCCGCCGGCGGCGGCCTGAAGGAGATCGCCGAACGCTGCTCGCGCGCGGCGCACGGCGAAGATCCGTTCGACCACGTCAAGCGCTATTTCGAGACCGTGGCGATGGCCAAGGCGTCGACCGGCGCACTGGAAGCCCGGCAATTCGGACTGCTGCGCGACTCCGACGTGGTGGTTTTCAACGCCAACGAGTTGCTCCACGTCGCGAAGAACGTCGCGTCCTCACTGGCCGAATCCGGCTGGCGTCCGCCGCTGCCGCGGGCCACGCGCGTGGCCGGCGATGTCGGCACCGCGACCATCAAGGCACAGCTCGTCAACATGCTGGCGGGGCATTTCATTTCCGAGCACGACATGGAAGTCGCGTCCCGAATTGCCGACACCCTGTGCGGCGGCAACATCGAGCGCGGCAGCATGGTCGATGCGCAATGGCTGCTCGACCTCGAACGCCACCACTTCATGGAACTCGCGCAGATGGAAAAGAGCCAGGCGCGCATCGCGCACACGATGACTACCGGCAAGCCGCTACGAAATTGAGAGCGGGAACCGGGAACAGGGAACGGGGAGTGTGCGCTCGGTTGGCCCTCCGCGCTCCTCTTCGTCTCTGTTCCCTGTTCCCTGATCCCTGTTCCCGCTTTTGGAGATTCGACCCATGACCAAGCAAATCCAGGACGCCTACATCGTCGCCGCCAAGCGCACGCCGGTCGGGAAGGCCCCGCGCGGCGTGTTCCGGAACACCCGGCCCGACGACATGCTGGCGCACGTGCTGCGCGAGACGCTGGACGAGTGCGCCGGGATCGACGTCAACCGCATCAGCGACGTGGTGATCGGCTGCGCGATGCCGGAAGCCGAGCAAGGCATGAACGTGGCGCGCATCGGTGCGCTGCTCGCCGGCCTGCCGGACACCGTGCCGGGCATGACCATCAACCGCTTCTGCTCGTCCGGATTGCAGTCGGTCGCGATCGCGGCCAACACGATCCGCCTCGGCGAATCCAACCTCGTGCTCGCGGGCGGCACCGAGTCGATGAGCATGGTGCCGATGATGGGCCACAAGGTCGCGATGAACCCGGACATCTTCAAGGACGACAACATCGGCATCGCCTACGGCATGGGGATCACCGCCGAGAACGTCGCCGAGCGCTGGAAGGTCAGCCGCGAGGAGCAGGATGCCTTCGCGCTGCGCAGCCACCAGCGCGCGATCGCCGCCCAGGACGCGGGCAACTTCAAGGAGGAGATCGCGCCCTACCCGCTCGACGACCGCTATCCGGACCTGCGCTCGCGGGGCGTGACCGAAGACCGCCGCTTGATCGAGAACGACGAAGGCCCTCGCCGCGATACCAGTGCCGAGGCGCTGGCCAAGCTGCGGCCGGTGTTCAAGCAGGGCGGCAGCGTCACCGCCGGCAATTCATCGCAGATGTCGGACGGTGCCGGCGCGGTCCTGCTGGCCAGCGAACAGGCCATCAAGGATTACGGCCTGACGCCGCTCGCGCGGTTCGTCGGCTATTCGGTCGCAGGCGTCGCGCCCGACATCATGGGCATCGGCCCCAAGGAAGCAATCCCGAAGGCGCTTGAGCGGACCGGCATCAAGCGCGACCAGCTCGACTGGATCGAATTGAACGAGGCCTTTGCGGCCCAGGCGCTCGCGGTGATCAAGGATCTCGGCCTCGACCCCGGCAAGGTCAATCCCGAAGGCGGCGCGATCGCGCTCGGCCATCCGCTCGGCGCCACCGGCGCCATCCGCATCGCCACCCTGGTCCACGGCATGCGTCGGCGCAATCAGAAATACGGCATGGTCACGATGTGCATCGGCACCGGCATGGGCGCGGCCGGCATCTTCGAGATGGTGTGAGGGCGGGACTGCTCGATTGTCGTCGTCCCCCATGGATGTGCCGCCCCCGGCCGTGGTGGTCATGGGCGTTTCCGGTTCCGGCAAGACCACGATCGGCCGCGCCCTCGCGGCGCTCCTCGACTGGTGCTTCCGCGACGGAGACGAGTTCCATGGTCCTGCCAATGTCGAAAAGATGCGCGCTGGCCATCCGCTCGACGACGCGGACCGCGCGCCATGGCTGGCTGCCATCGCGCGCTGGATCGACGAGTGCGCGCGCGAGGGCGTACCCACCGTCGTTGCCTGCTCCGCGCTGAAGCTGCGCTATCGCGATTTCCTGCGTGAGCATCGGCCGCAGGTGTGGTTCTTCTATCTGCGCGTGCCGCGCAGCGAATTGGAGCGGCGACTGCAAACGCGGGATCACCCGTACATGCCGGGGTCCCTGCTTGCCAGTCAGTTGCAAACGTTCGAGGAACCCGACGGCCGCGAGCCGCGAACGATCGCGCTCGACGCTGCGGATGACGTCGAGACGATCGTGGACGTGGCGCTGCGCGAGTTGCGTGCCCAAGGGGTCTGCCGCTGACGTCCACGAACGAGCAGTTGCCGGAGCGTTTGGCTTCTTTGTACGCGGACTCAGATCAAGAGTGCCAGCGCGAAGGTTCCCAGCATCATGAACGCGGTTGCGAGCTTGATCGCGGTGCCGATCACGAGGCCGATCCAGGTGCCGACGCCGACGCGCGCGGCCTGTTCGACGCGGCTGCCGCTCGCCAGTTGACCGGCCACCGCACCGATGAACGGTCCGAGGATGATGCCGGGGATGCCGAAGAACAGTCCGATGATCGTGCCGATGAAGGCGCCCCACACCGCCGCCTTGCTGGCGCCGTAGCGTTTGGCGCCCCAGGTTCCGGCCAGGAAGTCGAACAGGATCGAGAACGCGGCGAGCAGGCCGAGGAAGACGACCACCCATACCGGGATCTTCTCGAAATGGCCCACCCACGCGGCCAGCAGCATCCCGCCGAACATCACGGGAATCCCCGGCAGGTTGGGCAGGATCGAGCCGATGAAACCGGCGACGATGATGATGCCGGCGAGGACGTACCAGAGGATGTTCCAGTCCATGCTCGGAGGATAACGGGTGCCGGCTTCTGTCAGTCGTTGCCCGTCTTGGCTCGTCGTCCGGAGCCGGCCGCGTTGCCCATGGGGTCGAATCAGCAACCTGCAATTCCGTAGGTTGGGCTGATCCCGGACCTGTTCCGGGAGAAGCCCAACAGCCGAAACCGCGATGGGATGCGACGTCGGTGGCAAGCGTATGACCGGGTTTGTCGTTGGGCTTCGCTGCGCTCAGCGCCAACCTACAAGAGCAATCTTTGCTTCGCTATTCCCCGGGTGTCAATTGCAGCGTCAGGACTTCGAAGGGTTGCAGCGTGATCGTAATGGGATGGTCTGCATCGACCGTCTTCGGTACGGCGTCACCGCCCGTGTGCCAGACATCGCTCACGTTGAATGTGTGCGCAGCATCCTTCGGCAGTTCCAGTTGCCGCGCGACATCGAGGACCGCAAGCTGCGGCTTGTTGTCGGGATTACGGAGCGTGATGAAAGCCTTCGCCGGAGACCACGCCGCCCAGCCGTAGACGTCCAGCCGTCCGGGATCGCCGCCGATCCAGTGGCTGTCGCGCAGCACGTCGGCGTTGGCACGCGACCAGTTCGCCGCCTGCGCCAGCGTGTCCCAATCCTCGTCGGTCAGCAGCGACGGAGAGATGTACATCTCCTGCAAATCGGTGCCGGTCGCGAAATAGGAATGCACCTCGTTGGCGAAGTCGTGGCCAGGATCGGTATTCAACCCCACCGCGTGCTGGGCGAAGATGATCCCGTGCAGCATCAGCGAATTGATCGGGAACAGCGGACCTTTCTCCACGATGTTGCGGTAGGTCTGCTCGTCGCGATAGGTGATCCACTGCTCGCGCTTGGGACCCACGCCGGTGAAGTTGTGGTCGTAACCGTCGCGCCAGATCGAATCGGCATGGCGCAGCCAGAACGGCGATGCCCAGGTCCCGGTGGTGAGGTTGATGAAAGTGTCCGGCTTGTCGGCGCGGATGTCCGAGACCAACTGGATCGCCGCGGCAAAGTCGCTGTCGAAACGGCTACCCGGATACACGCTGTCGACGTTGCCGGTGCCGTCGAGCTTGAACTGGTTGATGCAGTCGTCGTCGAGCAGCGTCATCACCACGTGGTGGAAGCGCTTCCAGTACTTCGGGCCGGAGAGCGCGAAACCGCCGTCGACGATCTCGTAGCCCGCCTTGCGGCCATTGGCGATGCGTTCCTGCCGTGGCTTGCCGTAGCCGCCCCACGGCGACAGCCACACGCCTGGCGCGGCACCGTACTTTTTCGTCGCCTTGCACAGCGGCACGAAACCGTGCAGGAACGCCTTGGAGAAATGCCAGCTTCCGCTGTAGTCGTCCCAGCCGTCGTCGAACAGGAACGAATCCATCTTGACGTGGCGCTTCTCGACCAGCTCCTTGCCGAACGCATTGATGCGGTTGAGCGCCTCCGCCTCGGTGTACGGAGTGAAATAGCCGATGTCGTACCACGAGTTGTAGTGCAGGAACGGCCGGTACGGATGCGCCCGTTCGCGTTCGATG
>DASSNH010000259.1:0-3695 GCA_035701405.1 Rhodanobacteraceae bacterium
ATTAAGAGTCTCCTGCTCTACCAACTGAGCTAACGGCCCGCGAACTCCGCATTGTACAAAATTGGGGTGGACGATGGGACTCGAACCCACGACAACCGGAATCACAATCCGGGACTCTAACCAGCTGAGCTACGTCCACCACTGAAACTTTCAGCCAACCGTCTCCTCAGAGCGCGCCAAGGCGCTGTAGGGCGGGCACTGCCCGCCGGCTCGGGTGCGGCGGACCATGTCCGCCCTACCCTCCGGCACCGGACGCGCGCAGTCCACGTTCCGTGCAGTGAACGGGCAATTTTCATCGACCGGGTCGAAACTTGCAAGCGCCGCGGCGCGGACCGATTGATTCACCGCAGGCCGTGCGGTACCGTGCGCGGATGTCCAAGCCGCCTGCCGAACCGATCCCGCCATCGGAAGAAGCCAACGCCGTCGCGCAATTCGAGCAATCGCTGGACGAACTCGAACAGGTGGTGGCCAAGATGGAAGGCGGCGAGCTGAACCTCGACGAATCGCTGCGCTCCTTCGAGCGCGGTATCGCGTTGTACCGCAACTGCCAGGCCGCACTGGAGCAGGCCGAGGCTCGCGTGAAGCTGCTGCTCGACCCCGCGCATCCGGAAACCGCGCAGTCTTTTGCGCCGCCCGAGGAACGCTGACGCAGGGTGTGCTGGCCGCGGGGTCCGCGGCACCACGCCCGGGATGGACCGCGGATCTCGACCGGAGCGCGCCTCGCGACGCGCCCCGGGAGCTGCGTTCGCCGTTACTTGATCAGCCGCAACGCGAAGGGATAGCGATAGCTTCCCTTGCTGTTGACGGCCATCGCGGCAATGATGCAGAACACCAGGTTCACGACCCAAAGGATGAGCCAAAGCGGCCCACCGATCACCGCGAGGATGATCGTCATGGTCAGGAACCAGCAAATCACGTAGCCGATCAGGATCGTGAGCTGGAAGTTCAGCGCTTCCTTCGCTTCCGTCGTCAGATAGCTCTTCGTCGCGTTGTCCTTGTTCACCAGCCACACGATCAACGGCACGATGAACCCGAGGATGATGCCGGACAGGTGCGTCAGCATCGCAAGGTTTCGGTCTTCGGCGCTTCCGCCTGCAACGGGCGGGTTGGGTACTGCGGATTCCGGTGGAACGCTCATCGGATTGCTCCCCTCTATCCAGTGGTGGACGGTTGATGAACCGCGCCGTGACTCTCGCCCTCCCGGCGCGGCCTGTCAAGCGCCGCGGGCCAGGTCCCCGTCGTGCGCGGCACGGCGCTCCCTGAACAGGCCCGCCTGCCCGGCGCCATGCGAGTACACTCGGGGAACGGCCAGGGGTGGCCGCTGCCAAGGGGGAAGCCATGCACGACCAGACAATGGCGCTGGACGCTGGGCCGATCGAGCCCGCCGCATCTTCGCCGCCGCGCGCGCATCCCGAACGGCCATTCGAATTTCGCGGCTCCCCCCGTGAATATTTCAGGATCTGGATCGTCAACCTGGCGCTCAGCATCGCCACCCTCGGCATCTATTCGGCCTGGGCATCGGTACGCACCCGGCGCTACTTTTACGCGAATACCTGGCTGGCTGGGTCTCCATTCGAGTATTCCGCGCAGCCGCTGCCGATCCTGCGCGGGCGGCTGATCGCCGTACTGATATTTGCCTGCTACATCCTTGCCAGCCGGGTTTCGCCATGGGCGCAATTGGCGGCGGCCGGTGCCGTGGCGCTGGTGATGCCGTGGCTGCTCGTGCGCGGGCTCGCGTTTCGCGCCCGCTACTCCTCATGGCGCGGATTGCCTTTCCGGTTCGAGCCGGATTTCAAGAGCGCCTATGCGTGGTACCTGGCGGCGTACCTGCTGATGTTGCCCACAGCCGGGTTCGCTTATCCATGGATCAAGAAGCGGCAGCAGCATTGGATGGTGCGCCACCACCGCTACGGGAATGCGGAGTTCGACTTCGAAAACAAGTTGTCGAGCTACTTCGAGGTGCTGTTCGCGACCATCGGCATCGTGCTCCTGGCATTGCTCGTCCTCGTGGTCTTCGCCGCCATCATCGGCCTGGCATCGGCGGGGCCCCACGGGCTGGACTTGAAGGGGCATCCCATTCTCGTCCTGCTCGCGGTCTATGCCGCGTACATACCCGCCTATCTTGCCGTCTACGCCTACAACCGTTCGCGCATGCTGAACCTCCTCTACAACGGCGCCATCTTGGGCGGAGGCCACCGGTTGCGCAGCACACTCGGGTTCCGGGAAATGCTGTGGATTTACCTCAGCAACCTGGCGGCGATCGTCTTCACGGTCGGCTTGGCGATGCCGTGGGCCAAGGTGCGCATGGTCCGCTATCGCGCGTCGAACCTTTGTCTCGAACCAGCGGGCGACCTGGATGCCTTCGTGGCCGAAACCCAGGCGCAGACCGATGTCGGTGCGCTGGGCGCGGAGATGGACGGCTTCTTCAGCATCGACATCGGACTGTGACGGAGGTCGCCGGCACTTACTACGACGGTCGCAGCAGCCGGCCCCATGCCGTCGCGGTGCTGTGCACCGGGGCCATGCTGCATACGACCGGCGAAGGAGTGGATCGCACCGATCCGCTCGACGCTGTGATGCCGAGTGCGCCGCTGGCGGGCGTGCCCTTCACGCTCCGGTTCGCTGACGGCGCCCGCCTCCAGGTGCCCGGCGATGCTCCCGTTGCCCAATGGTTTCCGCGCCACCACCGTCTGGAAAACCGGGTCAATCGCTGGGAGCGCCGCGCCGGCATCGTTGCCGCCGCGGTACTGGTCGTGGCGCTGGCGTTGGTCGCCTTGTTCAACTGGGGCGTGCCGATGGCCGCCGACTACGGGGCCATGCACCTGCCGCAGTCAGTGGACCGCGCGATCGGCAAGCGGACACTCGGCGTGCTGCGTGCGCACTGGCTGGCACCGAGCACGCTGCCGGAAGCACGCCGCGGCGAACTGAAAAAACGCTTCCGCGATTTCGTCGCCCGCACCGGCGATGCGGACAGGTTGCAACTGGAGTTCTATCGATCGAAGACCCTGGGGGCCAACGCCTTGTCGCTCGGCGGCGGCATCATCGTGGTGACGGATGCCATGGTGCGCGCGCTCCCCGACGACGACGCGTTCCTGGCGGTCACCGCCCACGAGATGGGCCACCAGCGTTACCGCCACATGCTGCGCACGGTGCTGAGGAGTTCGGGAGTGGCGGTCGTGGCAGGGGTGCTGGCCGGCGACGTGAGTGGCAGCGCGTTCGCCACGGCGATCCCGGTGTTCCTGCTGAACGCACACTACTCCCGCGGCTTCGAAGCGCAGGCCGACGATTTCGCCTTCCACGCGCTGGCGCGGGCGGGCATTTCACCGATGGCATTCGTGCGCGCGATGCTGGCGCTCGAAAAGGCGCATCCGGAATTGCGAAACGATGCCAGCGCCCGCTACCTGTCCTCGCATCCGGTCACGGCCGGACGCATCGCACGCGCCAAGGCCGCCGCGCAACGGTTCGAACGCGCGAAGGCTGCGGGAAAGCGCGCAGGATCACTCGCCCGCGACGGTCATCTTCCCGACCAGGATTGAGCCGGTGAGGATCGAGCCGCGCGGATCCACGTCGGTCCCGATGGCCTGCACGCCCATGAACATGTCGCGCAGGTTGCCGGCGACCGTCACTTCCTGCACCGGATGGGCGATCTTGCCGTTCTCGACCCAGAATCCCGCCACCCCGCGCGAATAGTCGCC